>JBEGRI010000014.1:0-12450 GCA_041180525.1 Actinomycetota bacterium | reverse complement strand
GGCCCAGGTGGCGGCCCTGGCCGACAAGCCAGCGTGGGGCTATGCGTATCAGTATCAGCTTCCGGCGGACTGCATCGCGGTCCGGGCGTTGAACGTCTCGGATCCGCTGGTGAACTCTGCAGCTCCTATTGTGGCTCAAACATTCTTGGGAATGTTCCGGCTAGAAGGCATCCTACTTTTGATTGTTGGCGCCATTGGAATCGCCAGCTGGGCGAAAGCTAGACGAGCACAGCCAGAACGATAGCTAACGAAATCACGCTGAGATAAGAGATCGAACCGTGAAATATCTTTTCAGCAATGCGATTGCGTAATTGCATATCCTCGGTCCGTAGCCGCTGCACTAGATAGAGGAAGTAAATTCCCAGAAGAACGGCTATCACGAAGTACCACGTTGGCAGTGCAGCTACCACTCCTAGCGCAATCGAAGAAGCGATCATCGCAACAGCGTGTGCAAGCATTTGCCGAGTGACGATGCGCTCTGCAGCCACCACTGGAAGCATCGGCACGTTTGCCCGCGAATAATCTTCTTTGTACTTGATCGCTAACGCCCAAAAATGGGGTGGCGTCCAAAAGAAGATGACTAAAAACAAAATTAGCGCTGACCAACTAAGCGTGTTGGTAACTGCAGAGAAGCCAATCAGCACGGGCATCGCGCCAGCTGCACCACCCCAGACGATGTTCTGTGGGGTACGTCGCTTGAGTAAAAGTGTGTAGATAAAAATATAGAAAAGTTCTGCTGCCAGTGCTAGCCAAGCACTAAGCCAGTTCACCAGAAACCCGAGCCAGAGTACTGAAACGATTCCGATAACGCTGGCAAACACTATTGCCGCTAATCTAGTTAGCTCACCAGTAACCAAGGGGCGCTTTTGGGTACGTTGCATAACTTTGTCGATGTCGCTATCGATAACGCAGTTAAAAGCATTAGCAGAGCCGGCACTGAGTGCACCACCGATTAAGGTGGCAAGCACCAGCCAAAGGCTGGGAATACCACGTTGCGCCAATATCATCACTGGCACGGTAGTAATTAGAAGCAGTTCTATTACTCTGGGCTTGGTCAGGGCAACATAGGCGGCTACCTTGCTCGAAAAACGCTTCAATGAGGCTCCGATTTGGTTTTGTGGACTTTGCTAAGTCTATCCAATGCCTGCTGATGGCCTGTCCTGACGGCTAATCAAAAGGGCTCAGGTATAGACTTCAAGAGCAGAGCCTGCCTAAATATCTTTGTTTGGCGGCCCCTAAACCAATGGTGGTTTCTAACACACCTAAAAATTTAAGGAGCGAGTCCGGTGAGCCTGAGCTGGGACAGTATTGATTCGAAATCCGTTGACACAGCAAGAGTTTTAGCAGCTGACGCCGTTGAAAAGGTGGGTAACGGACATCCCGGAACTGCCATCTCTCTCGCTCCTGTTGCGTATTTGCTTTTTCAAAAAGTGATGAACCATGATCCCAAGGACGATCGCTGGGTTGGACGTGATCGCTTCATCCTTTCAGTTGGCCACTCTTCGCTAACGCTTTATAACCAGTTGTATTTAGCTGGCTATGGACTTGAACTAGAAGACTTAAAGTCACTTAGAACATGGGGTTCGCTTACTCCAGGCCATCCCGAATATGGTCATACCAAGGGTGTTGAAATCACTACTGGTCCCCTAGGTCAAGGGTTAGCCTCTGCCACCGGATTTGCATATGCCGCTAGATTCGAACGTGGGTTATTTGATCCTGAGGCTAAGCAAGGTGAATCTGCTTTTGATCACTTTATTTACGTAATTGCCGGTGATGGCGATATGCAAGAGGGTGTCACTAGCGAAGCAGCTTCGCTTGCTGGTCATCAACAATTGGGAAATTTGATAGTAATTTATGATTCAAATCAGATTTCAATCGAAGATGACACAAACATTGCTTTTACTGAAGATCTTTCAAAAAGATACGAGTCCTATGGTTGGCATACCCAATTAGTTGATTGGAAAAAGACTGGCAACTACCACGAAGACATTCAAGAGCTTTACCTCGCTATCGAAAATGCCAAGGCGGTGACCGACAAACCTTCATTAATCACGTTGCGGACCATAATTGGTTGGCCTTCACCAAAGAAGCAGAACACAGGTAAAATTCACGGTTCTGCTTTGGGAGCTGAAGAACTAGCAGGATTGAAATCCATCCTTGGTTTCGATACGGAACAGACTTTTGTGGTTGCAGATGAAGTTATAAAACACACAAGAACAAATGCCGAAGAACGAGCGAAAGTAGCCAAATCTAATTGGCAGACGAAATTCGACGCTTGGGCTAAAGCTCATCCGGATCGTAAAGAACTTTTTGATCGAGTTCAATCAGGTCAACTACCTGCAGGAATAGAGCAAGTGCTACCCGTCTTTGAAGGTGGAACAGAGATCTCTACACGTTTGGCAAGCGGAAAAGTTATTAACGCTATCGCTAAGGTAATGCCTGAACTTTGGGGTGGTTCGGCTGATCTAGCAGAATCAAATAACACCACAATTGAAGGTGCAAAGTCTTTCGTTCCTGAAAAATGGTCTACGCATGAGTGGGCAGGAAATCAGTATGGTCGGGTGCTGCATTTTGGTATTCGAGAGCATGCAATGGGTTCGATTATCAACGGAATCGTTTTGCACGGAAACACAAGAGCATTTGGCGGAACTTTCTTGATTTTCAGTGATTACATGCGACCAGCAGTTAGGCTTGCCGCCTTGATGAAAGTGCCTGCAATTTATGTTTGGACTCATGACAGCGTAGCTCTCGGTGAAGATGGTCCAACCCACCAACCAATTGAGCAACTAGCAACCCTTAGAGCCATTCCTGATTTGGATATCATTCGACCTGGTGATGCCAATGAAGTTGCCTACTCTTGGTTAACTATTCTTTCTCGAAGAAAAGGTCCCGCTGGAATTGCACTAACCCGGCAAAACATCCCGGTATTGAATAGAGGGGTTGCTGATCAGACCGGTGTCGTCATGGCCGGTGCAGAACACACCAGTAAGGGTGCTTATGTTTTGCTTGAAGCTAGCAACTCTAAACCAGAAGTAATCATTATTGCTACTGGATCTGAATTGCAGTTGGCTGTATCTGCTCGTTTAGAACTAGAAGAAAAGGGTATTAAGACTCGAGTAGTATCGGCACCTTGCCTAGAGTGGTTTGAAGAACAATCTGATGAATACAAAGAACAGGTTTTACCAGTTTCCGTCACCGCAAGAGTATCTGTCGAAGCAGGGTTATCTCTTGGCTGGAGTAAATTTGTTGGTGCTGGAGAGTCAGTGTCAATAGAGCATTTTGGCGCTTCAGCTGATTACAAAACCTTGTTCAGTAAATTCGGTATGACTAAAGAAGCTGTTGTTGCTGCCGCCCACCGTGCTTTGAAGAAATAGTTGGAGAAATAAATGTCTAATCCCCTTGCTCAGTTATCACAAAACGGAGTCAGCATCTGGCTCGATGATCTTTCCAGGACTCGAATTACTTCGGGAGCTCTAAAAGATCTGATTACGTCAAGAAGTGTTTCTGGTGTTACAACCAACCCAACAATATTTGCTGGATCGATAGGAAAAGGTGAAGGTTATCAAGAGCAACTAGCTGAATTAGCCAAAGCGGGAGTAAATCCAACCCAAGCCATTTTTGAACTAACCACCAAAGATGTTGCCGATGCTTGCGATGTTTTTGAGCAGGTTTACATCTCAAGCAAAGGCTTCGATGGCAGAGTTTCAATTGAGGTTGAACCAGGGCTGGCTAACGATACTGCAGGGACCGTGGCTCAAGCTAAAGAGCTTTATGCCAAGGTAAACAAAGAAAACGTAATGATCAAGATTCCGGCTACAGTTGCTGGCTTGAGTGCCATCACCGAAGTTATCGGTGCGGGTATCAGTGTGAATGTCACGCTTATTTTTTCTTTGCAAAGATACCGTGAAGTGATTGCCGCATACATGGCTGGTGTTGCTTTGGCTAGAGAAGCAGGTAGAGATATCAGCAAAATACATTCCGTTGCTTCATTTTTTGTCTCACGTGTTGACACCGAAATTGACAAGCGATTGACTGCTTTAGGTACGCTCGATGCCCAAACCATGAAGAGCAAGGCTGCGCTAGCTAATGCTCGTTTGGCTTATGAAGTTTTTGAGCAAGAATTTGCTAATGAGGATTGGGCTGAACTAGAGAAACTAGGTGCCAATAAGCAACGTCCTTTGATGGCATCGACGGGTGTGAAGGACCCTGCACTTCCAGATACGTTGTATGTGACTGAACTTGTTGCACCGCACCTGGTAAATACCATGCCCGAGAAAACCATGGAGGCTGTATTCGACCATGGTGTTATCCCCACTGACAGCATCCATGGTAGCTATGAGCAAGCCAAGCTTGTCTTACACACACTTAATGCCATGGGAATCTCCTATGATGAGGTAACTAGTCTGCTTGAAAAAGAAGGTGTTGAAAAGTTCGTTGTTTCATGGAATGAATTAGTTGACTCTGTTGCTCATGCTCTTGAGGCAAGCAAGTAATGATTTCTGTAACACTTTCTGAAACACATTTAGCTTCCCTAGATACATCTATCCAACACCTCGTTGAATTGAATGCGGCTAGTCGGTTAGCTAACAAAGATTTCACTCTCTGGGGTAAACCCGCCGAAGCTGAAGCAAGTATTCGATTGGGTTGGGTAAATTCGGCAGCAGAAGCGAATGCATTTTTACCTAAACTATATGAAGTTAAGGCAGATTTTGACCGGATCGGAATTAGTCGAATAGTCCTATGCGGTATGGGCGGATCTTCGCTTGCACCAGAAGTTATCAGCAAGACTTTCGGTGTTGAGTTAGTAATTTTGGATTCAACAAATCCAGCACAGGTTTTAGATGCGCTCAAGGCTGATTTGTCGATTACGGCTGTAGTCGTATCGTCCAAGTCAGGTTCAACAGTTGAAACAGATTCACAGAAGCGCGTTTTTGAAGATGCCTTCATTCAAGCTGGAATAGATCCTGCCAAGCGCGTCGTTATCGTCACTGACCCCGGCTCAGCTTTGGAAAAGTCAGGAATTGATGCAGGCAACACAGTTTTTCAAGCAGATCAAACGGTAGGTGGAAGATATTCCGCTCTGACAGCTTTCGGTCTTGTTCCCTCAGGATTAGCCGGCGTTGACTGTAAAAAATTGACTGATCAAGCCCTTGAAGTATCAGACTTGCTAGCTAGCGATAACCGCGATAACCCAGCTATCGTCTTAGCAGCAGCTATCGCCAGAACTCAAGGTGCAAACGGATTCAAAAACAAAATTGGAATAATTTCTGACTCAAATTCCTTGCCAGATTTTGCTGATTGGGCTGAACAGTTAATTGCAGAATCAACTGGTAAAGAGCATAAGGGTGTGCTTCCGGTAGTTCTGGATGAAGATTCTTTTGAGACTAAAAATAAGCTGGATGATTTGCTAACGGTGTCAGTATCAAGTTCAACCAATTATTCTGCTGGAGCAGATCTGAGTGTGGTTGGTGAACTAGGTGCCCAATTCTTGCTATGGGAATATGCGACTGCGCTAGCGAGCATTTTGTTAGAGGTCAACCCTTTCGACCAACCTGATGTTGAATCGGCAAAGATAGCTGCTCGAGGATTGTTGGCTCAAAAAAGTGATATTGCTTCGCCAGATTTCATTGATGAAGGAACATCAATAAATGCTGCAGGTATAGACATTTCTGGGGCCAAAGATCTTAAGACTGTAATTTCAAAATTTATAGGTTCTATCACGGATCATGGTTACTTTTCCATTCATGCCTATGTAAATCGCAATGAGAATCTTGGCCTAAAAGAGCTGCGTGACCTTATCGCTGAGCGAACCAAACGCCCAACGACACTTGGTTTTGGACCTAGGTTCTTACATTCAACGGGACAGTTCCATAAAGGTGGACCAGCTGAAGGCTGCTTCCTGCAAATAATTTCCAAATTTGAACAGGACCTAGCTATTCCTGGTCGAGATTTTACTTTCGGGGAACTTATTGCCTCACAGGCAGCCGGTGATGCGAAAGTTCTTGCCGAACACAATCGACCAGTGTTGACGCTTTTGCTTGCAAACCCAATCAATGACTTGAAGCGACTAGTGGATTTAATTAGTGAGGTGGCTTGATGACTGGAGTGAAAATTGGACCTGGAAACAACCCACTTCGAGATCCCGAAGATCGCAGGCTGACTAGGATCGCTGGTCCCGCCAGCTTAGTTATCTTTGGTGTTACCGGTGACCTCAGCCGTAAGAAACTCATGCCAGCAGTTTATGATTTAGCCAATCGCGGCTTACTGCCTCCTGGCTTTTCTTTGGTTGGTTTTGCCAGAAGAGATTGGGAGAACCAAGACTTCGGACAAGTAGTTCACGATGCCGTAAGAGAGCACGCTAGAACTGCTTGGTCTGAAGAAGTTTGGGCTCAATTATCGAAGGGAATCAGATTTGTCAGTGGTGAATTCTCCGATGATCAGGCTTTTGACCGGCTAAGGGAAACCATTGAAGAACTTGACCGTGAACGTGGAACTAATGGTAACCACGTGTTCTACCTAAGTATCCCGCCTAAGGCCTTCCCCATGGTTACTCAACAGCTTTCACGCTCGGGTTTGGCTGACCCTAAGCCAGATCAGTTTCGTCGTGTAGTAATCGAAAAGCCTTTTGGACACAATCTTGAATCGGCACGTGAACTAAATGAAGTTGTTGAATCGGTTTTCCCTGCTGATTCGATTTTCCGAATCGACCACTACCTTGGCAAGGAAACAGTTCAGAACATTCTTGCCCTACGCTTTGCCAACCAACTGTATGAACCACTTTGGAATAGCAATTACATCGACCATGTGCAAATCACCATGGCAGAAGACATCGGTGTCGGCGGTCGGGCTGGATATTATGATGGCATCGGGGCTGCCCGAGATGTAATTCAAAACCACCTACTCCAATTGCTTGCTCTAACTGCGATGGAGGAACCAGTATCTTTCGATGCGGCGGATCTTCGAGCTGAGAAAGAAAAAGTCCTATCAGCGGTAAGGTTGCCGGATGATCTAGCCAAATACACTTCACGCGGACAATACAGCGGTGGTTGGCAAGGTGGAGAGAAGGTGCTCGGTTTTCTGCAAGAAGATGGCATGAACCCTAAATCGGTAACCGAAACCTATGCAGCCATGCGCCTAGACATCAACACTAGGCGATGGGCCGGTGTCCCCTTCTACCTGAGAGCTGGAAAGCGACTGGGCCGGCGCGTGACAGAGATAGCGATAGTTTTCAAGCGTGTTCCAAAGCAAATCTTTGGACCAAGTCAGACTTCAGCTCTAGGCCAGAATGCACTTGTTATTCGAGTTCAACCTGATGAAGGTGTAACAATACGTTTCGGCTCTAAGATTCCTGGTGTCGGCATGCAGGTGCGCGATGTCACCATGGATTTCGGTTATGGTCACGCCTTCACCGAAGACTCCCCTGAGGCATATGAAAGATTAATTCTTGACGTGTTACTCGGCGAACCACCACTTTTTCCAAGACACGAAGAAGTCGAATTATCTTGGAAAATTCTTGATCCAATAGAAAAGTTTTGGGCCAAAAATGGTAAACCTGAACCCTATCGACCTGGCACTTGGGGCCCAGCTTCAGCTGACCGAATGCTAGCGCTAGATGGCAGAACATGGAGGCGACCATGATTAAGCATCTACCAGATACCACTATCTCCAAAGTTTCTAAAGAACTAATCGACATTCGAGAGGAAGGCGGTGCTGTCGCTTTAGGACGAGTGTTGACTCTAATTATTCAAACCGACTTCAAGGACTTAGAAGAGTCAATTCAGGCAGCTAATGATGCTTCTAAGGCCCATCCTTGTCGAATTATCGTTTTAGCCGAAGATCTGAAAAACAAAAAACTTAAACCCAAACTTGACGCCGAAATTAGAGTCGGTGGCGACGCCGGAGCTTCTGAGGTAGTGCTGCTCAAAGCCTATGGTGATTTAGCTTCAGATGCTGAATCGCTAGTCACCGGTTTACTTTTACCTGATGCGCCTGTAGTGGCATGGTGGCCAGGCATTGCTCCAGAGAAACCATCTGCCTCAGCGATAGGTCGAATTGCGCAGAGACGAATAACTGACGCTGCAAGTCAACCCGATGGTCATAAATGGCTAACCAACCTCGCCAAGAATTACAGCCCTGGTGACTCTGACTTTGCCTGGACCCGTTTGAGTCTTTGGCGAGCCCAACTGGCCGCCATCCTTGACCAACCTCCGTACGATGCTGTAACAGGAGTTGTCGTGACCGGACTAGTTGATTCGCCAAGTACAGATCTTTTAGCAGCCTGGTTGGAAATGAAGCTAAAGGTTCCTGTTGAACTGGTTAGAACTACTAGAGGTAAAGCCCCTGCAGGTATCCGCGGAGTAAAGTTGATGCGCCAATCGGGAGATATTGAGATTGTTCGACGAGTTCCGGATGTTGCAACTCTGATTCAACCGAACCAGCCACTTCGTGAGATATCACTACCTAGAAGATCGCTGCGCGATTGCTTGATTGAGGATTTAAGAAGACTTGACAGTGACGATGCCTTCGGCAAGCTAATCACTAAAGGTTTTGGCACTAATCGACCCGCACCTAAGCCTTCAACGGCCCAAAAGAAGTAGTACTCGTGGTGGAAATTCGTAGGGCAGCTAATCTTCAAGATGTCGCCAAAATGGCAAGCGAGATTATCTTTGAAGAGGTAAGTCGATTACAACAGCACCAAGAGCAAGTAGACATAGTTCTCACTGGTGGTGGAGCTGGTATTGCCAGCATTGCCGAGTTTTCTAAACGAGCCGACTTAGCTTTGTTGGACCTAACTAGAGTTCATTTTTGGTTTAGTGATGAAAGATATGTTTCAACGGATAGCCCAGATAGAAATGCAAATCAAGTTAGAGAGGCCATCGATGGAAGATTTGAAATCATTGAAAGCAACTTTCATGAGTTTCCTAGCACCAATAGCGGATTGGCTTTGTCAGATGCCGCTAACGATTTTGAAAATACCCTGCGGCTTCATTTCAAAGAAGAACCAAAATTCGATTTGACTATTCTCGGAATGGGACCTGACGGTCACGTTGCATCCTTATTTCCAGGTAAAACTTATCAAGATAAGTTAGTTGTTTTTGAGCCTGATTCTCCTAAACCGCCAGCCCAACGCTTATCATTTTCGATGAAGGTGTTGAACAGTTCGACAAAGGTTTTGTTCGTCGTTGCAGGTATCGATAAAGCAGAAGCGATTGAGAAAATTCACAAAGATCCAGATTGTGATTTACCGGCAAGTAAAGTTCATGCGAGAGAAGAAACCATTTGGATTATTGATACTGCCGCAGGCGCTGCCTTTTGGAACTGCTAAGCCTTTTTGTTGGCTTTAGCGTTTTTCTTAACTTCGGCTTTGGCTTCTGCCAGTAATCTTTCGCGTCTTTCACGAACAGACGCGACAGCCTCATCAAGTAAAGCTTTGGCTTCCGCTTCGGTGCGACGCTCTTTGACATATGCCAAGTGAGTTTTGTATGGCTCGTGTTTGGCAATCATCGGCGGGTTCTCTTTGTCTAAGCCAGCTGGAAGTCCGCAGTGCGGGCAATCAAGCTCAACCGGCAACTCAACCTCTTCGACGTTGGCTGCAAAAGATGGCGAAAAGCTGTGTTGGTTGTAACAGTAGAAAGTTCGGGTAATTCTTGCCGCTTGGAAGCCGTTGTCTTGCTCGCCCATCGGGCCAGCACCAACACGGGATCCGCGGATGGCTGCGCCGTTACTACTCAATTTTTATGCCCAACCGTAAGTTGAAGCTAAACCAAGAATGATGACAGTGACAATCCAGACCAAGCCTAGGATGACTGTAATGCGGTTTAGGTTACGTTCAGCAACACCGGAGGATCCCATGGTGTTTGAGATACCGCCACCAAACATGTCGCTAAGGCCTCCACCGCGACCTTTGTGTAACAAGATCAGCAAAGTAAGCAACAAACTGGTCACCCCAAGCAAAATTCTCAAGGCAATAAGTATTCCGGTCATTTTCAGTCTTTCCTGTAATTGGGTACTACCCTAATGAAATTATAAGGTCAGGTGCTTTAGAAAGCGGGCTATGCCTGAAAACTCTTCTACCACCAACGAGGCCCCACCGACTAAAACACCGTCAACTTGGGGGTGTTTTAGGAACCCAGCCACGTTATTGGCCTTGACCGACCCACCGTATAAGATCCTGGTTTTATCGGCTATTTCAGGGTTAAGAACCTCTGCAATGGTGTTTCTTAGGGCGATAGCAACTTCCGCTGCTTGTTCAGGGGTTGCTACTTGGCCTGTGCCGATGGCCCAGACGGGCTCGTAGGCAACTACAAATTCACCAATTTCTTTTTGGCCAGAGAGCGAATTCTTAAGCTGCTCAACAGGAACCGCGCTTGGCCCCCTAGTTTCTAACTCTTCTTGTGTCTCCCCAACACAAATAATCGGAATAAGGTCATGTCTAAAAGCTGCCGAAACCTTGTCATGAATGAGACCATCGCTCTCATGATGGTAATTTCGACGTTCGCTATGCCCAATAATCACATACTTGACATCTAGCTTTCGAAGAAAGGCGCCAGAGATCTCCCCAGTGTATGCACCAGAATCGAACTGAGATAGATCTTGGGCACCAAGTTTTATTTCAAATTTCTCGGCATCAATCAGAGTTTGGATAGTCCTTAAATCGGTGAAAGGCGGAAATACTGCAACTTCAGTTTTGCTGTAATCATGATTTGCATCAGAAAGAGTCCATGCCAGTTTCTGCACTAAAGCTATGGCTTGCTGGTGATCCATGTTCATTTTCCAGTTACCAGCTATAAAAGGTATGCGTTCCGTGCTCACTCAAGGACCTCCAGTCCGGGCATTTCTTTGCCTTCAAGATATTCAAGGCTTGCGCCACCGCCGGTGGAAATGTGTGTGAACTGATCATCCCTGAAACCGAGTGCTCTTACCGCAGCCGCAGAGTCCCCTCCGCCGACCACAGAAGTTCCCTGAACCATGGTTAGTGCTTGAGCGATGGCTTTAGTGCCTTTAGCAAACTGATCAAATTCGTAAACTCCCATCGGGCCATTCCAAAACACAGTTTTGGCACTAGAAATCACTTTAGAAAACTCTTCTGCAGTATTAGGTCCGATATCTAAACCAATCCCCTTAGCGCCAAAAGCCGTACCCTCCAGATTGTCTTTTGGAGCGATAGTTGATTTTGCTGCGGCGGAAAAAGTTTCAGCCATTACGATGTCGGTTGGAAGAATGATTTCAACTCCAAGTTCTTTGGCTTTGGCAATGTAACTCTTAACTTGATTGATTTGATCTTCTTCTAATAATGATGAGCCAATTTTGTATCCTTGGGCAGCGAGGAAAGTAAATAACATTCCACCGCCAATCAAAAGTGAATCAACTTGCGGCAAAAGATTCTCTATTACGCCTAACTTGTCTGAAACTTTAGAGCCACCTAAAACCACGACATAAGGTCGCTTTTGGTCATGGGTTAGCTGCTGTAATACTTTGAGTTCTGCTTCGATGAGTAAACCAGCAACGCTAGGCAGAATCTTGGCTAACTCGTAAACACTTGCCTGCTTTCGATGCACCACGCCGAATCCATCGGAAACGAAGTAGTTGCCGAATTCGGCTATTTCACGGGCAAAGGCTTCGCGTTCGGAATCGGCTTTAGCGGTCTCGCCTGGGTTGAATCTTAGATTCTCAAGCAATAGAACACTGCCAGAGGTGAGCAGACCAACCATTTCAGTGACCTTAGATCCAACTGTTTCGGAACAGAATTGAACAGGTCTATCCAGAAGCTCACTCAGGCGCTTGGCCACTGGATTTAGCGAGTATTCAGTTTCAGGTTTACCTTCAGGTCTTCCGAGGTGGCTAATGATGATAACTTTAGCGCCACGCTCGATGAGGTATTGAATAGTTGGAAGCGAGGCTCTGATTCTTCCATCATCTGTAATCTGGTTGCCCTCGAGTGGAACGTTCAAGTCGCATCTGAGGATGACCCGTTTACCTTGAAGCTCTGAAAGGTCGCTGAGTGTTCGCATCGATTAGAGTCTTGCCGCTACCAATTCAGTTAGATCTACCAGACGGTTTGAATAACCCCATTCATTGTCATACCAAGAGGAAATTTTTACCGTAGTTCCACCAATGACACGAACCAGACCAGCATCAAAAATTGAGGAATGTGGGTCAGTGACAATATCACTGGAGACAATCTCATCTTCAGTGTATTTCAGGATGCCTTTAAGTCTTCCTGATGCTGCTGCAACCTTATAGGCTTCCTTGATCTGTTCAACAGTGACTTCTTTAGCTGAAACCAAAGTGAGGTCGGTGATTGAACCGGTTGGCACTGGAACGCGCAAAGCAAAACCATCTAGTTTTCCTTTCAGCTCAGGTAAAACTAGCCCGATAGCTTTAGCAGCTCCAGTTGTTGACGGGACGATGTTAATTGCAGCCGCTCTGGCTCTTCTGAGGTCGCTGTGT
>JBEGRI010000013.1:0-13121 GCA_041180525.1 Actinomycetota bacterium | reverse complement strand
AAGACCTTGCCAGGCCTTGTCATCCCAGTACTTGAAGACTCCATAGATCAGACAATGTCTCTAGCTGCAAGTATGTCTTCACGAGGTTTTGGCAGGCGAGGCAACCACTCAAAACTTAGAACTGTTTTGATTAGGCTCTGTGGTTTTATGGCTTCACTGCTTCTAAGTTTTGGGGTTTTCTTGCTCTTAGTTAGCCCAGAAAACCAGTTACTTGACTGGTCCTTGCTAGCCAGTGGTGTGATGTGTGTATTCCTTTATATAAAGATGTCTTCGCTTGGGGCTAATCGAACCAGATACAGAAAAGAGCCTTGGCACCTAACCGATTTGGTGATTCTAGCTCTAGCCTTAGCTGTCCTTCTTACCTCTTTTATGGGGGTAGTTAGATGATTAGCATCAAAGAACTTGAATTCAGCTACTTAAGACCAGATGGCTTGCCGGTACGGGAAACCCCACTACTCAAAAACGTAAATATAGAGATAGCCCAAGGTGAGTTTGTGTTGGTCTGTGGTCCAACCGGATCAGGTAAATCAACCTTGCTTAAGACCCTAAATGGCTTGGCCCCAAGTTTTACCGGTGGTGCCCTAAGCGGAAGTATTGAGATTCAAGGTCAGGATTTAACGGGCAAACTCCCCTACGATTTTGCTTCTCTGGTTGGTTTTGTGAATCAACAGCCTGAAGGGTCGTTTGTTGCAGACACGGTGGTAGATGAAATTGTCTATGCCGCGGAACAACTTGGCATCAGCATCAGAGACATTGACGCTGCTCTAAATCGAATAGTTAAACTGCTCGAACTAGAAACTTTGCTTGACCGAGACTTAAGTTCACTTTCAGGTGGCCAACAGCAAAGAGTTGCAATCGCTGCAGCTTTGATCGCTGGTCAGAAAATACTTTTACTAGATGAACCAACCAGCGCACTAGATGTTAATGCGACTAATGAAGTCCTAACACTTCTAAAAAGACTAAGCAAAGAAGAGAAAGTTACTGTATTACTTGCTGAACACCGAATCTCTAGAGTGATATCAGAAGTCGACTCTGTTTTAGTAGTTCACGGCGATGGCAGCGTCACTAAAGGTAAACCTGAAACACAATTCAATGACTCAAGATTTGCTCCACCAATAATTGAGCTAGGCAAGAAACTGAATTGGCGACCAATTGCCATAGACCTTGCAGCTGCTCAAAAGCATTGGCTAGATAACCCGCCAAAGACAATCGCCAGAGAAAGATTTTTAGCTAGCAAGAAGGTGATTGAAACTAAAAACCTTTCGTTGAGATATGGTGCTGTAGTTGCTTTAGAGGACATCAACCTAGAGTTCTTCGGCAACCAGATCACAGCCGTAATGGGGGTCAATGGCTCAGGTAAAACATCGTTGTGTTGGGCAATCCAGGGGTTAGGTAAGAAAGATTCAGGTCAAGTTTTACTTGAGGATTTAGATACCCAATCCCTAGCCCAAGAGTTGCGACTAGATCAAATCAGCATGGTTCCGCAGCGAGCCGCAGACTTACTTTTCCTTCACTCCCTCGCCGATGAGCTAGCCGAATCAGACCGTTTTGCAGAAATTGAACCTGGCACCACTGCCAATCTGTTCCAAAAGTTAGCTGGACGCATCGATACCCAGATTCATCCAAGAGATCTCTCGGCAGGTCAACAACTGGCCTTGGTACTGTCAATCCAAATGGCCAAGGGAGCTAAAGTTTTGATTCTGGATGAGCCAACGAGAGGGTTGGACTATGCGGCTAAAAAGGCTTTCAGTAAAGCCCTAAAAACCCTGCGTCAAGAAAATCGAGCCATCATAATTGCTAGTCACGATGTTGAATTTGTCTCTCAGGTCGCTGACCGAGTAGTTCTTTTATCCGAGGGGAAAGTAGTCAAAGATTCAACCCCAGAAGAGATACTTGGGCCTGGTTCACCGCTTGCAACACAATTAGCTGAAATATCTAGACAGCCGGGTTTGCTCTCGATTGAGCAGGTGATTTGATGAGCAAAATTATTTCCACTTTGAGCATCTTTGTTGCAGGTTTTGCCAGCATTCTTATGTTTATCTGGCCGTTACTAATATCGAATTCCTCAAATGGTGAGGCACAACAAGCTCAAACAGTATTTATAGTTTTGATGCCAATTATCTTGATATTGATTTTGGTTGAGTTTGCAACAGGCGATATAGGTTCAAAGCAACTAGCCCTCTTGGGTGTTTTGATTGCGCTGAATTCTGTCATCAGGCTGTTAGGAGCTGGAACAGCTGGTATTGAAACTGCTTTCTTTCTGGTAATTCTCGGTGCTTATGTTTTTGGTAGCGGCTTCGGTTTCATTCTTGGGTCAACCTCTTTATTTGTTTCCGCACTAATTACCGGCGGTATTGGTCCTTGGTTGCCTTTTCAAATGATGGGCATGGGTTTGATTGGTTTAGGTGCAGGTTTACTACCAAGGTTTTCAAAACGGCTGTCACAGAATATAACTTTGGTTTGCTACGCCGTCATCTCTAGTTTTATCTATGGTTCGCTGCTAACGCTTTGGAACTGGCCGTATCTTGCTGGCACTGGAAGCAGTATTAGTTATGTTGCTGGAGCAGATTTAGTAACTAATCTTTCAAAGTTTTTCCAGTATGAATTATTTACTGGTGGTTTCTTTTGGGATCTGGGACGAGCAATAACCACTAGCACCCTAATCCTTCTAACTAGTTCAGCCTTGATAAATACGCTAAACCGGGCAGCCATCAAGGCTGGAGTAGTTAAACGAATCTAGGCAGTTGGGTAAAAACTCAGCAAAACAGTTACCAGCAAGCTGGCAACAAGTAGAAACAGGCCTGTCTTCCAGGTGTATTTGATTTCTTTACGAGCGATGTGAACTAGGTTTGCTAGCACCATGATCAAACTCAGCCCAGCACCGGCTGCAATGCCAAGCCCTATAGCCCAGTCAAAGTTGAAAATAGTCACAGCCACTGGAGCCAAGATGACTCCCAATCCACCTAGCACTTCCGCTAGACCTATGAATTTATGCGTCCCTTTAGGAGCAGATTTCACCCATCCCCAGCCAATTTGGATCAGAGACTCTGCCGAGCTTTTTAGCTTGAAAACTCCCGCTTTGACGAATGAGTATGCGGTGAAGCTAGCCACTGCAATGGCAGCCGTGATTATTACGTAGTTCATTTCTTCTTCCTTGCTTATCGGTTATCGCAGATTTAGACTTGTTCTAGTAAACCACCACTTGACTTATTTAGTCAAGTCCCCCTTTACTAAAGCGTGTCGGAGGATGAAATTGGAAGTAAAAGTCCATGCAGAGCGAACCACAGATGGTTGGAGCGCAACTGTTACCAAACCCCGCTTTACCGTTACAGCTAAACGTTTAGACCAGTGTAAAGAGCTGATTGAAGATCGCATCAAAACCCTTGAAGAACAAAAAGGTAACACTGAAGTGTGTGAGGTAGTCATCAAGGTTGAGGCAGAACTACCGGGCATTATCTGTGATCTTGAGGCTGCAAAAATTAAGATGCAAGAAGCTCAAAAACTGCAAGAAGAAGCCTCAAATGAGATCAGAAACGTCGTTGCCAGAATGCGCGATGAAGGCTTAACCATGCGTGACATAGCCGTCCTGCTCGGGGTCTCCCCACAACGCGTTGCTCAGTTAATTAGCTAAAAGGCTTAATAGAAAATTGGAGGCCAGAAAAACTGACCTCCAATTCTTAATTACCTTGTTTGCTAGTTTGCTAGCTCCGGAATAATTGCTCCAGAGAAAACCTGCCAGGCAAGCAAAGACTTAGCTACAAAGCTAAGAGTGATGTATACGCGCTCACCAAATAGGTAGTCTTTCCACTTACCAACCTGTCGATATTGCAAGGCTTGGTTTACAGCAAATGTGTTAAAGGCCAGGAAAATCGTAATAATAATTCCTATAACGAAGCCAGGAATTTCTGCTTTACCTTCATAACCTGGGCGGAAAACAGCAATACCAAGAATGATCCAAGGAACGACACCCGTCATACATCCCATGATGAAAGGTAGTGCTTTCTTATTTCCTGGAGTCTCATACTTTTCTTGCAAAGCTCCAAAAAGAATCATGCTGGCATTCACAGCAAAGACTGCAATTAGACCAGCAAAATCAGTGAAGCCATTCAGCAACATGATTGAAGTAATCATGATTGAGGAAGAAAGTGAATATTCAGTCCAACGGAAATAGTTGTGGTTCTTAGCTAATCCGTCAAAGTAACGCTGCTTGAAAAACGGCGAAATAATTGCAAAGTGGAAAATAGCTGAAAGCAATAGGAAAGCTACAACTGATCCACCTAGGTTGATAGTGAATAGTTCAACCCGCTGTGGAGCTTGGATGGTAAATCCATCAACGGTCTCACCAGGCTTAAACCCTGGAGGTCCCTGCATCCAGTCGGCAGTGACTGGGAAATAACCTTGGACCTTTACTTGCATGAGGATTGCAATCAAAGAAATTGCTGAAACCAGATGCAAAATACCGGCTGCAAGGTTGTATCGGGTTAGACCTTCAGTGCTGGTCTTTTTAGCCAATTTGGCGGCTTTATTATCTGACATGGAATCCCTTTCGATTTAGTTTTCCGAATACAGCCTAGTTACAGAAGCAACTTAGGCCATTGATTACGCCCAGTTAAAAGTTGATTGAATTTTGAGCCATTAAATAAATAGACCCCTCTATGCGAGGAGCCTATTTTGGTGGAGATGGGGGGAATTGAACCCCCGTCCATGACTTGGAACCGAACTCTTCTACGGGCGTAGCTTTACTAATGTTTTACTCGGTCACGGTTTTTGCGTAAAGCGACTAAACCGACTGACCCAGCCTGAGTGAAAGTCCCACACAGCCCTAAGGCATAACTGCGCAGCAAGATTTCTAGATGACGCTAGTACCCAACACGAAATCTAATGTTGGACTAACGGACTGGTGTAGCGGCTGTTAAGCGGCTAGACCGAAGTCGGTGCTATTAGATTTGGCACCTATAGTTTGCAGAGGGAGTTTTCGAGATAACTCTGCATTCTCGACCCGCTTCATTTCAACTCAAAAAGCCTTGTCGAAACCGATCATCCCCAATATTGAATTATCAAAACCTCAATTGCTTGAGGGCTAGATAACTATAAAGCTATCTACAGACAAAAACCATAGCTGAGACCGTTTTATTCCCTCTAATTACCAGTCTTTGCCTTTGCTAGACATGGCTCGTTGGGCTTCTCTCTTGTCTTGCTGTTCTTTTAGGGCCTGACGCTTGTCGTATTCACGCTTACCTTTAGCCAGCGCTAATTCAACTTTGGCTTTGCCGTCCTTGAAATACAAAGATAGTGGCACCAAAGTAAACCCAGATTCCTTCACCTTGCCAGCTAACTTATAGATCTCTTCGCTGTGTAATAAAAGTTTGCGCTTTCTTCTAGTTGAGTGGTTATTCCAGGTCCCTTCGGTGTATTCCGGGATGTGGACATTCTCCAGCCAAACTTCACCGTTTTCGATGCTGGCAAAACCATCAGTCAAGCTGGCCTTGCCAGCTCGAAGCGATTTGACCTCTGTCCCGGTTAGGACAATGCCAGCCTCATACACGTCTTCGATTGAATAGTCGTGTCGGGCTTTACGATTGGTGGCAACAACCTTCTGGCCACGCTCTCTAGGCACTTGGACTCCTTGTTTTTAGGACAGCCAAATAGTCTAGCCGTTAGACCCTTAAATATCTCCTGATAGCTGAGAAAGCAGCTAAACCAGAAAGCAGTGCGCCTAGTAAAACTAGGGCTGGTAGCAAAGTCCAAGCATCAGCCATTGAGACAAAACTAGTGAATGGCAGTTTTTCAGCTAGATACCCCTGGACAAAGAATATGACCAACAACACTATTGCCCCGCCTGCCAAAAGCGATCCAATTACCCCAGCAAGAACGCCTTCCAAGATGAACGGCAATTGGATATAGAAATTACTTGCGCCAACTAAGCGCATGATCCCTATTTCTCTTCTTCGCATCACAGCTGAAAGTCGAATTGTGGTTGAAATCAAGAGAATTGCCGATAACAACATCAACGCTGCAATAGCGAGGGCGGCCAAACTTGAGATGTTCAAAACTGAGAAGATTTGATCTAGATAGCTTCTCTGATCTTTCACTTCCTCAATACCGCTTAGACCACTAAAACTCTCGACAATAATTGGTGCCTGATTAGCGTCTTTGAGATTGACCCAGAAAGTTTCATTCAACTGAGCTGGAGTAACATACTTGGCCACTGAATTGTCTTTGAATTCTTTTTGAAAAGTCTTATAAGCCTCAGCGTGATCGACAAAGTAATACTTGTCCAAATAAGGCTGCAAAGTAGTCGAATCTAACTTGCTTTGAATAGTTTTTCTAACGTTGTCGCTGGCTTCACCCTGCGGACAAATATCTTGTGGCGAGGTTTCCGTGCAGAGGTAGATTGCCACCTGGGCTTTGTCATACCAGTAGTTCTTCATCGAGCCGATTTGCTGCTGTAATAAACCTGCGGTGCCAACGAAAGTCAGAGAAATGAAGGTAACCAGAATCACTGAGATGACCATGCTGAGGTTTGCTTTAACCGCAACACCTATTTCACCAAGAATGAATTTAGCTCTCATCGGCTCGCCCCATAACCACTGCTTGATTCATCGCGAACAATCTTGCCTTCGCTTAGTTGAATCACACGTTTACGAGATCTGTCAACGATTGACTTATCGTGGGTGGCCATCAAAATGGTTGTCCCTGCTAAATTAATTCGTTCCAACAAAGCCATAATGCCCTCGGAAGTATTTGGGTCAAGATTTCCGGTTGGTTCATCAGCTAACAAGATAGCTGGCTTATTAACAATGGCTCTAGCTAGAGCAACACGTTGTTGCTCACCACCGGATAACTGGCTAGGTAGCGAGCTAGCTTTCTCTTCAAGCCCAACAAGTCTTAACACGTCTGGGACCGCTTCAGAAATAAACCCAGATGATTTACCAATCACTTCTAAGCTGAAAGCAACATTTTGAGCCGCTGTTTTATTGGGCAGCAATCTGAAATCTTGAAAAACTACGCCTAGATTCCTTCTAAAGTGTGGCACTCGGCGATTAGGTATGCCAATAAGGTTCTCCCCCAACACGTGGATGGTTCCAGAACTAGGGACATCTTCACGAAGAATCATTCGAAGTAACGATGACTTGCCGGAACCTGAAGCTCCAACCAAAAAAACGAACTCCCCTTTATCAACCTCAAGGTTGATATCCATCAAGGCTGCTCGAGGTGCGTCCTTATACTGCTTGCTTACTTGAGAAAGGGAAATCATTAGGTTTTTAGCCTAAATTGAATTAGCCCTCAGTTGCCTCATAGTTCAAGCGTGTTGGACTATTTTTCAGTCTTCCGCCACCTAATTCCGGCTGCAATAAAGCCAGCCAGATCACCATCAAAGACCGCATCGGGATTGTTTACCTCATAGTTGCTTCGTAAATCTTTGACCATTTGGTAAGGCGCTAAAACATAGTTACGCATCTGATCTCCCCAAGAAGCTGTTGCATCAGAGGAAAGCTGTTTCTTTTTAGCTTCCTCTTCACTTCTTCTGATTTCAAGCAAACGGCTTTGCAGAACTCTAAGCGCTGCAGCCTTGTTTTGTAATTGGGATTTCTCGTTCTGACAAGAGACCACGGTTCCGGTTGGAATGTGAGTGATGCGAACCGCAGAGTCGGTGGTGTTCACCGATTGTCCTCCAGGACCAGAAGATCTAAAAACATCGATGCGAAGTTCATTGTCAGGGATTTCAATAACATCGGTCTGCTCAATCAAAGGTAAAACTTCAACAGCCGCAAAACTTGTTTGACGTTTACCTGCCGCGTTGAAAGGACTAATTCGAACCAACCGATGGGTTCCTGATTCAACTGAAAGCTGCCCATAGGCGTAAGGTTCATCTATTTCAATGGTGGTTGACTTAATCCCAGCACCTTCGGCGTAGGAAGTATCCAACACTTGAGTTTTCCAACCCTGTTTTTCACAAAAACGTAAATACATCCGCATCAACATTTCTGCAAAGTCAGTTGCATCATCACCACCGGCACCGGCGCGGATCGTCAAAATAGCGCTGCGCGAATCATACTCACCATTGAGCAGAGTCTGAACCTCTGCTTCTGCTAGCAAGCCCTCGAGCGATTTAAGCTCGGTAAGGGCTTCAGCTGCTAAAGATTTATCAGTTTCATTTTCAATCAACTCTAAAAGTAGTTCGAGTTCATCTATTCGTTTACCCAGTTCCGCCAACTTCCGAACTTGGGCTTGTTTCCTAGCTAGATTGCTAGTTATCTGTTGAGCTTGTTCAGGGTTATCCCAAAGGTTTGGGATGGCTGCTTTCGCCTCTAATTCACTGATCTCTGAGTTAAGTTTCGTTACATTACTTACCTCAATCACGGTTGCCAGGCTTAGGCGTAACTGCTTGATTTGATTGGAAAGATCAAGCTCGGACATGTTCTCTAGTTTAAGCCCCGAATGATTTATCAGGTTGGCAAAGTAAACTTCGGTTATGAGATTCAAGAACTTAGCCAAGTTGGCTCTAAGCGTTGCAAGTCTTTGCTTAGTGGCTGGTTACGTTCAAATCACTGCCAGCCTGGCAACTTTCACAACACCCAGCTATGACTTGATTACTCACGTCCCAACCGCAAGTTTGCCAACTAATGCTGAAGTCAAAATCTATTCCAGTGCTAACCCATCTCAAGTGATTGCAACCTCACGTTTAGAAGCGCTCGATAATTATGGTTGGTGGGCAGTAACTAGGGTTCCTGAAGGGACAGATTCCATCTGTGTTTCGGCAACTGGCCTACAGGTAAGTCAAAGCTGTCTTAATCCTTCGAGCACAAAAACTATTTGGCTGGATGCTCAAGGAGTTCCATCCCTTAGCCGAGTTGAAGCGGCGAAGAATATTAAGGTGCATCTAAGCACCAGCGTTAAGACTGGACGTTTCGCAGTCCTAAATGTAAACGGTGTAAATCAATCTGCAGCTTTTGTTCGGGTTGGAACAGATTTTGTTGCGACTTTTAACGTCCCTAAAGAGACAAGAAGCTACACCATCAAAACGCAGTCAACAATTGCTAAGAAACTTGTTGATGACATCGCTCCGCTTAGTGCTGATGCCGCCTCAAACTCTGAAATCTATCTCACTAACGGTGTTTCATTCATCTATAAAAGCATCGCTGAACAAACCAATACCGTTTACATCCATTACAACCGCCCTGACGGTATTTACAAAAGCTGGGGTTTACACACCTGGCTTGATGGTAATAACGGAGGGGCTCTAGTTTCTACCACCTGGGCTAAACCAAAACTTCCTTTCTCGAGTAAAGCCGATAGCTGGGGCGTGCTATGGAAGATACCGCTAGCTTCATTTAGTTTGAAACTCCCATACATAATCCATAAAGCTGATCTCAAAGACGTTCCGATGAATCAGTATTTAGATTTAGACAAATATGGCTATGAGATTTGGATTGAATCAGGAAAAACCGATGTTGATGGCAACTACCTAGTTGCTAACCCTCAGTTAGCTTCAGCTTCATCAGAATCAGAACAGCTATCACAAATTGATGCGCAAGCCTTAGCGACTTCCTCTGCGAGATCATCGTTTGCAAATGATTCGATTTACTTTGTTATGCCAGACAGATACAAAGACGGTAACTCAGCGAACAATTATGGTGGTATAAATAGCACTAATCGTTCAACCACCGGATATGACCCTTACTCTGATGCTTACTCGCACGGTGGAGATTTAGCTGGACTAAGCGATGGCTGTAATCGTAGCGATGGAACTGGCGATGGTGTTCCAAGAATTAAGCGCCTGGGATTTAGTGCTATTTGGATAACTCCACCTTTCAAGCAAAACTTCGTTCAAGGCGGCTCAGCTGCCTACCATGGCTATTGGATCAACGATTTCACCACAATTGATCCACACTGGGGCACCAATGCTGAGTTCAAGAGCTTCGTGGACTGCGCTCACCGACTTGGCATCAAAGTGATTCTAGATATCGTGGTTAATCACACCGGAGACATTATTTATTACACCGATAATGCCTACTGGTTCCATAATCAGCCAAACAGCACTGGATACATTCCCCCATCAGCTGCCAACCTGAAATCCCCGAGCTGGCTAAACAGCTTGAGTAATTACCACTTGCAGGGCAACATTCAAGATTGGTCGAACAAGCTGCAATATCAAAATGGTGATTTCTATGGACTGGATGACATTAAAACCGAGAATCTAACTGTGATCAACGGATTTGCAGATGTCTACTCTAACTGGATAAATGATTTTGGTGTCGATGGCTTTAGGGTTGACACAGCTAAACATGTCGATGACCAATTTTTCCTAAAGTGGCTACCGAAAGTTATCAATCAAACATCTGTCTCAATGAATCAACGAAATCAAAAAGTTTTTGCCTTCGGAGAGTATTTTGATTCATCTTCTTCAAATCTAAGCAATTACATGCGCAATTATGGTTTATCTTCGGTATTAGATTTTGCCTTCCAAGAAAAAGCAAAAAACTTTGCATCCGGCGGTGGGGCGAATAATCTCTCAGATCTATTCAGTAATGACAACTCATTCATAGCCAAAGATAAGAGTCCTTACGACCTTGTCACTTTCCTGAGCAATCACGATATCGGAAGACTAAGTTTTCTGCTAAATCAAACTGGAACAACTAGAAGTCAGAGTGTTTTACTAGCTCACGATCTAATGTTCCTAACCCGAGGCATCCCAACTGTTTACTATGGTGATGAAGTCGGCATGATAGGTAACGGTGGAGATAAAGCTGCACGACAAGACATGTTCCCAACTCAAGTTTCCCAATGGCGCAGCGAAGATCGAGTATTTGGTTCCAGTATCGGAACTGGTTCATCACTAAGCATCTCAACCCCACTAACCAGCAGAATCACACTTTTAAATCAACTGAGAAAAGATAACCCTGCTCTAGCTTCAGGATCACAAACGCTAAGAGTTGCTGACACCAATGCACTAGTTGTTAGCCGGTTTGATAAGAACAGCAGAACCGAATACTTAGTTGGATTCAATTCTGGGAACAGTTCAAAATCCGTAAAAGTGACCTCGAGCACTCCACTTACCAGTTGGCAATCCCTGCTTGGATCTGGATCAGTAACTAGTAATGCTTCAGGCGAAGTGAGCATCACAATCCCTGCCAGATCGACAGTGATCTTCAAAGCGCTGAACCCGTTGCCGATCGCTAATGACCCCGTTTCAGTTGGCCTAAAGCTCAACACAGCCCCTGGCAGTGCAAGTATTGGCCTGGCTTCATTGGTTCCCGGCAGTGACTTAGGAACAGTCACCTTTGTTGCCAAAATAGGTAACGGATCCTGGCAAACTCTTGGCAGCGATGATTCTAGGGATTATGGCATGACTTGGGATTACAAGACGTTACTCGGGGAAACCATACCGATAGGGACTCAGGTCAAACTGGCTGCCATTTATAAATCCACTTCAGGCTTAGTTTCGGTTTCATCGTTGAAAACAATCACCATCAACGATTAGGCGATAATTGACCTGTGACCGAAAAACAGGACTTTGCTAAACGCAAACTAATCTGGCCTGTCTTTGTCCCATCTTTTTTGTTTTCCACTGCCGAATTCGGCATCATTCCCAGCGTTCCAGCGAGCGCAGAATTACTTGGGGCAGATTTAGCAACAGCAGGTTTGATTACAGGCTTGATGATGGTTGGTCGACTTGTTGCGGACATACCAGCTGCGAAATTTGTTGATCTTTTAGGTGAGCGCCGAGCGATGATAGCCGCAAGCCTAGTCTCGGCTCTCGGAATATTGTTCAGTCTTTTTGCAACAAACCTTTTCATGCTCGGTGCTGGGGTTTTTCTGGTTGGTTCTGCTGCAGCTGTTTTTGGTTTAGCTCGACTTGCCTGGATGACCGAGCATGTTCCAATTCAAGTTAGAGCACGATCTTTATCGATTCTCGGTGGAATGTTCCGAGCTGGTTCTTTCGCAGGTCCAGCCATCGGTGCCTTGCTAATTAAATTTGTTTCCATTCAAGCGGTTTATTATTTACCGCTGGTGCTATGTGCAGTGGCTGCTCTAATACTTCTTGCAACTAAAGCAGAACCAGATCTTGAAAAGAACGCTTCAAGTCTGAAGGAGACTTTACTTATAGCTAGACGCGAAGGGAAAAAGCTAGCCACCTTAGGTCTTGCCTCCTCCATCCTCTCAGCTCTTAGAGGAACTCGAATGGTTGGACTGCCGCTTATTGCTTTAGCGTTGGACATACCTGTTGAACAAGCATCACTTTATATAGCTTTTGCTGGAGCGTTAGATTTTGCAATGTTCTACCTCAGTGGTCAAATCATGGATCGGTTTGGTCGAAGCTTTGCAGCAGTGCCAACCCTAATCGGACTGGGAATCACACACTTCCTGGTCGGTATGGCTACCGATAGCAATACTTTCTTAGCCCTAGCGCTGCTGATGTCTCTAGCAAACGGTATTGGCAGTGGTGTCATCATGGTGCTTGGAGCAGATCTTGCCCCGAAAGATAAACGCAATGAATTTTTGGCCTCCTACCGTTTACTGGTAGATTTTGGTGATGCTTCCGCGCCGTCAATCCTTTCAGCGCTGACGGTCCCATTAGGTCTAACTCTGGCCATGAGCTGTTTCGGCGGATTAGGGCTTTTTGGGGCTTTCCTGATGTTCCGATACATCCCGAAATACGCCGTAAAACCAAACTCGGCTTCGGGAATCTCACAGCCTAATTAACTAAACTGTCTAAGTTATGAAGTCAATGAAGCGTTCTGTAATTGCCCTTGCCACGACGATGATGGTGGCGCTATCCCTTTCGACCATTAGTGCTGTTGCTTCACCAGATGCACCTAGATATGACTTACTTGTGCACGTACCAGGCACTCTTCCAAAGTCAGCCAAAGTAACAATTGCGCTTGAAAGTTCTCCAGCTACGGTTGTCAGCACTTCGCGTGCAATTGGAACCGATAGCTATGGCTGGTTTGGCGTGGTTAGTGTTCCGGCAGCAGCAGGAAATATTTTGGTTAAGGCAACTGGTTTAAGTGCATCACCAGTTTCGGTAGATCCAATTAACAGTCCCGAACTTTTCTTAGATAGCTCTGGCAATCCAAAATCTTCAGAACTGCTAGCTTCAGGAAAACTTACTTTTC
>JBEGRI010000012.1:0-13723 GCA_041180525.1 Actinomycetota bacterium | reverse complement strand
ATCGCACCTGGTGCCAATCCATCAAACACCGAATTTGATGTTGTGGTTCCCAAAGATTCATTTTGGGTGATGGGAGATAACCGAGGTAACTCTGAGGATTCCAGGTACCACGCTGATGCCCCAGGTAAAGGTTTCGTTGCTAAAAAGTATGTCGTTGGCCGTGCTTTCGTAATTTCTTGGCCTTTCCCTCACATGACCTGGTTAGATAATTTTGCTGATGTCTTCAAAAACGTCCCAGCTCCCAAGCCTTAACTTTGAGAAAAGTTTTCATGCCAATGGAACCCGCTTCATTATTGGCATGGATGAGGTTGGCCGTGGTTGCATAGCCGGTGAGGTTGCAGTTGGGGCAGTTTTACTAGATCTTGATAGCGATGTGATTTGGCCGAGCAATCTAAAAGACAGCAAACTTCTAAGTGAAAAAGCTCGAGAGGAGATTTATCCAGAACTTGAAAGTTTCGGTTTATCTTGGGCAGTTGGTTTTGCCAGTGTTGCAGAAATAGAGAACCTCGGAATCATCCAAGCCTTAGGCTTAGCCGGTTCTAGAGCCCTAGAAAAGTTTCTAAATCAAGCCAACACCGTCAAACTACTGAGCGAAAATGCGGTTCAGATTATTTTAGATGGGAACATTAACTACCTTGGCGCTAAATCCTATGGTTTGCCAGTGTTGACCAAAGTCAAAGCCGACCAAGACTGTGTTTCAGTGGCTGCGGCTTCAGTTTTGGCCAAGGTCACTCGTGACCGCAGAATGGTCGAACTAGCCCAGAAATTTCAGGGCTATGGATTAGAGACCAACAAGGGCTATGCCTCCAAAGCCCACCGTGATGCCCTGAAAGAACTAGGGATTACGGAAATACATCGGAGCAGTTGGCTAACCAAGATTATGGCGGAGTAGACTTTAGAACACTTATGGATGAGAACGAATTCGAAGATTACGACAGAGAAGCAGAGCTGTCTTTGTTTCGCGAGTATCGCTCAGTGGTGGATACTTTCCGTTTTGTGGTTGAAACTGAGCGAAGGCTGTATTTGGCTAACGAAGTTGAGTTTAAGCGTATCGACACCGATACAGATTTTTACTTTGAGCTAAACCTTACCGATGTTTGGGTTTGGGACATTTATCGAACCGATCGTTTTATTAAGAATGTGAAAGTCTTAACTTTCAAAGATGTCAACATCGAAGAGCTGACCGGTAAAGCTTTTGACCTCCCTAAAGAGCTAACCATTGGTGACAAAGAATAGTTTTCAACAGAAAACACACTTCAGCGCTATTTAGCTAAAAATTCTCAATACTTGCCTGCATGCAAGAAATATATGCCAGTTGGTCGCTGATGACTGAACCAGGGGATTCAATGGCTGGTTACCTTAGAAGAAACTTAGGTGCAGAAGCCTCACTACAACTTATCAAAAGCAATCTAACCGCCAAAGAACTATATAACCAGTTACCGGAAGATCAATTTAGGCCTATTCAATTTCTGGAAAGTTTGCAAGATTCTTTGGAATGTTACCGACGAAGACTCAAAGCCGTAAGCGCAGCTAAAGCCCTTGCCGCAATCCATAAATTGGGTGGGGAACTAGTAACACCTGATTCTTGGCATTGGCCAAAATCGCTGAACGATCTAGGTGACTCTGCTCCTGCGGCACTGTGGGTGATTGGCAGTAAAGATATTCTCATCAAAGAAGAGTCATTAGCCGTCGTTGGTGCAAGGCTGGCAAGTAGCTACGGATTAAAACTCACTAGTGAACTAGTTCGGATAGCCTGCAGTAACCAATGGGTTATTGTTTCTGGCGGAGCTCTAGGCATCGATGCCATGGCGCATAAATCTGCCTTAGCTAATTCTGGTAAAACTATTGCGGTAATGGCTGGTGGGCTGGACTTTCTCTATCCACCGGCGAATGTCGATTTACTAAAAGAGTTGTGTCAAACGGGTTTACTGATTTCAGAGCTTGCTCCAGGCATTGCAGCAACCCGCTGGAGGTTTTTGCAACGTAATCGTTTGATAGCTGCCCTAGCCAAGGCAACACTGGTTGTTGAGGCAGGTTATCGTTCGGGTACCATCAACACTGCAGGTCACGCCAATGAGCTAGGTCGCCGCGTTGGGGCAGTTCCTGGCCCAGTTGATTCCGTGAGATCTGCTGGTTGCCATCGGCTAATTAGAGAGCATCGTGCCGAATTGATTGCAACTCCGGGACATCTGATTGACCTGATGGGTGGGCCTGATGAGGTAATAAGCACGCCAAGTCTTCCAACCAACTTACTTAGGACCTTAGATTCTTTGCGGAAGTTATCGCTGCAATCAGATCAGATAGCGTTGGCCAGTGGTCTGACCAAGGCAGAGACAGAACACGCGCTTTATCAGTTGCAGCAGAGAAATTTGGTGCGGCAAAACACATTCGGCTGGCAGAAAATTTGATTAGCCTTGATGCATGGATACGGCTTTTAGCAAACTAAGCGAAAGATTCGCTGAATATCTATCTGCCAACCGAGGATACTCAGCTAACACCGTCAAAGGTTATCTAACTGATGTTTTGGATCTCGGGGAATATCTTGCTGGTGAAAACGTTTCAAACATCAAAGACTTGGATTTAGGTTTGCTTCGCGGTTGGCTTTGGCAAATAAGTCAACGTAAAAGCACTAATAGCACCATCGCACGTAAGAGTGCAGCGATAAAATCCTTTACTGCTTGGCTAGTTTCAGTAGGTGAGCTTAATGCAGATCCAGCTTTGAAACTTAAATCACCTAAGTCTTCCCAACATTTACCTAAAGTTGTTGCCAAAGATTCTTTGGCTGAGATATTTTCTCTGCTTGAAGCCAGAGCTCTTACCTTTGAACCAACTGCCCTTAGAGACAAATTGGTCTTTGAACTTCTTTATGCAACCGGTATTAGGGTTTCCGAGCTCTGTTCCTTGGATATTCTTTCTATCGATCAGGGTAGGAACGTCTTGCGGGTAATTGGTAAAGGCTCTAAAGAACGCGCTGTACCATTCGGTTTGCCAGCGCGGGATGCCCTCGATGCATATCTGTCGGTCAGAGAGACTTTTCGACCTGAACCTGGGGAGAAAGCCTTGCTTCTAAACTCCAAAGGCAAACGGCTAGGAGTTAGATCAGTTTATGAGTTGGTAGCCACCTTATTAGCTGGAACCAATACTGGTGCAGCTGGTCCACATACCCTTCGACATACTGCCGCTACACATCTACTCGATGGTGGTGCTGATTTACGAGCAGTTCAAGAGCTCTTAGGTCACGCAAGTTTAGGTACAACTCAGATATACACCCACGTTTCCGTTGAACGTCTGCGTGAAGGATATAAACAAGCACACCCTAGGGCTTGAGTCTTGAAGCAGGCAAGGTTCCTAAAAAGTATTCGGGAGATAGATACCCACTGGGCGTGATTACTCCCAGGTGTAAACAGTTTTGGCAATGCCACTTGTAGTTCTGATTTATTTGACAAATAGCTCCAATCTCAGATCCCTGAGTGACTTTTTCTCCAACTGCTAAATTCGAACAGACCGGCTCCATAGTTACCTTGTTTTCGCCGAAACTGAGGGTTAACACGTTACGAAAACCAACTTGGCCATTGAACAAAATAGTTCCATCGTTTGGAGCGAATACGGTTTCGGCAAGATTCCCCGCGATATCTATCCCCCTATGGCCTGAAGTGTATGGGCTTCTAGGGGATACATATTGGTTGACTATCTCTGAGTATGCAAGGGGCAGGGTAAAGGGGCTACCATCTAACGGGCTCAGTTGGCTGACCAAAATCGCTGCAATGGCTAAAAATGATGTCATTTAGGAAATCTAAAGGCTAGATTTCAAGGCGATTAGCGCTAATTAGGGACTGTGGAAAGAGGTTCAGAGCACTGGTATAGTTGTGGAAGCGGAAAGTTCGCAAAAAAATCCAAAGATTCTCTTTGTATTTTCACGTGCTTTTTGACTTCGCGTGTCGAACAACATTTGATGGTCGGTCCCAATTCGTTGGGTTCATCGGATGCGGCACCAGGGGTTTGTTCAACCGATCAAACCATAAACTGACCGACGCATTATTGCGTCAAAAAGGAGATACTGCCATGGCAGTAGTAACAGTCCGCCAGCTTTTAGACAGCGGCGTGCACTTTGGACACCAGACCAGACGCTGGAACCCAAAGATGAAAAGATACATTCTTACTGATCGTTCTGGAATCTATATCATCGACCTGCAAAAGTCGTTGAGCCATATCGAAAAGGCATACGAGTTCACTCGTGATCTTGTTGCTAACGGTGGAACAGTGATGTTCGTTGGAACTAAGAAGCAGGCTCAGGAAGCAATCTCAACTGAAGCTCAACGAGTTGGTATGCCTTTCATTAACGAGAGATGGCTCGGTGGTTTGCTTACTAACTTCCAAACTGTTTCTAAGCGTCTAGCCAGGTTGAAAGAACTTGAGACCATGGATCTTGAAGACACTAAGAAGTCTGGTTACACCAAGAAAGAATTACTAATTCTTTCTCGTGAGAAGAACAAACTTGAAAAGACTCTTGGTGGTGTTCGTAACATGACCAAGACCCCAGCTGCTATTTGGGTTGTTGACACAATCAAAGAGCACTTGGCAATTACTGAAGCTAAGAAACTCGGCATTCCAGTTATTGGTATTTTGGACACCAACTGTGATCCAGATGAGGTAACTATCGGTATTCCAGGTAACGACGACGCTATTCGTTCAGTTGCACTGCTAACCAAAGTTATGGCTGATGCTGTTGCTGAAGGTTTGAAGAAGAAGCACTCTAAGCCAGAAGAAGTTCAGCCTTTAGCTGACTGGGAGAAGGAGCTTTTAGAATCAGCGGCAGCTCAGGCTGAGCCAATCACAGAAGAAGTTAAGACTGAAGAGACAGTAAAGGAAGGCGAGTAATGGCTTACACAGCTCAAGACGTAAAGACTCTTCGCGAGCGCTCAGGCGCTGGCATGATGGACTGCAAGGCAGCCTTGGATGAAGCCAACGGTGATCTTGATAAGGCTATGGAAGTATTAAGACTCAAAGGTCTAAAGGGTGTTACCAAGCGTGAAGGTAGAACAACTAGCAACGGTATCGTTATCGCCAGAGTTAAAGATGGCAAGGGTTACCTTATCGAGCTCGCTTGTGAGACTGACTTCGTAGCTAAGGCAGACAAGTTCATTGCTCTAGGCGACATGATTGCTGATGCAATCGTTGCCGCGGATGCAACAACTTTGGAAGCAGCTCTAGCTGCTGCTGCCGGAGCGAAGAGCGTTGCTGACGCTATCACCGATGAAGCTGCAATCATGGGTGAGAAGGTTGAACTACGTCGCCTAGCAGTTGTCTCAGACAGCAACGTTGATGCTTACTTGCACCGGACTTCAAAAGACCTACCACCACAGGTCGGTGTTTTGTTAGCTTTCTCAGGTTCGGATGTTGAGACAGCCCACGATGTCGCAGTACACATCGCAGCTTTCAGCCCAACTTATCTAACCAGTGCAGATGTTCCGGCTGACATAGTTGAGACTGAGCGTCGCATTGCAACTGAGACAGCTCGTAATGAAGGTAAGCCTGAAGCTGCCCTTGAGAAGATTGTTGAAGGTCGTGTTAAGGGATTCTTCAAAGAGAACTGTCTTTTGGAGCAGGACTTCGCCAAAGACAACAAGGTTTCTGTCGGTAAGGTTCTAGAACAGCACGGTCTGACCGTTTCTGGTTTTGCAAGATTCCGTGTCGGTGCCTAAAAACTCTAAAACGCTAAAGGCTCAGGTCGTTGACCTGGGCCTTTTGCCTTAGCTCAGAGCCTAAACTAGAGGTAATCAGGTCTTCGAGAGGGATAGCCATGCCATCAACTCAACGTCGTGTTCTTTTGAAACTTTCTGGTGAAGCTTTTGGCGGTGGGGGACTTGGGGTTAACCCAGATGTCGTTTCGGCTATAGCCAAAGAAATTGCTGAGGCTGCTAAGAAGGTTCAAATCGCCATTGTTGTCGGTGGTGGTAATTTCTTCCGCGGAGCAGAGTTATCGCAGCGCGGCATGGATCGAGCTCGTGCCGATTACATGGGAATGTTAGGCACCGTGATGAATGCTTTAGCCTTGCAGGACTTTCTGGAACAGGCTGGCTGTGATGTTCGAGTTCAATCTGCAATTAGCATGGCTCAAGTTACCGAACCGTATATTCCACTCCGGGCAATTCGACACATGGAAAAAGGTCGAGTAATTATTTTTGGTGCTGGCGCAGGTCTACCATACTTTTCAACTGACACAGTTGCTGCTCAGCGAGCTTTAGAAATTCATGCCACAGAAGTCTTAGTGGCTAAAAATGGAGTTGATGGTGTGTACTCGGCTGACCCTAAGAAGGATCCAAAAGCCACAAAGCTTGAAAGCTTAACCTATCAAGATGCCTTAGTTAAGAAGTTGAAAGTAGTTGATTCAACTGCATTTAGCTTGTGTATGGATAACAACATCCCTATGGTGGTCTTTGGTATGAAACCTGAAGGTAACATCACTAAAGCATTGTTAGGTAAGAAAATCGGCACCAAGGTAAGTGCATAAGGATAATCATGATCAATGAAATACTCGCCACAGCCACCGACAAGATGAATAAGGCAGTTGAATCCGCCAAAGATGATTTTGCTACTATCCGTTCAGGTAGGGCTAACCCAGCGCTTTTTCAAAAGCTAATGGTTGACTACTATGGAACGCCAACTGCTCTTTCTGCGCTGGGTTCTATCGCCAACCCGGAGGCTAGAACCATTGTGGTTACCCCTTACGATAAAGGTGCCCTTGCGGCTATTGAAAAGGCAATTAGAGAAATGCCTAATCTTGGAGCTAACCCGACTAATGATGGCAACCTGATTAGGGTCTCACTGCCGGAACTTACCGAAGAACGTCGTAAAGACTATGTAAAGATTGTTCGAACCAAAGCCGAAGATCACCGTGTTTCAGTTAGAAACATTAGGCGTAAAGCTAAGGATGAGTTGGATGCTTTAAAGAAAGACGGCCTGGCTGGCGATGATGATTTGGCTCGGGCAGAGAAAGAACTTGAGGCTGTCACTAAAAATCATGTCGATCACATCGATGAAGCACTAAAACGCAAAGAAACTGAATTACTCGAGGTTTAGCCTTGACTGAAACTGAAGCTAAAGGTAGATCGCTCTCACAGTCAGTAATCTATGGATTGCTGCTGGCCGGGGCGTTCTTGGCTTCAGTTTTGGTAGTTGATGAGCTATTCATTGCCTTGATAGCAGTAGCTTCAGCTGCAGGAGCCTGGGAATTATCTACTGCCCTAAGGCAGAAAGACTGGCATGTTCCAAGGATTCCGGTTTCGGTTGGATCAGTCATCGTCATGCCACTTACTTTTTATGGTGGCGAGACCGCTCAGTGGCTAGGGGTAGCCGCAATAGTCGCGGCGTTGATGCTTTGGCGCGGTATTGAACTGATGATTGCTAGAGCCTCGCTTGAGCGTAGTTTCGTAGAAATTATTCGGGATTTTTGTGCTTCGGCTTTTGTGGTGATTTATTTGCCGCTCACCATGAGTTTTGCAGCACTGTTGATGCGTGAACCTGCCCATGATGGTCACGTTGCTGGAAAGTATTGGGTGATCATTATTGTGACAACAGTCATCTTGGTTGATTCCAGCGCTTATTTATTTGGCCGTAAGTTTGGCAAAACTCCTATGCTCCCTAAAGTTAGCCCAAAGAAAACTTGGGAGGGCTTTGCCATTTCAGTTCTTTTTGCACTAGTTAGCACCATAATTCAAACACCTTGGTTATTGCAGCTGCCTTGGTGGTTTAGTTTTGTGATTTCAGCAGTAATACTCATCTCTGCAGTTTTAGGTGACTTTGCTGAATCATTAATTAAGCGTGATCTTGGTGTGAAAGACATGTCAAGTTGGATCCCAGGTCACGGTGGGGTGATGGATAGATTAGATTCGATGTTGCCAGCCTGTCTGACCGGTTACATCCTGATGGTTGTTGCAGTTAGGTTTTTGTAATTGAACGATAAATTTCCTAGAGCCAAGAAACTTGGCTATGACGCAGACTCAGTTAACTTCTTTTTAGAGCTAGCCAGGGAGCAATACCTGAACCCAGCTATAACTGAACTCGATGTGAAAACTTTGCGTTCAACCAGATTTGAGCTAGTTAAGCACGGCTATAGTATTTCGGCGGTTGATGCAGCTATGGAAAAACTTGAGGATGTCTTTGCTCAGCGAGAACTAGATAAAGAGTTTGACCTTCGAGGTGAAAGCCTGTTTTTAGAAGAAATAAAGCAGCTTAGAGACTTGCTAAAGACCCGACTTGAACGTAAACGGGGTAAGAAATTTGCTAGGAGGCGTTGGCCACTACGTGGTTATAGCGTCAAAGGTGTTGAAGCTTTTTGTGTCCAATTGGAAACTTACCTATCTGGTGGTAGTGAATTAACTCTGCGAGATGTAAGAATTGCAGTATTCAAGTCAAGTAGGGGCGGTTATGCCGAACATCAGGTTGATGCGTTTATCGATAAAGTCGTCGAGTTCATTCAACGTCAGCAGGTCGTTTCTAGCTAGTTCGCTGGCACTGCTGTTGGCCTTAAGCCCACTGGCTTTAGATCATGCTCTAGCGATTAGCCCAAAAGCAACAACAATTTTGGCCAAGTTGGCCGTTAAAGGTCGAGCACCTAAAACTGGTTATGATCGCTCATTGTTTAGTGATGGTTGGGGGCAGATCGGTAACTGTGATACCAGAAACTATATTCTGGCTAGAGACCTTAGCAATGTTACTTGGCGTTCTTCTCCAGCCTGCACAGTTGCTACCGGTGTGCTAAATGATCCATACACCGGGCAGCGTATTAACTTTGTTCGTGGTGTTGGTACTAGCAACGCAGTTCAAATAGATCACGTAGTTGCAGTCAGTGATGCGTGGCAAAAAGGCGCTCAGCAACTATCTGCAAGCTCACGTTACAACTTCTACAATGATCCGCTTAATCTTTTAGCCGTTGATGGACCAACTAATGGCGCTAAAAGTGATAGCGATGCAGCTAGTTGGTTACCACCTAGAAAAGCCTTCAGATGCTCTTACGTGGCAAGGCAAATAGCAGTGAAATACAAATATCGGCTTTGGGTTACCGTTGCCGAGAAGGATGCTATGTCGCGGGTGCTGTCAACCTGCCCTAATCAGGTAATCCCAGCAGGCTAAAACACAGGCCTTCGGGTAAACTTGGATTCTGATTACAGGTGGTGTGGCATGGGTAGATATGAATTAGTTAGACCCTCGTTACGCAAACGGATTCTAGCTAAGTTGCTCGGCAACATGCCGGTAGATAAACTTCAAGAACTAAACCTTGCTTTAAGATTTCGCCGATTAGTTTTTAGCATTGTCGCCATTACTTTCGCTTCAGGTTATGCCATGGTCAATATTGTTGATCCTTACGGTGGGGCACTGGCCAGCGCATACGCATATGAATACGACAACTCCGATGCGCAAACCTATGGCTATGCCAGCTCCCAGAAAATTAGTTTTGCGAGAGGTGGCTGGGAGATTGTTACAGGTGATGAAGCTGCAGCTTTATATGTTGCCGATGCCGAAACTCCATCAGCTGGAACAGTTAAGGCTTTTGCTTACGATCTAGTGATTGATCAGGGTTGGGGTAGAGACCAGTATTCCTGTCTAGTCATGTTATGGCAGCGAGAGTCGAATTGGCGCTGGAATGCTTATAACTCTTCTTCTGGTGCCTATGGTATTCCTCAGTCTCTACCTGGAGCTAAGATGGCTGAGATGGGTTCAGACTGGCAGACCAATCCAGAGACTCAAATACGTTGGGGCATAAATTACATCAAACATCGCTACGGCTCGCCCTGTGGAGCCTTAGCACATTCCAATAAGTTCCGGTGGTACTAATGCCTAGAAATAATCGTCCTAAAGGTTCTAAAGGTTCCGGCGATGAAGATGAGCCATTAGACATCGCTAGGCTTCGCGATGGCATAGCCAAGACGGTAATCAAAAATGGTGTTGAATTCACTGTTCAAACCACCACGGGTAAAAATGCCGATACCGGCAAGCGTTGGATTTGTCCGGGTTGTAATCTAACTTTCGGCCCAGGGATCTCTCACGTTGTTGTCTGGGAAAGCGATAAAGGTCCAATCAACCGTAGACATTTCCATAATGTCTGCTGGCAAAAATTTCAGGGCAGGATTTGGTGAACCAAATAGAAGTTCGCTCCGCAGTTGAATTACCTGCAAAGCGAGAGGCAATAACGCTAACCACTCAAGACGGGCTTAAGTTGGTTGCTGAGTTAGCGCTACCTGAGGTCAATAAGCCTGCAGCAACCCTGGTGTTATTACATCCGCTGCCAACTGCAGGGGGCTTTATGGATTCACACATCTACCGTAAGGCTGCTAATCGTCTACCAGCGCTGGCTGATCTGGCAGTTTTTAGATTCAACAGCAGAGGAACAGCTTCGCCCCAGGGTCAAAGCGAAGGAAGCTTTGATAACGGCATTAAAGAAAAATTCGATGTTATGGCGGCCGTTGAATATGTTCAGCAACTAGGTTTACCTAATGTTTACTTGGTTGGTTGGTCTTTTGGAACCGAACTAGCTTTGAAATATGGACCTGAGTTGAATGTTTTGGGAGCCATTCTGCTTTCACCTCCACTACATAGAACAAATGAAACAGAGTTGTTGCGTTGGAATGAGACCTCTAAAAAGTTAGTTGCACTGATACCTGAGCACGACGATTATTTGAAACCTGCCGAAGCGGCCGAAAGATTTAGTGTGATACCAAAGATTGAACTGATCAACGTCGCTGGTGCTAAACATCTTTGGGTGGGGGAAAGCGCTACTAAAAGAGTTCTTAACGAAATCGTCAAGGTAGTCAACCCAGCTAAAGTTCCACTGCCTGATTACTACTAATTATTTTTTGTCTTGGTGGGGCACCCAAACTTCACGAATAATCAGAAGTAATGTCGCTGCTACTGGGATTGCCAAAAGTGATCCCAATAAACCCAGTAATGATCCACCGGCCAAGGCTGAAACCACTACCAAGGCAGCCGGAACATTCACCGCTCGCTTCATAACCTTTGGTCCAACTAGGTAAGCCTCGACTTGCAAATAAACGATTATCGCTATTGCCACACCAATTGTGGTTGGACTAGGTGCAGTTGCCGCAGTAACTATTAGAACAACGCTCGCACCGGAGATTGAACCAATAATTGGGATTAGGACAAGCAAGAAGTCGATAAAGGCCAAGATCACTGCGTATTCGACACCTGAAATTAACAAGATGATGAAAACAACCGAGGCATTTATCGATGCGACCACGACCTGACCCATCACATAACGGCCAATCGAATGAATCACCTGATCTACGATGGAGGTGACTTTTTTACGCTTAGTTTTAGCAACCAGGTTGATGAGCACAGCTTTGATTTGGTGTAGCGAAGACATGAAGTAAAGGGTAAGAATACAAACAGTCAGCACTGCAACCGCCCCGTTGAACAAAGTGATGCCGAACTGAACAACTCCACCTAAAAGGTTTGGCCAGTTCTTCGAGTCAACTAGATATGCTCCGGAACTGTTTAGCGCCGAACTTATAGCACCGCCGAAGCGATTATCCAGAGACTCAACCCAAGGTAATTGCAGAAAAACTCTGACAAGATCAGGTAAATGCCTGATGAAAGCTCCAGCTTCACTAATCAAAGGTGGAACAATCAGAAAAACTACGAGCGAAACCAGAGTCAACATTCCTAAAGCAACTATGGTGATTGCATAGCCACGACGCTTAACTCTTTTTTCTAAGAATTGGATTAGTGGTTCTAAACCCAAAGCGATAAAAAGTGCCGTCACAATGGAGGTGATAATGCTGGCTAAGGCAACAACAGCATTACCCATTGCAATTGCAGTTAGTGCGCCAAGGCCTAGTAAAACTCCAACTTGGTAAGCATGAGTAAGTTTCACGGGAGTTGGTTGAGACATGCTGCTCCTTTGGGTCTAAAAATCTCTCTTCATCTGGTCAATAACTTGCTTTAGGTTATCCAGGTAAACCAGAATGCTATCTCTTTCGTGAGTTAGCTTTCTTTCGGCTGCATCAAGTTGGCTTAGTCTTTGGGCAACTTTAGCCTGAGTCTGACTGAGAATGTTTCTCGCTTCTAGTTCAGCGGCACCGATAATCGCTTCCGCCTTGACTCTGGCTTCTTCAGTGGTTGACTTGTTTATTGATCTAGCTGCAACTTCTAACGTTTCAGCTTCCAGCCTGGCAGCGCTTACTCTGGTCAAGGCATTGGAAAGTTGAGCATGAGCATCATCTAAATACTTTTGAGTTTGAGCAACTGCCTCCTGGTGCTTACGCAGATACTCAGCTTCCGCCTCTGCTCTTCGAGCCGAAAGCTCTAGTTGAAGGTCGATTCTTGCCTGTTCCGAAAGCGTTGCATCAACAAGGTTCTGGGTAATCGGCTGCATCAAATTTCGCTCAACTATTAGCCTGCGCTCAGCTAAAACTCGATCTGCCTCGGCCTGTTTCATTTCAATATCACGTTTGGCATTGGCTTTGAGTTTGGCTACCTCAGTTGCGATGGCACCTCTGGTGGCTGCAGCTTCGCGAGTAGCTTCATCGATAATTCGGTCAGCTTCAATTTTGGCTTTAGCCAACATCTCGTCGTAGTCTGCTTTAGCTGAGTTGATAATGCGATCTGCTCGACGGTTAGCTTCGGCGACTAATTCATCGTAAAAGTCTTGCCCATCGGCTTTCAGTTGTTCGAGTTCTTGGTTGACCTTACCAATAATGGCTTCCCGCTCAGATTCAGCATCCGCTACCAGCTTTAGGGCTAGTTCTTCAGCATTAGCTAGAATTTGAGCTGCCTTGGCACCCACCCCAGCATAGCTGGGGCTGGTGTGTTCAGAAAGTTCACTTTGAACCTCTAGAAGCTGGTTCTGGGCTTGTCTAAGCTCTGCCGAAAGTTGGTTATTTAGGTTGGTTAGATTGAGGATTTCACGCTTATAGTCCCGAATAGCGTCATCAACGCTGGCACGGTCATAACCGCGCATACCTAGCGGAAATTCGCTCTCTTCGGCTGCCAAAAGGTCTCTCCTGAGGGCTTCGGTAGAATAGACGGGTTGCCCTATATCCCCCAAGTTTAGCCTGAAAGGAGCAGAATGCGGTTTGTTATAGCCACCATCCTGCTGATCCTCTCAGGATTATCCATAGCCCTCGGCTTTATCCTCAAGGGCCCTTTTGAGGCAGCTAATTATCACAAGGTAACTTTCAAGGATGACTCGGCTTATTCCTACCTAGTCATCCCTCACGACACTCTTACCGCCTACCAGGGGGACATTACTGTAAAGGCCTCAGGAACCAAGCAAATCTTTTATGCCGATGGACGGGAGCGAGACATCCAGGATTGGATTGGCACTAGCAACTTTGTTCGCTTGAACCTAAATCCAACTACGAAACTACCCGACATTACTCCAATCACGACTTCAGGGGAGAATGCCAATCCTGAGGGTAGCGATATGTGGCGGACAGCCATCAAGGTGAAGAACCAGTTAGAGGTTCCAAAAGTTGAAATGTTTGATGATACTGCCGTTTTGCTAGCCAGCAATGGTTATGGCAGGGCACCAGGCAATGTCACTATCCAATGGCAGTTGGCCAACACTATCAACTGGCCAAATGTTCTTATCATCAGCGGAATAGTGTTACTTTTACTTGCCCTGATTTTCAATTTTCTGGCCTTGCACCGTCTACGCAGACTACGTGGCCCGAAAAGAAGAATTCCAAAAGCGCCTAAAGGTCCA
>JBEGRI010000011.1:0-16371 GCA_041180525.1 Actinomycetota bacterium | reverse complement strand
GGGTGTTTGCTCTGCTGGGCAACGTTAGATCGAAGCACATCACCGAGTGAAACGGTTTCTCTATCAATGTTTGGAATCTCGATACCGATCGCAGACTTACCTGGAATTGGAGCGAGAATCCGAACCTCATTACTTGCAACCGCATAAGAAATGTTTCCACTTAGTCGAGTAACTGCCTCAACTTTTACCCCCGGCTTTAATTCAACTTCGTACCTAGTAACTGTTGGTCCTCTAGAAAAGCCACTAACAGTTGCATCAACACCAAACTCCTTAAAAACTGAATTCAAGGATTCAACCACGGCATCGTTGGTAGCACTTCTAGCTTTCGGTGGTGTCCCTGCAGAAAGAATTGATGCTGGAGGAAGAACGTAATTTCTTCTTGGCTTTGGAGCTTGAGCTGCTGGGGCAGGTTCCAGACTTGCCACGTCCTCGTCTATTAGATCAATTGGCTCAGTCGCACCTGAATCAATTAGCTGCGTAGGTTGGGCTTCGCTAACTACAACAGCAGGTGAGGTTTCAGGATCCGGCTGTTGATTGAACAGCTCGTCTAATTTGACCGTGTGCTCGTCAGTAATAACTGGAGTATCAAATTCTTTCTTCTCCGAGGTTTTACCTCGGCGCCACCAAGGAACTTTGGTGCCATCATAAGCATCAGATGTTTCTTCTTCTGCCTCAACTTTAGCTTCATGACCAGGGAACAGTTTTAGATATGCCTCACGCAAGCGCTGACCAATACGGTTAGGTGCAGTTTTAGTCATCACGAGCAGTGATCCAAAACCAAGCAAAGTTAGAACAGCGCCTGCTCCCCAAACAGTAATAGAGCCGACAAACAACACCGTCACCAACCAGCCGAATAAACCGCCTGCCTTAGCGATGGCTAAAACTCCGTCAGATGCAACTCCGTCAGATGGTTGAGGTAATTCGCTAAAAAGTTGATAGAAGCCGGAGATGCTTATTAGTAGTAGCAATAATCCAAAGCCCACCCTGGAGTTATCTCTAACGGTTGAAGGATGGCGCATCAAATACATCGAAAACAAAATCATCACAAAAGGCAGCGCTACCGAGAACTTGCCAAAGAATAAACCGGCGGTATAAGAGTTGAGTATCTGAGCGATCTCGTTATCGGCTAAGAACCAAACGTCAACTACGCCCAAAACACCAAGAATGAAAAGAGTAAAAGGAGGGCCGTCGCGTCGATCTTCTTTAGCTATCTTTTCTGAGGCTAAAGACCTAGCCAACCAGCCAACAAGGCCGGCTCCAGCTAAATAAAGCCAAACTACAAAGCGCAATAAAGCGTTTTGCTGATTACTTGGTTGAGCCGAACTAGCCCTAACTGTGTTATTGCTCGGGCGTGTTGGTCGCCGTGTTGGTTTTTTTCTAGCCATCCACTCAAAAATAACAGCCACCCCCGTCAATACAGGTCAGGCACGGCGGTTTTTAGTTTCGCTAGCGGCTGATTACGACTGGAATAATCACCGGTCTTCTTCGATGATTACGACTTACCCAGCCACCGATAGTCCTACGGATGACCTGTTGCATGGCATAAGGGTCCCTGACTCCCTCGTTAGCTGCCTCAGCCAGAGCAGCTTCAATCAGAGGCTTAACATCATCAAAGACATGATCATCCTCGGCGTAAGCCTTGGCTCTGATTTCTGGGCCAACCACAACTCGACCATTATCTGGATCAATCACAGCAAAGATTGAAATGAACCCTTCCTGCGAGAGCAATCTTCTGTCCTGAAGGTCATCTTCAGTTATTTTGCCAACAGTGTTGCCATCGACGTATAACATCCCGCATTCAACTTGCCCAACTATTTCGGCAAGCCCATCTTCAAGATCAACTACCCAGCCATCTTCGATGATGGCTATTCGAGCTGATGGAACACCGGTCTGTCGCGCTAAATTTCCGTTAGCAATAAGGTGGCGATATTCTCCGTGCACGGGTAACACGTTTTTGGGTTTCAATAAGTTATAGCAATAAAGCAACTCTCCAGCCGCAGCGTGACCTGAAACGTGAACCTTGGCATTACCTTTATGCACCACATTAGCCCCAAGTCGTGTCAACTGATCGATCACTCGATAAACAGCGTTCTCATTACCTGGAATAAGCGATGATGCAAGAATTACAGTGTCGTTTTCACCAACTGATATTTCATGCTCACCATGAGCCATTTTAGATAGAACCGCCATAGGTTCACCTTGAGAACCAGTACACATGTAAACAATTTGTGATTCAGGGATGCTCAGAGCGTCTTTGAAATCTATAAAAATATCTTCCGGTACTTTTAGATACTCAAGATCTTTAGCTATTTGCATGTTACGAATCATGGATCGACCAACTAGAGCAACCCTGCGGTTTTGCTTAGCAGCTGCATTGAGTACCTGTTGGACTCTATGAACATGAGAAGAGAAGCTGGCAACAATAACTTTGCCTTGAGTTCTAGCGATAACTTCATCAATTACTGGACCGATGTCCTTCTCTAGCGGAGTGAAGCCAGGAACATCGGCGTTAGTTGAATCAGCCATGAACAAATCCAGGCCTTCAGCACCAAGCTTGGCAAAAGCTCTTAAGTCAGTTAGGCGATTATCCAATGGCAACTGATCCATCTTGAAATCCCCGGTATGCAAAACCGTCCCGGCAGCGGTTCTAATGACAACAGCTAAAGCATCTGGAATGCTGTGATTTACTGCAATGAACTCTAAATCAAAGCCAGCAACCCGCTTCTTATCTCCCTCTCGAACGGTAGTAGTGAAACCCAAAAACTTGTGCTCTTTTAGCTTTGCATCTAAGAAAGCCAGAGTTAGCTCGGAACCAAAAATAGGAATATCTTCACGCATCCGTAGTAGATAAGGAACACCACCGATGTGGTCCTCGTGCCCGTGAGTTAGCACTAGTCCAACAATGTCATCTAGTCTGTCGTTCAAGTAATTCAGGTCAGGCAAAATAAGGTCTACCCCAGGTTGATGTTCTTCAGGAAATAAGACCCCGCAGTCAACAATCAGAATCTTGCTGTCGATTTCAAAAACGGTCATGTTGCGACCAATTTCGCCTAAACCGCCGAGTGGAATAATTCGCAGCACACCTTTAGCAAGTTTTGGTGGTGCAGGAAGTAAATCAAACATTGATCACCTTATCTGGTGGTGCCAGCTACCTTAGGTAAAGCTCCACCAGCAGCTGCATTGCGATCTGGACGGAAGTTAGCAAAGTTCAAACCAGGAACATTGCCTACCTTATCAACATCAGCTTCAATCTTGGCTGCCTCGGCTTCTTCTGGTCCAACCAGCGGTAAACGAACACGTGGTGAACTGATTAGCCCTAAAGCATGCAGAATATATTTCGCAGCCACGGTTCCGGGCACATGCGTCATGGCAGCTCGAACCAGAGGTTCTAATTCATCATGAACTTTAAGTGCAGAAGCAAAATCGTTTTTATTTGTTGCATCGACCATTTCGCGATAAGCCTTAGGTGCGATGTTTGCGGTTACACCAATCAAACCGGTTGCTCCGATAGAAAGATGCGGCAACACATTACTGTCATCACCTGAGAAATAAAGTAAATCTGTTTCATTCAAAACTCTTGATACTTGAGCAAAGTCACCTTTAGCATCTTTGATTGCCACAATATTTGGATGTTTCGCAGCTCTGAGGATTGTTTCGAATGCAATAGGGATACCTGTGCGGCCTGGAATGTCATAAAGAATTACTGGCAGATCTGTGGCATCTGCAATAAGTCTGAAGTGAGTTAAAACACCAGCCTGAGTTGGTTTGTTGTAATAAGGTGTGACAATCATCACACCGTCAGCTCCAGCAGCTTCACTTGCTTTATACAACTGAATGGCGTGAGCGGTTTCGTTTGAACCGCCACCGGTAATGATTTTTGCTCGACCTGAAGAAACCGATTTACCCACTTTGACCAGTTGCAGCTTCTCGGCATCGGTTAGGGTGCTAGTTTCACCCGTAGTGCCGGTTACTACAACACCGTCAGCACCGTTAGAGATTACGTAATCAAGGTGCTTTTCAGTGGCAGGCCAGTCAACTTCACCTTCCGGGGTCATCGGTGTCACTAATGCAACAAGTACTTGGCCAAAGAGATCTTTGTTAGTTTCAGACATGGGTTAAGGTTAGTCCTTACTTCTGCTAGGCAGAAATGCTGTTATGGCGCTACTCGACCATTCTGATTGAAAGCCTCATAGGTGTAAGGCATGAGCTTAGCCCAGAAATCTTCCATCTTCTCAGCACACATCTCGATTTCACGCTGTGGGAATGAAGGAAAGTGGGTTCCCTCACGCTTAGTTCTAAGGCTAAGGAAATTCATCAAGGCCCTAGCGTTCATGGTCACATACATCGAGGAATAGATGTTCAAGGGTAGAACAATTCGAGCCACTTCCCTTGCGATCCCTGCTTCCAGCATCCTTTTATAAGATTCATAAGCGTTAGTAGCCGTGGTTCGAGATTCTTGTTGCACCAGAGCTATTTGCTCTGCCGTACCAGGCAGAAATTCATAGTGACCAGTTTTACCGACCTGAATAAGGTTTCGCTCTGGAGCTGGGACATAAAACACTGGGTTCAGTTCACGATATCTTCCCGACTCTTCGTTATAGGAAGCGATGCGGTGTCGCATAAACTCTCTAAAAACGAAGATAGGTGCTTGAACGTAGAAGGTCATCGAATTATGTTCGAATGGCGAACCGTGACGATCACGCATCAAATAATTGATTAGGCCTTTGCTCTTCTTCTCATCTTCAGCGGCATCAACATTAGCCGCAGCGGCTTCTAAAGTTTGCTCTCCTTGGGTGGAAACCCTAGCGGCAAATAAAACATCGCTGTCGCTGGCTGAAGCTCGAACCAGCTCAACTGTTACATCACTACGAAAAATAATCTCAGACACGAGCAAAAGCCTACCTTTTCTTGAGCGTTATAGCCTTACGCATGGCCGCTCTGGCGAGTTTGCGGTTACCGCAGGCATCATAAATAAGTCCTAGATTGAACCAACTGCGCCAATTCTCTGGATCTGCTTCGGCCTTATCTTTGTATTCTTGGAATTCGGTGAGCGCCTCAGTTTTGTTTGCTCTACCTGAGGGCAGCAAACTAAAACGAAACCGTGGCCAAGCATCCTCACTCTCCAGCTGCTTACCCAGCTTCTCTATCTGTAAACCAAACTTCAGTTCGCGCCAGATTCCCCAAAACCCAAACAAAGGAAGTATCAAAATACAAGCACCCATAACTTTGGCAACGAGATTTGGCTGGATTAGGAATAAGTAACCCTGCTGACCCAGCAAAACTAAATACATCAGCACCAAGGAGGTCATGACTACTGCGCCTAATTTTGCTCCAGTCACACTAGATTCCTAGAACTTTCTCTAAACCAATCACTAAACCTTTTTGGCTTGCCGCAAAACGAAGTGAATGCAGAATTCCCATTGAATAAGCAGTAATTGCTGAAACCTGATGACTGATGGTTAGAGTTTCTTGATTGCCACCTAAAATAACTTCTTGTTTTGCTGAAACTCCATCGAGTCTCAAGCTATGAATAGGAACGCCAGCAATTACCTCACCTCTGGCTTCTTGACCAAGCCCTTGAATCAGTGGTGTGACCTGGCCAACTTCTTCTCGGCTTGATGAAATCATTTCTGCAGTTCTGATAGCAGTTCCAGAAGGTGAATCCTTCTTGCCCGCATGGTGAGTTTCAATGATCTCAATTGATTGAAAATACTTAGCCGCTTCAGCGGCAAACCTTGAACCTAAAACTGATCCAATACTGAAATTAGGTATCACAACTACGGCAGATTCTGTTGCTTTGGCTGCCAGAACTTCAAGGTCACTTTTCTGCCAGCCACTGGTTGCAACCAAAATATTGATTTTGTGTTGCAAGGCGAAAGCCACTACGGTTTTGCTCACATCCAACCGAGTGGCCTCGAAAATCAGATCTGCCCCAATGCATTCGCTAAGTTCAGAGTTAGAGTCAAGAGTAGAGTGCAATTGCAGATCAGGAGCTCCATTGATGATATCAATGGCTAACTTGCCCATACGTCCAGTTGCACCAACAACGCTTACCTTTATAGCCATAAAGAAAACTTACTCCTAAATAAACTCATCAAAGATGTCTTGGCTTAAATCCCCTACCGCAACAAAACTTCGCTTGGAATTAAACATAGTTTGGGCAAGCTGTTGAACTTGAAGCAAATCCACGGCTGCAAATCGTGACAGAGATTCATCCAAATCGATAAATTCACCATCGGTTAGTTCAGCCGAGGATAGTCTCGCCATCCTGGCTTGAGTTCCCTCGAATTTCAAAGCAAGGCTACCTGAGATGTTTCCTTTAGCCAGCTCTAGCTCCTCTTGAGTGATACCTTCACTGGCCACTTTCTCAAGTTCTGCAAGCATCAGAGCGGTTACTTCTTTAGCCTTAGCTGGGGAGCAACCCGCATACAGCCCAAAAGCAGATCCATCACTATAGCCCTGGTTGAATGAGTAGACCGAGTATGCCAAGCCCCTCTTCTCCCTAATCTCTTGGAACAATCTTGAAGACATCCCCCCACCAAGAACCGTGTTCAAAATCGCCATGGCATACCTGCGCTCATCGGAAGAAACAACCCCAGGGTTACCAAACAAGATATTGGCTTGGGCGATTGGACGGTTGATAACTTTCACCGTAGGTTTGGCTAAATCTGGATTGAGATTCTTATTGCGCCAAGCTCTCGGCTGATTGGTTTTAGTTAAATCCCAACCGGCTAGATCCAGGTTTGCGTTAACTAGAGAAATAAGTTCGTCATGATCCAAACCGCCAGCTGCGGTGATGACTAGATCTTGTGCTCTGTAATTGGCTTGGTAGTGATTCCAAACGGCCTCACGATCAACGGCATTGATAGTTTCCTGTGTTCCACCGATTGGCCGACCTAGCGGATGATCTCCTAGGACAGCTTGAAAGAACTCTTCATGCGCGACATCCTGAGGGTCATCATCATTCATCGCCAGCTCTTCAAGAATTACTGTTCGCTCATTCTCAAATTCCACTGGGTCGATAACCGATGAGGTTAACATGTCCGCAATGACTTCAACGGCTACTGGAATAGCTTTATCTTGAACACGAGCATAATAACTGGTGTGTTCTTTACCAGTAAGCGCGTTGGAAGAACCACCAATCGAATCAAAAGCAACCGCAATGTCTAGTGCTGTCCTAGTTTTAGTTCCCTTGAAAAGTAAATGCTCCAAGAAATGAGTGGAACCGTAATGTCCATTTGTTTCATCTCTGGAACCAACTGCAACAGAAAATGAAACTGAAGCAGATTGAGCACTAGGCATAACCTCAGTCAAAACGCGAACACCGCATGGAAGAACAGTGCGGCGTACCGTACTGCCTCCCGATGCGGTGAACTCAAGTTCGGGTTGTTCAAGTTTGAATTGAACAGAACTCATTACTCTGCTTCGTCAGATTCCTCTGGTTTAGCTTCGCCTTCAACGACAGGTGCAAGCGAAAGCTTGCCGCGGTCATCAATCTTGACTAGCTCAACCATGATTTTCTGTCCAACAGATAGAACATCTTCAACATTCTCAACTCGCTTACCAGTTAGCTTGCGAAGTTCAGAGACGTGAAGCAATCCATCCTTACCTGGAAGTAGTGAAACGAAAGCGCCAAAGGTTGCTAGCTTGACAACAGTTCCTAGGAATCTTTCACCGATTTCAGGAATGTGTGGGTTGGCGATGGCGTTAACCATAGCCTTAGCTGCTTCTGCCGCTGGACCATCGGTAGCACCGATATATACTGTTCCATCATCTTCAATTGAGATTTCAGCTCCAGTATCTTCCTGAATCTGGTTGATCATTTTACCCTTGGGGCCAATAACCTCACCGATCTTGTCAACCGGAATCTTAACTGCGATGATTCTCGGTGCATTAGGTGACATCTCATCAGGTTCACTGATTAGACGGTTCATCAGACCTAGAATCTCTAGACGAGCTTCCTTAGCTTGAGATAATGCCCCAGCTAGAACCTCTGATGGAATACCATCAAGCTTGGTGTCCAGCTGAATAGCGGTTACAAACTCGCTGGTTCCGGCAACCTTGAAGTCCATATCTCCAAGAGCGTCTTCCGCTCCCAAGATGTCAGTTAGTGCCGCATATTCAGTCTTACCGTCAACGGTGTCTGAGATAAGACCCATTGCAATTCCAGCTACTGGTGCACGAAGTGGGACTCCGGCATTCAGCAGTGACAAGGTAGATGCACAAACCGATCCCATTGAAGTTGAACCGTTAGAACCAAGCGCTTCAGAGACCTGACGAATGGCGTAAGGGAACTCTTCCCTGGTTGGCAGTACTGGAACTAAAGCTCTTTCAGCAAGAGCTCCGTGACCTATCTCACGACGCTTAGGCGTTCCAACGCGACCAACTTCACCAGTTGAATAAGGTGGGAAGTTGTAATTGTGCATGTAACGCTTGGTGGTTACTGGTGACAGGGAATCTATCTGCTGTTCCATCTTCAGCATGTTCAAGGTAGTGATACCCAGAATCTGAGTTTCACCTCTCTGGAATAATGCAGATCCGTGGACTCTAGGAATTACCGCAACATCGCAAGTGATCTTACGAATGTTCTTCTTTCCACGACCGTCAATTCGAATACCCTCTTTGAGCACTCTGGTTCTAACAATCTTCTTGGTTACAGACTTGTATGCGGCAGAAATCTGGTTCTGCTGCTCTTCGCTTAGAGTCTCGGCAAGTTTTTCCTTAACCGAAGCCTTCAGTTCATCATCAGCAGTCTGACGCTCGGTCTTGTCTGCAATCTGGTAGATACGTGAAAGTTCAGCTTCAGCTAACTTGGCAACTTCTTCATAAACCTCGTCGGTGTATGGAGCAAACAGAGGATACTCTGCAGTTTCCTTAGCTGCCTGATCAGCAAGCTCTTGCTGAGCCTTAACCAACTGCGCGATGAATGGCTTGGCAGCTTCAAGGCCTTGAGCAACAATCTCTTCGCTAGGAGCGGTTACGCCTTCGTTTTTGATTAGGTTCCAAGCAGTTTCAGTAGCCTCTGCTTCAACCATCATGATGGCAACATCTTCCTTGCCATTCTCATTCACGATACGACCGGCAACCACCATGTCAAACACAGCTTTTTCAAGCTGGGAGTGCTTAGGGAAAGCAACCCATTGACCGTCGATTAGTGCAACACGAACACCGCCAATAGGGCCGGAGAAAGGTAGTCCGGCTAACTGAGTGGACATTGAAGCTGCATTTATGGCAACTACGTCGTAAAGCTCATCTGGGTGGATGGCGAAAACAGTAACAACGATTTGGATTTCGTTACGGAGCCCATCTGGGAAAGATGGACGTAGTGGACGGTCGATTAGACGACAGGCCAAGATTGATTCAGTTGAAGGTCTACCTTCTCTTCTAAAGAAACCACCAGGGATCTTTCCAGCTGCATACATTTTCTCTTCGACGTCAATTGTCAAAGGGAAAAAGTCAAACTGATCCTTAGGTGTTTTACTTGCGGTTGTTGCTGAAAAGAGCATTGTCTCTTCGTCTATGTAAACAGCAGCTGCACCTTGCGCCTGTTGAGCTAGCAAACCGGTTTCGAAACGAATTACTCGCTTACCGAACTTGCCGTTATCAATGGTGACTTCTGTTGCTTTAATTTCTGGACCTTCCATGGTCCCTCCTCTTTTATTCTTCTTAAAGTGATTTCTCAACTCTTGAGAATTTCACTTGAGCACAGCAGAATAAAGCCCATATTTGTTTGAGGGATGCCCTGGCCAGCAGTAATAAAACTTGGGTAACAAGCCCCAAGATCCACCACCGATGACCAGCAAAACCTGCCGTATGGCTCTTATTAAGACTAGCAGTCGGGCTTTGAAACGCCTAGAACCAAAAATCCCCTAGTTTACAGGGTTTACGGGGTTAATCGGGTTACTGGCAGCGACATACTTGTTACCTTGCTCAAAAGTCTTTGTTCGCTCAATGGTGTAAACCAAAATAATGAGTTCAAAGACCAAAAACACCAACCCACCAACCAAAATCAATACAAGTGAGCTTAAGAAAACCGCATTACTGGCAAGTTCGCTAAAAAGTTGATCTGAGATATAGCTTGGGTCATAGTTATCGGACAATAAGTTCACCCCTGCAGAGCTCGAGAAGAGAGCAACCACCACCATGATGCTTCCCACAATAAATATCAGGCCACCGATGTATGGTGTCAGCAACCACTTCCAACTGTGTCCCGAATCTCTTAATCTACGAACCTGAATGCTCAAAGAAGGAATAAAAATGGCTAAAGTCCACAATGGTTGCAGCAAACCTATTCCAGTCGAATTGGGATCAGCTGTTTTGAAAACTACAACGTCAAACATCGAAGTTACTAGGTTCACCGTAAAGGTAAAAAGTACCCAGTACCAATATTCAGAGCGTGATGCAACTCCTGTAAAAGTTGCGTAGTTCTTAAAACCAGCTTTGATCGCTCCAACAAAATCCATTATTTCCCCTTAAAGAAAGCTCTCCTAAATATTAGCCTGTATAAAGAAAAACCGCCCTAAATTAGGGCGGTCAATCTCAAAGTGTGCTTTATCGACGAAGACCTAGCTTCTCAATCAAATTACGGTAGCGATCGATGTCGATGTTCTGCAGGTATCCAAGAAGACGACGACGTTGACCAACCAGAAGAAGCAAACCACGACGTGAGTGGTGATCGTGCTTGTGATCTTTTAGGTGTTCAGTTAGGTCTTTGATGCGCTCGGTTAGAACGGCAACCTGAACCTCTGGAGAACCAGTGTCACCTGGGTGCGTTGCGAATTGATTGATAATCTCTGTTTTCTTTTTAGCGTCCAGTGCCATTTGATTTCCTTTCGAGGCTCGCTGCGCGGCGCAATAAACCTTTTGTTTAGAGCTCTTGGATCCGCGGCCGATACACGGCAACCTTGTAATACTAGCGTAGATTAACTAGCTTTGGCTAGCCCAGGATTTCTCGTATCTTTACTAAATCTCGATTAATTTCAGCCACTAAGTCCTCTACCCCATTGAACTTGGCTGCCGGCCGAATGAACTCAACATATTCGCAAGTAATCACCTTGTCATATAGATCTATGCCAGTGACATCTAAGATATGTGCTTCTAAGAGCCTGGGCACGGCAGTGAAGGTTTCGTTTATCCCCACAGATAAAGCAGTCATGTAACGTTCCCCATCTACATGTAACCAGCCAGCATAAACAGCATCCCTAGGCAGGAAACCTTCCGCATCCCTAGCCATGTTTGCCGTTGGAAAACCTATCTGTCTACCTATTTTGAGGCCATGCTCAACCATTCCGGTTGTGCAGTGGTATCTGCCAAGGAGTTTGGAGGCAGCAACAACCTCGCCTGATAAGAGAAGCTCCCTAATCCAGCTGGTGGAAACCTTACGACCGTTTACCTCAAGAGCAGGAATTACTCTCACCATAAACCCATAGTGCTCACCAAGCTCTTTCAGCAAAGCAACATCTCCTTGAGCTCCAGCCCCAAATCTAAACTCTTCGCCGACCACTACAGCTTTTGCCTTTAAACCTTCAACTAGGTATTGACGAACGAATTCTTCAGCTGAACAGGTTGCCAAATTCTCATCAAAAGGAAGTTTTAGAAAAAGTTCTATTCCAAACTGATCAAGTAGCTCTTTTTTCTGACCTGGGCCGATAAGGGGTAAGGGAACTTCTTGCTGCAAGGTGCTGGCTGGGTGACGATCAAAACTTATCAAAGCCGGTACCAGCATATGTTCTTCGGCCAAGTTAATCGTTTCGCTGATTAGTTGTTGGTGACCGAGATGAACTCCATCGAATTTTCCTATAGTAACTACAGTTGGAGTCAGTTCCAGCTCTAAATCTTGAAGCAACTCTAGAGTAATCACTTGCCAGATTTCCTTAGCCAAATTAAACCGAAAATAGGTAGTGCTAAAGGAATGAACCCATAGCCCATTCCAAAGAATGACCAGACAGTCGGGTGAGCAAAAATCGCTGGAATAAGTATTGAGAGAAATCCAATAGTAATAACACCAACGAGTTCAAACCACATTGTCGCCTTGGCTAACCGAAAGTTGCGCTTGAGCAAAGCAATCGTAGCCACAACATAAACTATCCCGGCGAGTAAACTCAGCGAATATGCCAAGGGCGCGTCTTGGAATTTACGATAAATCTGATAGGTACCTCGAACTGTTGCTGATAGGGCAAAAACTGCATAGAGCGCAATAACGAGATTACCTAAGCCAAATTTCTTGGGTTCCATAACCTCAAGAATAGTCTGCTACTGAGTGCTTGTGGGAGTTGGAGTTGGTAGCCCTTTAGAAACTTCCAGAAGAGAACTAATTCGAACTGTCTCTGGTAGCGGGGTGTAGTTGGAAATACCAAGTGCTCCTTGAGAGTCGAGACGAAGTAAGAATCTGGCTGCAGCCCTCGAAAGATTTCTATTTGAATCACAAATAGATAGATTCACAGGATAGATAGCCTGGTATGGAGTTGGAGCAGTATCAGAACCTTCAGGAGCTACGGGCGCTTTTTTAGGATCGAGTGAAACACTTATTCCTGCTTCGCTGCTACCAATCATCCACTGAGTGCTGCCAGAGAGAATTCCGGCAACGTCAGGGTTTGCAAGAACTGGATTACCTTCTTCATCCAGACCCTCGAATATGCTGGCAGGATAAAGCCCTAGAGCTACCGCGTAGCTATTTGGGACGATAGCAACTTGACCTTCGGCAAGGACCGCATAGTTATCCTGCAACGGTTTATCTACTGCGGTAAGCAAGGTTTGCCCGGTTACATCATTACCGGTTAGCTTTAAATAACTTTCGATAGCTTTGAGTGCAACACTGTCTACTTCTTGATAAACAGTTAGTGGGAAGTCTGGCATTTCATAGCCTGGGTTGTCTTCGGCAAGCTGCTTCCAGTTAGTAATCTTTCCGCTTAAAACTGCCGCCAAAGTCTTCGGCGAGATACTTAGAGCACCAACCTCAGCTTCCTGATAAATCAAAACCGCGGCATCTACTGCGAAAGGAACGGTGAGAGGGTTGGCACATACAGCTGGGTAATCTGATATTTCCAAGTCTGGTTGTTTGGTTTCATCGCCGAAAGAAATTGCCATAGTAGGTTCTGGGTCAACACAGGCGTAACTTAGCGAATCTGCCCAACCGTAAAGTAAGTCCTGCATCCCGGCAGGAGCGCTTACCGAAGAATCGCCTTCTAGGCAGGTATAAGTTTGTTCGGCCAGTGCTGCAGCAACTTCAGGCGGCATAGGAGGATCACAAGCCGTTAGTGCCAGCGAACCAGCTAACAAGATTGCAGCCGAACCTGCCAATCTACCTGTTCTCATCGATTCCTCTCAACGTGCCAAAAGTGGTGTGAGCAAAACTCACACCACTTCGAGCATTTAGTTAATACTAGCCAATTGCCTTAATCTGGTTTAGCACTGATGTCTTTAGTGCGCCACCTAGAGGGACGTAACCTAGTGTTCCTGCTCTTGCAGGCACGCAGGTCTTGACTACGTAGTTGAACCAGTCTTGAACAGCTAGCTTGGTAGCGTCTGTGCTCTTGGCTGGGTAGTTTGCGTTACGTGGTGCTAGACCATAAGTAACGATGGACAGCTGGTAGGCACCTGGAACGTTCTTGGTGAAGTCGATGCTCAAAGTACCGTTAGTTGCATCAGTTCCGTTTGTTACTGGAGTCTGAGCGTTTAGGAACTTACCTGCAGCTGAAGCGGTTGGAGCTACGAAAGCACCAGCAGCGTTTTGCAACTTGGCTATACCTACGTCAGCAGTAATCGCATCTGATAGATCGAAGTAACCAAAAGCATTTGAGTTGTCTTCGATGTATGCAGCTAGAAGCTGTGAGTTGCTGAAAGATGTTGCACCTGTAACAAATGAACCTGAACCACCAGCAGCGGAGACTAGATCGCTGCTCTTAGCGGTCCAACCACCAACAGTCTGGCTTAGGTAGTTGGTTAGTTCGTTCCTGAACCTGAAGCACGGTATGCAACCTTGATTGCCTTCTTTGGGAGTTTGATTCTGGTGTTCAGCGCTTTGATTGCGGCGTCATCCCAGCGAGTGATGGTTCCCTTGAGGATTCCAGAAACAATAGCTGGAGTAAGGTTTAGTCCATCACCGACACCAACTGCTGAATAAGCAAAAGCAACTGGGCCACCGAAAAGTGGAACTGTGGTGTAGCTAAAGCTTGGAAAACCTGAAGTGTAGGCAGCATCAGAAGCAGCCCACTGAACGTTTCCAGCTGCGAATTCAGTTCTACCGGTACCTGAACCAGTTGAAGTGTAAGTAACGCTGTTAGTTGTGTATGCAGCAGCGCATGCCTGCATCATGCCGTTAGCAAAAGATGATCCCTTACCGGCTAGTGAAACACCAGCAGCCTGAGCTGGGGTTGAAGCAATTAGCCCGGCAACAACAGCGGTCGCTGCTAGCAGGCTGGTTAGCTTGTTACGCATTTTTCTCCTTATTAGTCTTATCGATTTATTCGACGGGATTAGTATTCGGTTTTTGCTAAAACAGATGGTCTACTTTGGATAAATCTCGGGGAAATGTTAGGTAAACAGTTGGTGTTAACCGAAATGCCCGTTGACGTAGTCATTGGTTCTTTGGTCGATAGGACCATTGAAAATCTGCTCTGTAGAGCCGAATTCAACTACCCCACCCGGAGTGTTTTCATCGGCTAAGAAGAAGGCAGTTTGGTCGGAAACACGTTGAGCTTGTTGCATGTTGTGGGTGACAATAACAATGGCCATGCTTTGGCTGAGTTCCATGATGGTTTCTTCAATCCTTCTAGTTGAGCCAGGGTCGAGAGCTGAACAAGGTTCATCCATTAAAAGAACTTCTGGATTCATAGCCAAAGATCTAGCAATGCATAGTCTCTGCTGCTGTCCACCTGAAAGTGAAATAGCTTGATCAGATAGACGATCCTTAACTTCGTTCCAGATTGAGGCTCTTCTCAAAGATGTTTCAACGATTTCCTCTGCGTTGGTAATCTTTCTACCGGACAATCTGAAACCACTGAGAATGTTGTCCTTGATTGACATGGTAGGAAAAGGATTGGGTTTTTGAAACACCATTCCAACTTTGACTCTAACCTCAACTGCATTTACCTCTTCGGAATAAATGTCGACACCGTCTAGGTAAACCTCCCCTGAAAGTCCAGCACCTGGAATTAACTCATGCATCCTGTTCAGGGTACGAAGAAAGGTTGACTTACCACATCCACTTGGCCCAATCAAAGCGGTCACCTGATTTTGCGGGAAGACTAGGTTCACTTTGTCTAGAACCTGTCTCTCACCAAACCAGACACTGATGTCTTTAGAGAATAGCGTTGCTGTGTTCATTTGCGTTTCTTTCTTTTTGATCTGCCAAGGATTCTGGCAGTCCCGAACAAAATTCCAACCAAAATCAACAGCACTAGGGCGGCTCCCCATGCTCTGGATTGGGCTGTTGAATAGGAGGAAGCTAAATAGTCATAAATGTATGTCGGTAAGGTTCGAATTCCACCGAAGAACGGATTCAAATTTGTTCCGCTGGCTGGATTAACTGTCAACAACAAAGGCGCAGTTTCACCAACGACACGAGCTAGGCCCAAAAGTAATGCTGTTAGCAAACCAGATTTAGCTGCGGGAAGGATTACTTGAAAAAAGGCCTTGTAGTTAGGCGCACCTAAAGCAAGAGCTGCGTATCGCAAATCAACTGGAACTAACCGTAAAGATTCTTCGGCGACACGTGCAACTGTTGGCAACATTAAGGGAAATAGTGCAAGCGAACCAGTGAAACCAGATCTGCCCATCTGTGTCGCCTCAATAATTGAAAGAATAAATAGACCAGAAACCACCGATGGCAGACCGGAGAGAGCTTGCGTAAAGGTTCTAACTAGTCCACGTATCTTCGATTGGCTTTGAGTTAGGTAAACCGCCATGGCTATACCCAGTGGGACGGCAGCCAGAGTGGTCAAGGTAACGACCAACAAGGTTCCCAAAATGGCGTGACCAACACCACCGTAGTCAAGCGAGGTGGTCGGCGAAACATAAGTGTTGTTTTGAGCGATGAACTGCCAGGAAATAGCTTTCGCCCCTTCGGAGACAACTGACCATAAAACGCTGGTTAGCAAGACCAGAACAAATACTGAGAAGAAGACACTTAGCACGACCAGGACTGAGTCGCCAATCCCCCTTTTTCCATAAGCTCTAAAACCAACGACTGACGCGAAAAGTATCTGGACTGGAAAAAAGATTGTGATAAAACTCATCGTTAGGTCAAGGCCACTTAGATAAGCCAGCAACATAACCAGTGGGAAAGGAACCAGGGCTGCCATGGCAATCTCGAATCGACGAGCAGCTGTTGCTCGCTTCCATGGTTGAAGATCTAAAGTTTGAGTCATTGAA
>JBEGRI010000010.1:0-16350 GCA_041180525.1 Actinomycetota bacterium | reverse complement strand
AGTGACCGTTCTTGTATAACTACAGCGAAGGTTGGCGGGGCAATAAGGTCTGAATAGCCTCTAGCCTGAGCAGCACTAATATCGTGGTTCACAGGATCAACTGAGAAAACAGCTTTAGCAAATTCGCGTATCTTCTCCCGACCGACCAGATAGCTATCGGTCTCTGGATAGATTTTGCCTTCAACGTTTGGGTTTACCATGGCTTCCAGTTTCGCAGGTTTTCATTGGTAGCGGGGGCGGGACTTGAACCCGCGACACCACGATTATGAGCCGTGTGCTCTAACCACCTGAGCTACCCCGCCGCGGAGCCCCGAGACAGGATTGAACTGTCGACCCCTTCCTTACCATGGAAGTGCTCTACCACTGAGCTATCGGGGCGTAGCCTCGTTAGACGCGCCGAGGTACTTATGAAGATTACCACCAAGGCGATTTGAGGGCAAACCTTAGCTAACCAGCACTGGTATTACATCCCCGCCGTCATAACTGGCGGCAGGAATTTTCCAGATGTTGATACTTAAAGGTTCATTTGGCAAAACAATGTTCTTGCCAGATTTGACCAGTTTGGCTCCACCATAGAGGTTCTTTGCTGTCCTAATGCCTGGGACAGCGGTAACCGGAATGCTGGCATTCTCATCTGTCCCCCTGCTGGCGACAACCAAAATAGCTTGCTTCTTGTTCTCTCTGACATATGCAATAAGTTCGTCGGAAACATAAACGAAGCGCATTGAGCCGTCATGTAATGCGCTATTTTCTTTGCGAATCTTTGCGAAAGCCTTGTAATGCACAAGCATGGACTGATCGTTGGGTCTTTCGTTGTTCCAAGGTATAGGAGTTCTCGATTCCTCGCCGTTAGAACCATCTAACCCGAACTCATCACCAGCCCAGATCACCGGCATTCCTGGAAAGGTGAACTGCATGCCAGCAGCAACGCGCTGAGCACCTGGAATCGTGAAGCTCTTGAATCGAGGAATGTCGTGCGTATCTAGAGGGTTCATGTTGTGCAACCTCACATGCCAAGGGAAACCAGCTGCATAATCTAGATGCTGTTTGACCATTTCTTTACCGCTGATCTTTGTTCTACCGATACCTAAGAAACCGGCAGTTCCTTTAACCTTTGGGTTATAGAACCAACGCCAAACAGGTTTAGTGAAGTTGTAATAGGTCATAGCGCCATGCCAACCCTCGCCTTGCATTTGATATGCAGCATCACCGGTGTATTCACCAAGAATGATTGTGTTTGAGTTTATCGAGTGCACTGTTTCGCGGATAAGTTTAGAGATTTCTAAATACATGTCCTCTTCACGAATACGTCCAGTCATGTTTGCGACATCGATGCGCCAGCCATCCATGTTGTATGGGGACTTGATCCATTTAGCAACAATTGATTTGCTGCCAGTTATAAATCTCTTTCGAAGCTCTTTAGAGTTCCAATTGAATTTAGGTAGTGATGGAACCCCAAACCAAGAGTCATAATCTCTGTTTTTATTGCTGAAATAATAAAACTCAGTTTCCTTAGCGCCTGGCTTTTTATAGGCAGCTTTAAACCACTCATGTGAAGAACCAGAGTGATTGCTGGTGAGGTCACCAATAATCTTGAAACCTTTTTTGTGAGCAGCATTCACCAGTTCAATAAGCGCTTTATCTCCACCAAGCAAAGGATCAACTTCTGAAAAGCTACCTGCATCGTAGCGATGGTTAGATCTTCCAGGAAAAACTGGTGTGAGATAAATCAAACTAACTCCCAGTTCCTTCAGATGATCTAAGTGTTCGATAACTCCATGAAGATCTCCGCCAAAGAACTGCTCGCTAGTTCCTGGACCGGACGCAATAACTTTGTCTGACCACTTTCTAGGCAGAGCCCAGTCTGGTGTTGGGTGCTTATCTGCATGTTTAGAGCGGGCAAAACGGTCTGGAAATATTTGATACATCACAGCACTCTTGCCCCAGCTAGGTGCTGAGCTAAAGGTATTTATTCTGAAATCTTCGATATCGGGTTGCTCTAAAACAGTAAGCCCCCTAGCGTTCAACCAAAAGCTCGACCCATCATGGAATTCAAGAAACCAGCGATAGTTCATGTATGGGTTATGCATGACTATCGTGGCTTCATACCAGGACCAATAACCGTCTGAAGAAACTAGCCTTGCAGGCTTGGTTGGGAACGCCTCACCTGATTCGCTGAAGCGAACCTGAACATTCTTTACGTTGCCAAACTCCTTATGAATTCGAATTTTGAGCTTTACTTTGTCTAGCAACTTTGGGCTTTGGTTGGCAACATAAAGCGCTGAACCATCATGGTGTGGCCAAAGGGCAAGCGGGATTGACTCCAGTTTGCTATTCATCGAAAGTGCTTAGCCCTTTACTGAACCGGCGGTTAGACCACCGATAATGTAACGCTGCAGGGCCATGAAAACGATGATGATTGGAATCGAAGCTAATAAGGATCCGGCAGCGAACGGCCCCCAGTTCTTTGAGTACTGACCACCGATGAAGCTTTGCAAACCAACGGCAACAGTTCTGGACTCTTTCTCAGGCAAGAACAAGCGAGCCATAATGAACTCGTTGAACAAACCGATGAATGAGAGCAGAGTAACTACAGCCAAGATTGGCGAAGCCAGAGGCAGGAAGATCTGCCAGTACGTCTGCATGGCGGTTGCTCCATCAACTTTGGCTGCTTCGTCAAGCTCCAGTGGAATCGAGTCGACGAAACCTTTCATCAGCCAGATGTTAACACCCATTGAGCCACCTAGGTAAACCAATACCAAGCCACCGAAGGTACCTAAACCAAACTGAGGTGCAAAAACAAATACGCGTTCCATGATCACATAAATAGCGCTCAAAGCTAATACTGACGGGAACATCTGGATTAGCAATAGCGCTTGCAAACCTGCTCGCTTACCCTTGAATCTCAAACGACTAAAAGCAAAGGCGGAAGCAGCACCAATTGCAACAGAGAAAACTGAAACCAGCGAAGCAACGATTGCTGAGTTTTTCATCCAAGTTAGGAATGGAACATCTGGGTCCGTGAAAAGAATCTTGTAGTTATCAAAGACGAATGAATTAGGCAAGAAATTCATGGACCTTAGGCTCTGATCATCGCTGAATGAAGACAAGACCACCAGGTATAGAGGGAAGGCTGCGAAAAGGCAGAAGAAAACGCCAATAAAGTGACGCCAGGAATTGTGTCGTAACCAACTAAAGAACTTAATCATGCGAAGTCATCCAATACCTTAGATTTTTTGATTCCATACATCGAAATAGAAGCAACGATGATGAAGATAACAACGGAGATAGCACTAGCTAAACCGTAATCCTGAACAGTTTGACCGAAGGCTAACTTGTAAGTGTAGCTGATCAAGATATCTGTCGCACCTGCAAGCGAGCCAAACGAGAATTCTGGACCACCACCAGTTAGCAGATAAATAATGTTGAAGTTATTGAAGTTGAAGGCAAATGAAGCAATCAAAAGAGGCGTCAACATTCTCAGCAACAACGGCAGGGTTATCAGCCTGAAAATCTGTCTTGAGGTAGCCCCATCAATCGAAGCAGACTCTGCCAATTCCTTAGGGATTGCCTGTAGCGAACCTGAAGAAATGAGGTAGAAATAGGGGAAACCAAGCCAAAGGTTTACCAGTAGCACCACAAATTTAGCGAGCCAGGGGTCATGCAGCCACTGAATATTCAGGTTGAATAAACCGTTGATGGCACCGTCATCATTGAACATACCTGCCCAAATCAAAATGGACATAATCGAAGGCATGGCATATGGCAAAACCATAATTGATCGATAAACGCCTCGACCACGAATCTTCTTGTCTAAAGCCATAGCGATCAAAAGGCCAAAGGAGAACTGGGTAATCACAGTCAAGCTGGCGAAAGCGATTGTCCAGATAAATACTGCGATAAGTGGTTCGCGAATCTTTGGCTCTGTGAATAGATTGGTGAAGTTTTCAAACCAGATGCCTTGACGCCAACCTGGATCCAGGTAGTCAGCCTTGTCCTTGGTGTTTCTAAAGTTACCGCGGCCATCATCCTTATAGGTGGCCTTGGTAAGGTAACTGGAAACTGTATCTGACTTCTTGTCATAGGTCAGGTTTTGTACGTTTACAGTCGCAAATCCAACCCCACCTGTCGGCAGCCCTTCCAGACGAAGGAAGTATGGGTCCTTGTATTTGAATCTAAAAGAACCGAGTTTTTCTGAATACTTGCCCAATTCTGCATCAGTATAGGCGGTAAAGCCTGGGGCTTTGTAACCATAACCTTGAGGGTTGCTCTCAACTGTCTTCGAATCCAACTTGACATACTTATCTTTTGTAGCCAAGTAATAATCGTAATTCGCAACCAATGTATTCAATGAAGCTTGAGTCAACCCATCGATTGGCATCAAATCAAGTTTGATAAAAATGTTCTGCTCGTATTGGAACCTCAATCCAAGCAATTTATCTGCGACATCGTTTAGTTGTGCATTGGTAAAAGTTTTGAAGTTTGGTGCCGTTTGAGCAATACCCCAGTCATCGGTAGTTACTTGACCTTTTGTGATCGGGATAAATTGTGTTTGAGTTGCAATAAAAAAGGCGTATGGTATCTGCTCATAGCTGTCGGTAGCCAGTATGGCAATGTTATTTACGTCTCCACCGTAGTATCCGACCATGGCATCAAATGCAATCAGTTCTTGATTTGGGTCGATTGAACCTTCAACTTCTTTGGTGCTAAGCAGTGCTGTGTTGTTTTTGTTTTTACCGGCATAGCCAACGACAACGTCAAAGGCTGTTCCTTCTGCATCAGGCTCAGTTCCCTGATCGACGATGGTCTTTACTGCATCCTCTTTGGAAATCATATTTCCGGTCTGATACTTGAAGCCGGACATTGACAGAGTAAAGACAACAGGAACAATTACGAAGGCAGCCAAGAACATAAGTCCCGGTGCGAAGAACTTCAGTGGTACTGAGATGTTTGTGAAGTATGTGAAAGCTAAAAGAAGAATGCAAACACCAAAGAAGATAGAGAATGGTGTGTCACCGGTTCCATAGGAAGTAATCATCGCGTAACCGAGAACCGACATGGCAACTGTGACAAAAATAATCTTTGCTAGAACTGCAAATATGTTGCCTTTGAGGATACGCACGACTTTGTGAAACTTTCTATTTTTGTATAAGTCTAAAGGTCTTTCTCATAAGAACTGGTGGAGAGTAAAAACTCTCCACCAGCTACTTATGGGACTTCTAAATAAATTTAGAAGTTAGCACCAGCCACAATATTGGCCTTGAGCATATTGCTCAATTCCGTAGTGGTGGTGTTTAGGTTGTCGCGTGGGTCCTTCTGGGTAACTCTGTACCAGTAGTTACCAATCTTGTCCCACCAGCTGTTTCCACCGGTACCGTTCAGGATGCTACCAATCTGTGGGATTGAAGCAAGACCTGCTGCGCGGGCCATACCCTTCTGGAAGACTGATCCGAACTTCGCTGCCTTAGCGTTAGCGTGTGGACGGTTCTCAATCTTCTGGTAGTCGCGCTGGCCAGTACGTGAACCAAAGTAGTTCAACAGTGACTTAGCTGCTGCAAGGTTACCCTTACCAGCTGCGAATGAAGTTAGCAATGCACCAGATACTGATCCGAATGCGTTACCGTATGTGCCTGCAGCGATACCAGGAACTGGTTGGATTGTTGACAATACTGATGAATCAACGTTTCCAGCCTGCCAGTTACCTAGGATTGCGTAAGGAACCTTGCCATCGTTGAAGTCTCCTCCACCGTCACAGTGAACGACGTCGGTGTCCCATGGAGCAAAGAATCCATTGCTCCTCCAGTTTGCACCGTCTGCCTCAAGTAGGTAGGTCTTTAGGTTGTTAACAAATGAAGCGCTAACAGGGTCACCTGAAGCTGCAGGCTTTCCTGGCTTTGACAACGCGGTGTCAACCTTACCTGCCTTCATGCGGTATGGCTGAACTCCCATTGCAGACCAAACAGAAAGTGCACCCCATGATGTTCCACCACCAATTACACAAAGACCGGCAACGTAACCGTTTGCGGCTTTGTTAGCGAAGTAGTAGTCGACCATGTCGCCGAATGAGTTTGGCTTTGGAACACCAGTGTTACGGATCATAGCTACGTTGTTAACGTCTAGCGGAACACCGTATAGCTTGCCCTTGTATGAAAGGTCACCCAACTGGTTTGCAGTGAAGTCAGCCTTAATAGTTGCAGGCAATGTGAAAGCTGCAAGCTTTCCTGACTTAACACCACTTGGTACCCAGTCGTTTGGACCTAGAACAATGTCTGGACCTGACGCAGCAGTTGCGTTGTCAAGAGCAGTCTTTAGAGCATCGAAGCTAGTCTGTGGCTTTACGTCGATAACATAACCTGGAACGAAGTCACCTTCATCCTGGTCAGCTAGTGAACCAAAAAGTTGCTGCAGATGTGGACCACGAGTTTCGTCAGCCCAGATCGTCAGTACTTTAGGATCTGCGTGAGCTGGAGTCAAAGCAACTCCACCTACAACGACAGTAAAGACAGCGAGCGCCGCTGCTCCCTTCTTTGAAATTGAAAACATTTACTCTCCATATCGATATTGAGTTAGCACGGGATTGTGCTGGTATTAGTAAGCCTCAAAAGTGGTAGTAAAGTCAAATGTGAAACCGCTTTCACCATAACAGTATTGTAAAGATAAAACGCTTTCATCCCTGAGGCTCTAGCCTAAATACTGGTCAATGTTTGACTTTTAGGTACCTCAGGTTTGATCCCCTAGATGTCATAAAACGTCAAATATGGGCGGTATTCTGTAAACGTTTACATAAATTTATTCACATAGGAGCAAAGTTTTGACTTCCGCAGAAATACTCACCACCCCGCGCAAAGATGCCGAATGGTGGAGAACAAGCGTCATCTATCAGATTTATCCAAGATCATTCGCCGATGGTAACGGTGATGGTATGGGAGATCTAAAAGGTGTAACTGCAAGATTAGATTCATTAAAAGAACTGGGAGTAGATGCAGTTTGGTTTAGCCCATTCTTTAAATCCCCTCAGAAAGACGCCGGCTACGACGTTTCAGATTACAAAGACATCGATCCACTTTTTGGAACGTTGGCTGACTTTGATGACATGGTAGCTAAAGCCAAATCACTAGGACTTAAAGTAATCGTTGACCTAGTCCCCAACCACTCTTCAGATCAACACGCTTGGTTCCAAGCTGCATTGAAAGCTGCGCCAGGTTCAGCTGAACGAAACCGCTATGTCTTTAGAGACGGCAAAGGTGAAAACGGTGAGCTACCACCCAATAACTGGGAATCTGTTTTTGGTGGAAACGCTTGGACAAGGATCACTGAAGCTGATGGCAGTTTAGGTCAATGGTATTTACACATCTTTGATTCATCGCAACCAGACTTCAACTGGGATAACCCTGAAGTTCAAGATGAATTCGATAGCGTGCTTCGCTTCTGGTTAGACCGAGGTGCAGCTGGTTTCCGTATTGACGTAGCTCACGGATTAATTAAGCGTGCAGGTTTACCAGATGTTATTCATCACTCTTCAACTATGTCTGGTCAAGATTCACCAGAAGATGTTAAGACTCAAGAAACTGATGCAGAACTAATTAAGCGTCTAGAGATTGAGAACCCTTTCTGGGGTCAACCTGAAGTGCATGAGATTATTCGTCGCTGGAGAAAAATCTTGGATGAATATGATGACCGAGTTATGTGTGCTGAAGCTTGGGTTCACCCACTCTCCCGCATGGCTAACTGGGTTAGACCAGACGAGTATCACCAAACCTTTAACTTTGGATATCTAGAAACACCTTGGGATAGAGAAAAACTAGAAAAAGTTGTCAATGAATCTCTAGAAGTTTTTGGCAAAGTTGGTGCACCATCAACCTGGGTTCTTTCCAACCACGATGTGATTCGTCACGCAACCAGAATGGGTTATGACCAGATACCTCGCCAAGGCGATGGTGTTGGTCCTAACTACCAGCAACCCGATGAAGCCAAAGGTCAGCGAAGAGCCAGAGCAGCATCCGCATTTATGCTCGGGCTTCCTGGTGGTGCATACATCTACCAAGGTGAAGAACTAGGTTTACCGGAACACACCACCTTAGATAATAAATACCGTCAAGATCCGACCTTCTTTAGAACCAATGGACAGAGAGTTGGTCGGGACGGTTGCCGTGTTCCTCTGCCTTGGGAAGCAGGAGCAAACGAAGCTAATGGCTTCTCAACTACTGGTAAAGCCTGGTTACCACAGCCAGATTCTTATAAGCGTTATGCCAGAAGCAACCAAGAAGGTATTGCTGGTTCAACTCTTGAGCTATACAAGCGACTGCTAAAAGAACGTAAAGCCTTTGACATGGGTAACGGTGAGTTCCGTTGGGCTCACGAATACATGGACAAGAACACCCTTGCCTATATCAACAATGGCATCCTCGTACTTTCAAACTTCACTGGCGATCCAGTAGTGGTTCCAGCTGGTGAAATCCTAGTTACCACCCAACATGATCTAACCATCGAAGGTGAACTAGAACACGACCAGACAGTTTGGATAAAACTCTAAACAGAACTCAAAGATAAATGCCCGGTGAAACTCACCGGGCATTTACTTTCCCCCTAATGACTACTAATCATTTGAGAGCTTTTACCCAGCTAACAGAGGATTTACCTAACTTACGCATTTGCTCTAACCTCACAGCAATCCAAACCATGATTCCAGCGATTAGAAGCAGGATCACCCAAATGAACCAATCTTGTCCTGAAACTTGTTTGAAAGCGTAAGGTAATACACCTGCAATAACTCCAACTAAACCTGGGAAGAACATTCCACCTAGTTCTCGCAATGCACCAACAATCAGCAACACTAAAGAAACTGTAAGTATGATTCCAAATCTCCACCAGTCAACATTAGTTAGTTTTGGATTATTCAGTGCTGCCAAAGATAACCACAGCGAAGGAATTAAACCAACAGCTGTTGGAATACCGATGTATATGTAGCTGCTGTCAGGAACTCGATCTGCTCTCCTTAGTAACGCAAATACTGCAAACAGAACCGCAGCTATTACTAATGCACGAAGCGAGATTGTGGTGTCACCATCCTGGGTTCCAGCTCTAACCCAAGTTAGTGGAAGAACAACTAGAGCTAATGCTGATCCACCAACGACAGTTGAACCCAAGTTACCTTGGCGAACACCAAACACTGTTGCCAATAATGCAACGACTAGAACCGAAATGATTCTGATGATGTCCAGTTGAGGCATTTGGCTGAATTCCAACGGGAATGATGGATAAGCAAAGAAAATTGACGGCATCACTAGCGCTGCCATCGGTAAACCAACTACAAGCAATGAGCTCTTGAACTCAGTGATACGTTTGACTTCCATGTTGCCAAGCAAAATGGCGACTGCAAGACCAATGCTCCAAAGTTCTGGAACATCCTTCATACCCGGAACTGTTAGTTTCAAAAGTTGAACTAGAGACAACATGGTTCCAAGTAAGCCAATGTATGTAGCGGCTGCCCAAATATCTGTCTTAGATCTGCCTAGCTTGTAATGAGCGTAAGCGCTGAACAACAACAGAGATAGAACCAGACGCAAAAGGTTCATCGGCTGGCTCAAATTCAAAGTCGTCGCGTAGCCAATCGATGAAATTACCGGAAGCAACACTGGTACGTCAACTCGAAGTAGTTGGCTTCTAGTCTCACTCAAGGTGATTCGCTTAGCCAAGAAGAATCCACCAACGACGATGCTGAGAGATAGTAATACGCTGTATAGCTCAGGGATAACTGCGGTAGGGCTGAATACCATGACGTTGAATACCCTTGCTAATCCAAGGCCGCCAATGCCACCGGTTATAAAGCCTAGATAAACCCATCTAACCTGTTTTTCTGCCATGGATCTCCAGTAAGAGAAGATAGCAATCAAGCCAAGGGCCCCAGTGAATCTAACTAGGCCATAGTAAGGCTCATTGAAGCCAACTGAAACACCAGAAAAGATTTGAACACCTAAAGTAACCAACACCGGGATATCTAGTGCGGTTAGTGCTCGCTTACCTTTAGGGATGCTTCGGTTGAAGAAGGTTGGGATAACTAGCGAGATTGCTAAAGGCGCAGATAGAACATCTAGGCGGAAGTCAGTAACCGACATGATGCGATATAAGTAGTTAGCTACCAAGGTCGCCAACATCACAGGACCTGCATAGCTAGCCAGGAACCAAATCATTGTGTTTCGCTTGTTATCTTTACTGCTGGTTATCACTAACTGCCTGAAAGCTATTACAGCGAAAATCAGGCTGGTAATCATCTTTCTAGGGATAAAGTTTGCTTCATCACCAATTCCAGCCAAACTGAAGTGAGCGATGACCAAGTAAACCAAAGCGTTGATTCTTAGAATCATGCTCAGGCGCTCCGAGACCTTTAGCTCAGCAATGACTGCAGAGATAACTGCAACACCAATAAATTCTGCTAGGCCGACCCAGATCTCAGGAGAATCACTGATGCCAAGGTTTGCCCACTTAGTCCAATTGGAACCTAGGGAGTAAACAGCAAAGACCATGGTTGTTGCAAAAAACACAACAGATGAATACTTGGCTTTAGCTTTTCTGGCGATAAACAGTTGTAATCCGTTTAGCACCAAGATTGCAAGCAAGCTTAAGCCTAGATGTGACGAAACAGTCCAAAGGTTTAACTGTTCGTAGCTGGTAACTGCTAAACCTAGCAAACCAACTGCAAAAGCAAGCTGTACCGAAACATTGTTCTTAGCAACAAATCCGAGAACATAGTTCAGCAATGAGACGCCGAGTAACACCAGCGCTACGAAAGCTAGATCAGTATTGCTCTTAGTGATGTTTAGCAGTAGTAGTGCTAATACGCCTTGGAATACATAGTTGTATTTGATTAACAGTGAATCAACCGTTCCAGCGAAAGCTTTTAGCCCACCAAGGAAAACAGGAACTACTGCAGCAATCAGTAGTAGTACTACCGTGTTTAGATAATTACTTGCTGAACCAACGTTGCTGGTTGGTACTAAAGCAGCAACTGTTAGTGCGCCGGTTAAGCCAAGCAACAAATAATGTATGACAGGTTGATATTCCTGCTTATGCTTCTTAGCAATAAGTGCAGATATAGGTGAGTAAATCACTGCCAGCAAAATAATTCCAAGCGACTCGAAGACATAATTCAACGAGGCAATGTCAACACCATCAACAGATCTCAGCGAACCAACTAGAACAGCTAGACCAAGAATATGCGAGACGATGGCTAGCTGAGATGTTCTTGTTGAGAACTTGTAGAAGTTTTCTAGTAGCAATGAAAGTGCAAACAAAGTTAGCAGCAATCCCATTGCTAGTAACTTCTCTTGCATGCTGTTATCTTCAGGTAGATACCAGGCGGCAAAAGAAAGTGGCAAAGCAAACTGGGCAGATTTAATAGCCACCGGATGGGCAGCTACCCGCTTGACCTTGTTTCCAAGTATTACCGCAACGAAGGCCAAAAGTGATGTGCTTAGAACACCTATCCAGAGGTTCTGAATGTTTCTCGTCCAAGAGTTCAAAGCCAAAGCAATTGCCGTGAAACCAACGATGTGGACCCATCGGTTGATTTGCTCCTGCATCTTCTCGTCAGAGGCCAGGCCATCAATCCAAGTCTTCTGAATTGCGCCAGCTGCTATCCAAACCAAGGCAAAAGCAGTGAAAGAGAGTGGTTCAACTAGGGCAAATTTGGTTACAAAGTAATAAGCGGTATAGCCAATAGCAAGAACTCCAAATACCAGAGTTGCTAGGCGAGTGAAGCGCTCTAAAGCAGCGTCTTCACGCTTGACTAGATCCTTTTCATACTCCAAGTCGTCTTTAGAGACTTTAGAGAGATCATAGGTAAAGGTTCTAAGTGCTTTGTTTAGCAAGGCCAGGACAACCCCTGCTGCTGTAGCGAGGGCTGCGAACCAACCGAATTGACCTTCGTTTGCTGAAACATACGTTCCGATTGAGCCAAACATATAAAGCAACATGGAGATTACGAAGCCAAGTAGTGAGTAAATCTTCCAACCGAAGTTACCTTTGAATCTGCTTAGGAAGAATGAAGCACCAGCAGTGATAAGCAAGTTGGTTGCCCAAACATAACTCGGGAACTCAAACCATTGACCACCTTGGATACCTAGATTTAACAGAATCGAAATAGGAACCAAAGTTGCTAGCAACATTGTTGCGGCAAAGGTAGCCATGAAATTTGAAAGAATAACTGAAATCTTTCTTCCCCAGAAAGCCATGAAACCTGTTGCTAAACCAAACGGAATAGTTGCAAACAGATAGAAGGTTGGTGAAGCACCGTTGGCAACGTTGGTGGAAACGAAGATACCTCCAGCAACAATAACTAAGAAGCTTGCTGCAAAGATCAACCACTGTTGAACTGAAACAGTTGCACGTTGTCTTTTCACAACAGGTTTCACTTCAACTGGTTTAGATTGAGAGAGCACCGGAGCTGGTCTGCTAGCTGCGGGCACAGGTGCAGGGGTTGCTTTAGGTGTTGCAGTGTTTGCAGCAACTTTCGGTAGCGGCTTAGGAGCAGTTGCTGGAGTGTAATTAGAAACTGCTGGAGTTCCTTTAGGTTGCATTTTGACTAGTTGCAATTTTCTCCAGGCTGCATCTAAATCATTCTGCGCTGAAACAACTTGTTTTCTTAGTCGTGCATATTCTCTTAGCAGTTCAACTTCAAAGACGTATCCACAAGGACAAGTAATCGTTTCCTTGCCTCTTAATTGGACGGCGCTAAACGAGTGTTCACAGATAACTGTTTCAAACTCTTGTTTAGCGATACCAGTCTGCGGTGCATATTGTGGGACACCGTTAGGTGCCGCTACTGGACCAGTTGGTCTAAATGTGGGATCTGGTTTATTAGCCGAACCTGCCTGGTTGTTACTTCGAACTATCAAAACAATGACCGTTACCAAACCTAGGAATAGGAATGGAACAGCCCCACTGTTTCCTTGAAGCGATAACAACAACGATAAGAAACCGAAAGCTACGACTGAACAGCCAACACCAAAGCAGGTGCCGACACCGGATGATTTATTAGCCATGATGGATTACTCCCCCTTTTTTCATGATTTAAGCCTAGTAATTCAAGCTAAGAAATGATTCAGATAAACATCTCGTTATTTAGATGTTAAGTTCGCTTAAAACAAGAATTCCACCAGTTTTTAGCTGGTGGAATTTGTGGCTAGTGAGGGATTCGAACCCCCGAAGGCTGAGCCGGCTGATTTACAGTCAGATCCCTTTGGCCGCTTGGGTAACTAGCCAGTGCTCCCGACCGCCTGTTTTCAGCCGAACGGGTGCCGAATAAGAATACCGAATACCAAGCTTTAGTGCTAGTTCGGTTTTACCTGTAAAAAGAGGTCTAATCTGTTTATTGCATACTTTTTACAGAAAGTTTTTACATGGCCGGAATTATCGACGTTGCCAATAAGGCTGGGGTCTCTATAGCCACCGTTTCCAGAGCTCTCTCTGGAAGAAGTTATGTTGCTCCGCAAACCAAAGAACTAGTTTTAGCCGTAGCTAAAGAACTCGGTTATGTTGCTTCAGATTCTGCAAGAGCACTGGTCACCGGCAGAACTAAAAACATCGGTGTTGTTGTTCCTTATGTTGACCGCTGGTTTTTCTCTACCGCACTAGAAACAATTGATCGTGAATTGGTGAAAAAAGGTTACGACGTAACTTTGTATAACCTCTCTTCAGGTGATGCTCACCGCAAATCTGTTTTCACTCAAGCACTACCTAGAAAAAGAGTTGATGCTGTGATGTGTATTGCGGTGCGGATGAACAGCGACGAGCTTGAAGCACTAACCAGTGTCAATAAACCCATAGTTTCACTCGGCGGTTACGTTGAAGGTGCTAGGTGCATCATGATTGATGATAAAGCAGCAGGAAAGCTAGCCACCGATCATCTAATTACTATGGGACACACCAAAATAGCAATGATAGGTCAGTCCAGCACAGATGACAAACTTTTTCGAATCTTTGATCAAAGACGTGAAGGCTACGAAACGGCACTGAAAAAAGCCAAGATAGCTGTTAACCCTGCCTGGTATAAACAAGTAAAGAAGTACGCCATCAGCGAAGGATATTCTGCAGCTAAACAACTATTGGGTGATCCAAATCCACCAACCGCTATCTTTGCTTCCTCAGATGAATTAGCAGTTGGAGCGTATCTAGCTGCCAAGGACATGGGTTTGAAAGTTCCTGAAGATATTTCAGTGGTTGGTATCGATAATCACGAGCTTGCAGAGTTTTTTGGTATTACCACTGTCGACCAAAATGTTAAGGGCCAAGCAGAAGCCTTGGTGAAAGTAATGCTGGAATTACTTGAAAATGAAGATGAAGAGCGAGAGTCAGTTTTAGAGTGGCCAATTGAATTGGTAGTGCGCTCTAGTACGGCTAAGGCTAAGAACTGAAATAGACTTTAAGCTATGGCAGACTCCTCTTTCGACATTGTTAGCAAAGTAGATAAACAAGAAGTTTCTAATGCTTTGAATCAAGCACAAAAAGAAATTGAACAGCGCTATGACTTCAAAGGCGTTGGGGCTGAGATTGATTTCTCTGGTGAAAAGATATTGATGAAAGCCAATAGCGAGGAACGCGTCAAAGCAGTTCTTGACGTCTTCCAATCAAAACTAGTCAAGCGCAACATCTCCCTAAAAAGCTTGGACGCCGGCAACCCATACCCTTCGGGCAAGGAATACCGCATCGAGGCAAGCCTCAAACAGGGCATTGAACAGCCCGAGGCCAAAAAGATTTCCGCTATCATCCGAGAGCAAGGTCCTAAGTCGGTAAAGGCTGTGATTCAAGGCGATGAGCTAAGAGTTAGCTCAAAGAGTAGAGATGATCTCCAGGATGTCATCGCTTTGCTGAAATCAACTGAACTAGACATCGACATCCAGTTCGTCAACTACCGCTAATCGGCAACATCTATTCTGGCTATCGGTGAGGTAGGCGGATAGGCCAAAGCTTGATTACTTTCTATGGCCTTATTTCTTCGAACTACTGCACCCGAGATAAACCCTGCGGCAACAAACATAACTATTGGGAAGATCATGGCTAAAGGTAAGGAGAATCTTTCAGTTAGCGAACCCATCAGCATTCTGGCAAAAATAACCACGAGTGAGTTAAACAGAGCCATCCTTGATAGCGCTGCCGGTGTGGTTAAACCTTTCACGTTGCCGGCAGCACTATAAAAACTTGGCACCATCGATGAAATTCCAAAACCTGAAATAGCAAAGAAGAAACAAAGACAGAACAGAGCTAAATCTTGATTGCTGTTAGCTAAAGTCGCTGAACTAAAAATCGCCAAAGCCATTGAAGCAGCACCAAAGAAGCCGCCGATCTGGGATAGCCGACTAATGCTAGTCAGTTTAGTTAATCTTCCAATCGAAAATCTTCCAACAATCATTGCACTAACCCAAATTGTGTATGGCCAAGCAGCTTTCGCTGCATCGAGATGCAAAACTTCTTTACCGTAAACGCTGGACCAATCCATCACCATAAGTTCTGGAAACATTCCAGCAAAAAGACCAATGCTTAGAAACCACAAATACTTTGGTGATTTGAGCCATGAAACTGATTTCTCTTTAGGTTTATCTTTGCCGTGAGTGTCCTCACTGCTTTTTAGTAGTTGTCTAGAAACCCAAATGTATAGTCCCAAAGCAACAACAGGGATAACAAACATTTGAACTTTTAGTGGCGTGAAAGATGCAATCACAGAAGTTACTAAAGCTGAAGATGCTGCACCGATACTCCATGCACCATGCAATGAACCGATAACAACTTTGCCTAAACGTTTTTGAAATAAAACTGCTTGAGAGTTAAGCGCGATATTGAAAGTTGAGATAACAACTGAAAGTGTGAAGTGTGTGGTTAGGAACAGCCACCACTGAGTTGGATACGGTAAGGCCAAGAACAGAAAACACATCGTCACTGCCGTGAACTTGATGATAGGCGTTGTTCCGAACCTATGGATCAACCTGTTGGTGAAAACAAGTGGAACTAACGCCCCAATACTTCCAATACCAATGATGGTTCCCCAGAGCTCTTTGCTAACATCCAAGTTGGTAATGAATTCAGGGATACGGGGAATCCAAGATAGCGCTGCAACACCTTGAGTAAAGAAGGTAACCATCAGGGCAAACTGAACTGCCTTGGCTCTTCTTGGGCTCAGGTTCACTGCCCTAGACCCGTTTCAAGGAAATCTTCGCGATCAACCAGCTTGACTCGCTCTCTACCTTCAGCCTGTCCTAGAGCCTGTTCCTTAGCATCAACCTTGAGCCAAGCTTTCCAGTCAAGGAACTGAATTTCTTTAGCTTCAAGCAACTCAACCACGCTGGCTTCATCCGGTTC
>JBEGRI010000009.1:0-19896 GCA_041180525.1 Actinomycetota bacterium | reverse complement strand
CCGGTGCCCATTGACCATTTGAAGTCAATTTTTCTAAAACCTGGATACTGCTTGGTCAGCTTCACATACTCTTTGACCTTAGACATGTCGCCACCTAAGGTGCCGTTGATACCATGCTTGGAAATCAAGATACGACCTTTAAGCCCCAAGCGCTCGCAGAGCTGCTGTTGCCAAAGCTTGATAGCCTCAGGATCGGCTATAGGGGTAAAGCCGTAATAAAGGATGATTTTCTGCAGTTCCACGTAAGCAATTCTAAAGTTTTTCGAGAATAACTATAAGTCGTAAGATTGAACGCATGACTGATATTAAAGGAATAAACAAGCACGGTTTCGATGAGAATGTTCGTCCTCAGGATGACCTTTTCCGTCACACTAACGGCCACTGGCTAAAGAATGAAGACATCCCAGCTGACCAAGCGGTCCACGGCTCTTTCTATAAGCTTCGCGATGACTCTGAAGCAGCAGTGAAAGAGATTCTAGAAGAAGCTCAAGCCAACCCCCAGCCAGGTGTTAGCCAGCAGATTGGTGACATGTATGCATCTTTCTTGGATGAGCAAAGAGCTAACGAATTGGGTGCAGCACCAATTGCTGCCGATCTTGAACTGATCGATAAAGCAAATTTCGCTGACATCACCAGAATCATGGGTGAGCTAGAGCGCGGTGGAGTCACCGGTCTATTTGGTTTCTATGTGAACAATGATCCAGGTAATCCTGAGCGCTATTTAGTGAACATGTATCACGGTGGTTTGGGTCTACCAGATGAGTCTTACTACCACGATGAGAAGTATGCAGATTTCAGAGATGCATACGTGCCATACATCGCATCTATGCTGCAATTAGCTGGCTGGAGTGCTGAACAAGCAGACAGCGATGCTCAAAAGATTATGGCTTTTGAAACAGCTATTGCTAAGCACCACTGGAATGTTGTTGACTCCCGTGATGCTGAGAAGACATACAACCTAAAGACTTACGCCGACCTAAAAGCAATGATGCCAACGTTTGATTGGGATGGTTTTGCTCAAGGTATGAAGGTTGACCCTAAGGTTTTCTTTGAAACTGTTGTGATGATGCCATCATTCTTCGAAGGTGTCAAAGATGTTTTCAATGCAGCGAATTTGGAAAACGTTAAGCTTTGGTTGAAGTGGCAAGTTATTAACTCAACAGCACCATATCTAAGTGATGACTTTGTTAACACTCGTTTCGAGTTCTATGGCAAGAAGCTAACTGGTCAGCCAGAGATGCGTGCACGCTGGAAGCGTGGAGTTCAGTTAGTTGAATCAACTCTTGGTGAAGCTGTTGGAAAGATTTATGTTGAGAAGCATTTCCCACCTGCAGCTAAAGCCAGAATGGATGAACTAGTTAAGTGGCTTATCAAGGCTTACGAAGAGTCAATCAAGAACCTAGATTGGATGACAGAAGAGACCAAGAAAAAGGCTCTAGTCAAGTTACATAAATTCAATCCAAAGATTGGTTATCCAAATAAGTGGAAAGACTACTCAGCTCTAGTTATTGATAGAAACGATTTGGTTGGTAACGTTCGTCGAGCATCAGCTATGGTTTCGGATCGTGAAGCAGCCAAGATTGGTGCTCCGCTAGACCGTGACGAATGGTTTATGACCCCACAAACCGTGAACGCCTATTACAACCCAGGCTTCAATGAGATTGTTTTCCCGGCAGCAATTTTGCAACCTCCGTTCTTCAGCTTGGATGCTGATGACGCAGTTAACTTTGGTGGTATCGGTGGCGTTATCGGTCACGAAATCGGACACGGATTCGATGACCAGGGTTCAAAGTATGACGGTGATGGAGCGCTTATCTCTTGGTGGACCGAAGATGACCGTAAGGCCTTTGAAGACCGTACCAAGATTCTGATTGACCAATACAACGAGCTAACTCCTGAGGGTTTAGGCGATGAATACAAGGTCAATGGAGCGCTAACTATCGGTGAAAACATCGGTGACCTAGGTGGTATCTCGATCGCATACAAGGCATACATAATGAGCCTTGAAGGCAAGGAGCCTGAGGTTATCGACGGTCTAACCGGAGCTCAGCGATTCTTCCTATCATGGGGTCTGATCTGGAGAGGTAAGTCGAGAGATGCTATTGCTATTCAGCGTCGGAGCCTAGCCAGCGCGTTTCTATCTGGTAGTAGATGAAGCTCTGGCTAAGGCTCATCTGGGCCCACCTGAGTTGGCGTATCCGAGGTCCTCTCAAAGTCAGTGACACTGGCTACCGAGAGTTTCTAGTTTGGCCCACCGATATAGATGTCTTCATGCACATGAACAACGGCATCTATCTAACTTTGCTGGATCTGGCTCGTTACGATTTGATGAAACGAGCTAGAGCCTGGCAAAACCTAAAAAAGTTCAAGGTTCATCCAGTAGTTGTTGCCGAGACGATTACTTTTAGAAAATCGCTAACTCCTTGGACTAAGTTCGGTGTTGAAACAAAAATCCTCGGCTGGGATGAGCAGGCTTTCTTTATTGGCCAAAGATTCGTCGTTAGAGGAGAAATCTATGCCGAAGGTGTTGTCAAACTGAGATTCCTCAAAAGCCCTAAGGGAACTCCAAGTCCTGATGAAGTCAACCAAATACTTGGTGGCTGGAGAGCTGAAATCCCAGAACTGCCAACCTGGGTAAAAAACTGGAACAAAGAATCCGCTTTACCTAAGGGAAAAGAACCAGCGCAATCACAGTGGCGCAAGTAATTTTGTTACGCCAGGAGTTAGAAAAGTTTTGCCGTCAAGGTCAACAACGATAGCTTCGAATTCACCAGCGTGTTTTTCAAGTAGTTGATTTGCTTGCTTTCCTGCGGCAAATAAAGCTGTTGCAAAAACATCTGCAGTTACGATGTCGCTAGCAATCACGCTTACCTGAGCCAGCTCGTTAGCCGCAGTTCTTCCAGCTCTCGGATTCCAAATGTGTTCACCGCGTTCAGCAGTCCCAGATGTTGCAACGGCAAATAAGTCAGCGTCATTTAGATCTAAAACTGTTAGTGCTTCTGAATTACTAGTCGCTATAGAAACTGGTTTACTCACTCCAATTCGTTTAGCTAAACCTGAGCTTCTATGTTTACTTAGTCGAATATCTCCACCAGCGTTAATTGCAAAATCGGTAATACCAAGTTCTTCCAATTTCAGTGCAGCATTGTTTGTAGCCCAGGATTTCACTAGACCTGAAGGATCAAAAGTATTTTTCGCTGTCATAGCAGAAAAATAACCGTCAGTGATTACTTCCCACTTCTCACATTCATCCCAGATGTATTCAACTATCTCGGGAAGATCCTTAATACTTACTTCACCTCTTGCCAATTTGGAAACTGGTGATTCAGGTTTATAGAGTGAAAAAGTTTCATCTGCTTCATGCAGAACTGAAACTGATTTTTCTAAAGCAAGATCTAGATCAACAGAATCCCGATCCGCATTACCCCAATACTGAAAAACAGTCCCCATGCATTTTTCAGCATGACGAAACTCGGTCATTAGAACTTACCTAGAGCATTATCCAAGGCTTGTTGGAAAGCAATGGTGGTGTATGTCGCGCCGCTCATCATCGATGTGTCAAAGTTGGCACTCTGCGCAGCTAGAGCTTGTTGCACAAGATAAGGGAAAGCAGATCCTCTACCGTTGGTAGCACCAGCTTGATCTAGGCTGATGTCGGTAATCGTAGAACCAGACTTTGTCACACTAAGTTGCACTGTTCCAAACCTGTAATAAACCGGGTCAGATGTTCTGGTGACTGTTTGAACGGGAGCAGGGGTATTTGTTGGGGAAGTAGTTGGGCTAGTGCTTGGTTTCGGTGTGGTCGTAGGTTTCGTTGACGGTGTTGCCGTAGCGGTATCAGTGGGTGTGTCGACCGGGGTATTAGTGTCTGTAGCTACTGGGGTAGTAGTAAAACCAGTAGTTTTAGCACTTGCGCCTATCTCCCAGCCAGTAATTACTGAGGCAAGGCTTGCTAGTCCCATTAGGGCTTGGGTTGATTTTCTCACCAGGCAAACTCCTCTGCATGTATTTGGCTAGCCGGCGTTCCAGCTTTCTTGAGAGATTCTTTGACACTTCTTGTGAAGGCAACTGGACCACAAACATAGACATCAGAACTGGCAACCTTAGGTGCCAGTGAAAGCAATACTTTGTCATCGCTAAAGTTCTCGTTCATGCCTTCAGGCAACCAAGAAGTATTACTTCTACGCTTACCTTCTAAAGTGTGTAGGTAGAAGCCACGTTTTTTAGCCAATGCTTCTAATTCAGCTATTAGCGGTGCATCTGATTTATCTCTGACACGGTAGATCAATGTGACCTCACCGGGTTTAGCCGCAATGTTTTCCGCTAGAGCTCGAATCGGTGGTGCGCCGATACCAGCTGCTACTAACACGACATCACTTTTAGTTCTGCGCTCTTCCGTGAAAACACCGTATGGACCTTCAAGTATAACTTTGGTACCAGGTTTGATGTTTTGGAGTAAAGCAGTATCGTCACCGCGATTACCAACAGTAAATCTGATTCTGTTATCGGTTGGTGCTGCGGAGATACTGAAAGGATGAGCTCTCCACCATTGAGTTGATGTTAGAACTCTTACTATGAAGAATTGTCCTGATTGCGCAGCGAAACCTTTCATTTTCTTTCCACTTATCGAAATAGAAACAGAATCAGAGGATTCTTTCACTACTTCAGCAACTCTTAAATTCTTGGACAGTGATAAAACTATCGGTGATAAAAATCTGAACCAAAGAATGTTCAGAGCGACAAACATATATGCAGCGATCCAAAAAGCTTCAGCTAATGGTTTACCGGCAATATCTGTCCCGGTATTAATCTGATGAGGTATAGCTGCCATCACAGCTCCATAACCAAGTAAGTGAACTATATACCAGGCTTCGTAAGGTAACTTGCTTCGAGCAATCTTTAGTGAAGTAATAACAACTATGATCATAAAAACTAAAGCGAGAGTTGCTAAAAGCAGGTCTTCAATGGTGTTTAACATGACAAAGAATTCCGCTATCGGATTCTTGTTATCAGCAATAGCGAAAGACCAAACAACCGCAATGAAGTGAAGTAAAACTAAATAGAGAATAGGCTTACCTAGTTTTTTGTGTGTTGCTGTCGCTCTGTCGTGACCATATAACTTATCTAGCCAGGGGACTCTGGCAATCAGCAGGGTTTGAATCAAAAGTAAATCTGTTGCTATAAGGGCACTAAGTCTTTCGACTGCACCAAGCCCTGATTGCAGGTTGTTGATTTGGTTGATGCCACCATCAATCAGGAAAGTGAAGGTCACCCATAGGATGCTGAACCAACCAATAGCCTCAACTAGGTCCTGTTTCCGGCTCAGTTTGAGCCACTTCTTGGCATCTAGGCGAATGCGTGGGTTGGGCTCTACAAAACTGTGTTGGCTTATGCTTTCCATGCCTTAATGCTGGTCTTTCAAACTGGATGAATCCTGAGAGCCACCTGAATGGTGGGTAGGAAGTCTAAAGGTCTGGAATGATTGGAGTTGCGCCTAGTTCCTAGGCTTTATAGCGAATCAATGGAGTTTTAGTGGACAGAAGTGAACGCGAATTGGTTGCCAATGAGGCCGTTGAACTGGTTGAAAAATGGTTGAAAGCTTCGTTAAGTGAAGGCTCCAGATCGCCTGCTGAGAAGCGCTTAGCTAAAATCTTGAAAGATCCAGCAGGGCTGGATTGGACTCTAAAGTTCGTAGACCGGGTAATCAGACCTGCAGATAAAAAGGTGGCAGCTGCCGAATTACATAAACTTTCCAGTAACTTACCGAGGTCTCTTAGTGTCTTAGATAGGGCAACCATTCGATTAGGTGGGTTACTAGCTAAACCTTTCAGCTTTATTGTTATTCCAACTGCGAAGGCAAGACTTCGACAGCTGGTTGGTCACTTGATTGTTGATGCTAGATCGGCACAACTAACTAAACACATTGAGAGATCTACATCAGAAGGAATCAGATTAAATCTAAATCTTTTAGGTGAAGCAGTTTTAGGTGAAGCAGAAGCAAATTACCGATTTGAAGAAACATTCAATTTGCTTAGAAGAAATGATGTTGACTACGTTTCAATCAAGCTTTCTGCGGTTGCATCACAACTTTCGATGTGGGGATTTGAGACCACTGTTCAACGTTTGGTAGATAAGTTAACTCCGCTTTATCAGTTTGCAGCAAGCAGTGCTAAACCTAAGTTCATCAACCTAGATATGGAAGAGTATCGAGACTTAGGTTTAACAATCCTGGTTTTCAAAAAGCTTTTATCCAAACCAGAATTACAAAAACTTGAAGCAGGTATCGTATTGCAGGCTTACTTACCAGATGCATTAGATGCAATGAAAGAACTTTCCAGTTTTGCTCAGGAAAGAGTTGCTAATGGCGGTGCCGGAATAAAGGTAAGAATCGTTAAAGGCGCGAACCTGGCGATGGAAATAGTTGATGCTAAATGGCACGGCTGGGATTTAGCAACCTATGGAACTAAAGCAGATAGTGATGCGAATTACAAAAAGATCATTGAATACGCTTTAGATCCAGAAAGAGTTAAGTCACTAAGAGTTGGTATCGCAGGGCATAATTTATTTGATCTGGCTTTTGCTCACTGCTTAGCAAAAAAGAGAAATGTTTCAGACAAAGTTGAGTTTGAAATGTTGCAAGGTATGGCTCAGCACCTTAGCAAACAGGTTAAGGAAAGTGTTGGCTCATTACTGCTATACACACCAGTAGTTAGACCATCAGAGTTTCAAGTAGCCGTGGCTTATTTGACTAGAAGACTAGAAGAGAATGGTTCACCAGAGAATTTCATGTCAGGTGTCTTTGACATCACCACCGATAGAAATGTCTTTGATCGTGAACGAATGAGATTTGAAACCTCGCTTCGACGCATGGATGAAATTACAACTTCACCCAACCGAAACCAAAACCGTTTGAGCGAAAATAATGCGATTCAAACTGCTTTTAATAATGTTTCTGACACTGATCCAGCCTTGCCAAATAACCGCGACTGGATCAAGCAAGTATTAGCTGCAGCTAAATCGCTTGAGGGCAAACTACCTAGCCATGAGGCGCTAGTTAGTAAGGCTGCAATTGACGCTATTGAGATTGAACAAATGGTCTCAAAAGCTAGAACCGCTAGTGTCGCTTGGGCGGAAGATAGGGCCAGGCGTAAAGAGATAATTCTTCAAGCCGGTTCAGAACTAGCTAAAAGCCGTGGGTTACTCCTACAACTAATGATTGCTGAAGCCGGCAAAACCTTTGCTGAGGCCGACAGTGAAATGAGCGAAGCGGTAGATTTTGCAAACTTCTACGCTCAAAGCATTGAACAGATTTCTAACACTGAAAAGCTAGATGGTGTTAAATTTCATCCGCACCAGGTTGTTGTTGTTACACCACCGTGGAATTTCCCAGTAGCTATCGCAGCCGGTGGTGTTTTGGCAGCTCTAGCAGCTGGAGCATCAGTAATAGTGAAACCGGCACCACAGGTAGTTAATTGTGGTGTGGCCATGGTTGAAGCACTATGGCGCGCTGGTGTTCCAAAAGAAAACCTACAGTTAGCAATCATTCCTGATAATGAATTAGGTTTGCAACTCGTTGGACACAACGAAGTTGATTCGGTAATCCTAACTGGCGGTTTTGAAACAGCTAAATTGTTCAAATCAAACAAACCTAGAACAAAACTTTATGCAGAGACCAGCGGTAAAAATGCAATCGTTATCTCACCCTTCGCTGATCTTGATTTAGCAGCTAACGATTTAGCTAAAAGCGCTTTTGGTCACGCAGGACAAAAATGTTCTGCAGCTAGCTTAGGTATTTTGATTGGTTCGGTTTATCAAAATAAACAATTCTTGAAGCAGTTAGTTGATTGTGTTGAGTCTATGAAGGTAGGTTATGGACCTCAAGCTGATGCAACTGTTGGTCCGTTAATAGAAAAACCTTCAGCAAAATTACTAAGAGCTCTCACACAATTAGATAAAGGTGAATCTTGGTTACTAGAACCAAAGCAACTAGATGATAGCGGAAGGTTGTGGCGTCCAGGTATCAAGATCGGCGTTGCTAAGAATAGTTCCTTCCACCTAACAGAAGTCTTTGGGCCAGTTCTAGGTTTAATGCAAGCTAAAGACTTAGATGATGCTTTAGAAATTCAAAATGGAACAGAGTTTGGTTTAACCGCTGGAATACATTCACTTAACGCGGATGAAATTAAGCAGTGGCTTCAAGGAATTGAAGCTGGTAACTTGTATGTCAATAGAGGTATTACTGGTGCGATTGTTGAACGTCAACCTTTCGGCGGATTCAAGAGATCATCGGTTGGTTTAGGTCTAAAAGCTGGTGGCTGGAATTACCTATTACAGTTTGGAACTTTTACGGATAATTCCTCTGCGACGATTCTTACTAAGCCGATAAATAAAGTTGAGCAGTATATAAACTCTGTAACAGCGCTGATAGAGCCGGAAAAGAAATCTTGGCTTAATCAAGCTGTCAGTAGTGATGCTCACTGGATGTCGGAGCACTACCGTCCAGAGCGCCTTGATGGTGGAAGCCTAGAAGTTGAGGGTAACTACCACCGTTATCTCAATCACAACAATGTATTACTTAGAGTTTCCGCCAACGCTTCGGCAGCAGATGTGGCACGAATCATCGCAGCTAGTTTGGCTGCCGGTAGCCAAATCAAAGTCTCTGTTGCCCCTGAATTCCTTGATATTTCAGGCCTAGATAAGCAAAAACTGGCTTCGTTGGTCGCTGGTTCTAGCTTTGAGATTGTTGACCAAGCTCAATACAACCCAGTAATTGAGCCAGCTACTCGCCTTATTGCCTTAGGTGCTACCGAAGAGAAACTTGATCAGTTACAGGTGAATCCAGACCTGTTCGTGATTTCTGGTCAAATTACTAAATCGGGCAGAATGGCGTTGCTTTACTTGCTTCGCGAGCAGGCTGTTTCGATTACCCAACATCGCTTTGGTGCAATTCAAAGCGAATTACTAAATATCATGAACGAGAGTATTGTTTAGCCATGACCGACTTACCTTTCACTAGAACATATTCAGATGGCCACGGAGTTGAAATTACTTTTTATGTTTGGCCTGTTGAGAACCCCAAAGCTATTGTCCAGATAGCTCACGGTTTAGGTGATCACGCTAGAAGATATGACCATTTAGCCCATGCACTAAACCAAGCCGGTTATTCGGTTTATGCAGATGATCATCGTGGCCACGGTGTCACCGGATCTAAACAGGTTGCTTCTGGTCAAACAAAGACCATGGGTAATTTAGGTCCAGGTGGAATCAAAGCTGCCTTTGAACAGGTTCACGAGTTTACTAATTTGATTAAAGCTGAGAACCCTGGTCAAAAGATTGTTCTTTTCGGACACTCATATGGATCTTTCATCGCCCAGAAACTAGTCAACATGTATTCAGATGAATACGATGCGGTAATTCTTTCTGGATCTTCACTATTACTTCCTGGTGTTTTAGGTGCAGGTAACTTTAATAAGAAGTGGGCTAAAGATAAAGATGTTACCGGCTACGAATGGTTATCTAGAGATAAAGAAGTTGGCAAGAAGTTTGCTGAGGACAAATACACTTTTCTAGCCGATGCAGCAAAGGTACTTGGTATACCTAACGGATTACAACTTTTCTTCACACCTAAAAAAGGTATCAGAGAAGATTTACCACTACTGATTCAAGCGGGTAGTGATGATCCGATTGGTGGAACTAAAGGTAACGAGATGCTCGCTAATACTTATCGCAATAAATGTGGTTTGGATAATGTGACCGCAATCATTTATCACGATGGTAGACACGAGATGTATAACGAGATAAACAAAGATGAAGTTATCTCGGATTTATTGAAATTTATTAAAGCTAACGTAGCTTAGTCAAGCGGCTTAGCTAGCAAACCGTGAGTTTCAGGGTGACGTTGCATGTATTTCACAACATATGGGCAGACCGGCCAAACCTTACCTAGATTGTTATCTTCAATGTCTTTTAGCGCTTCACGCATCAAAATAGCGGCATAGTTTTTACCTTGGTGAGCCGGATCTACCTCGGTGTGTGTGAAATGCATGACTCCTTCGCCATCAACCTTGTAATCAGCTAAGCCAATCCGCTCATTATCTAGCCATAATTCGTAGCGAGTTAACTCCTGATTGTGTTTGACGATTGGCTCCATGATGTTAATCTCTTTCTGTGTCTAACATTTCATCTAAGGTAATCTTCGGCGATAACCTAACTGCTTTGAAGTCTATTGCCGATGCGAGCATTGACCTTATATATGTTGACCCTCCCTTCAACACTGGCCGAACCCAAACCCGCGGTACCTCGATAACTCAGAGAACTGAAAGTGGTAATCGGGTGGGTTTCAAAGGCCATAAATACAAAATCATCAAAGAAACAGTTCTCAGTTATGACGATGAATTTGCTGATTACTGGGCTTTTTTAGAACCAAGACTTGAACAGGCTTGGCGAGTGCTAGCTGAAACAGGCACCCTATACCTGCACTTGGATTACCGAGAAGCTCATTACGCCAAAGTATTGCTAGATGCCTTATTCGGTAGGGAATGCTTTCTCAATGAGATCATCTGGGCCTACGACTATGGTGGTAAAGCTAAATCTAGATGGCCAGCAAAACATGACACCATTTTGGTTTACGTCAAAGACCCAACTAAATACTTCTTCAATAGTGAAGAAGTTGATCGAGAACCATACATGGCTCCAGGGTTAGTAACTCCAGAGAAAGTTGAGAAGGGTAAGTTACCAACTGACGTTTGGTGGCATACCATCGTCTCACCAACTGGAACAGAGAAGACCGGTTATCCAACGCAAAAGCCGTTGGGTATTCTTCGAAGAATCATTCAAGCTTCATCTAAGGAAGGTGAGGTAATACTTGACTTCTTTGCCGGTAGTGGCACGAGCGGCGCAGCAGCGCTTGAATTAAATCGCAGATTCATTTTGATAGATCAAAACCCTGAGGCTATCGAAGTAATGAAAGAAAGATTTGCTAACCATGAAGTTAGCTTCGTTTAGTTTTTCTTTCGTTATCAATCAATAAAACAGTAATTGTTGTAATTACAAAAAGTAGTGCTGCTAAAGCTAAAGCCATTTGGTAATTACCATTACCTGGCCTTGCTATCAACTGGTAAAGCAAGACGGGTACTGTTGTTTGGTCACCATAGCTCAACAGGCTAGCAACACCAAACTCACCCAAAGAAACTAAAGCACTATAGGCTAATGCGGCTCTTAGAGCGGGCTTAGCGATAGCTAAGTCGATCAAGAAAAAAACCTGACTGGATTTCGCACCATCGGTATAAGCCTGTTCTCGCTGGTTATCAGCGATAGCTAGCAACGTTGGATACACAATTCTGATAAAAAGAGGAATCGCTAATACAGACTGAACTAGCGGAACAACAAACCAGCTTGATCTGATACCAGCTAAATTTCCATTCAGTGAAATTAGATAACCTAAACCTAAAACTACAGCCGATATTCCAACCGGTAGCAAAAAGATCCCGTCTAAAGTAATCCCAATCAAATCAGTTTTGTTTTTCTTGTAATTACGAGATCTTGTTCGATGAGCTAAAAGGTAACTAACCAAAGTTCCGATTATTAAAGCTATAACGCTTGCCACTAGTAAGTTTCTTAGAGAATTGAAACCAGCTTCCAACAAAGAGATATTCAATAAATCTCGATAGCCACGAGTTTCTAGTAATAGGAAATTGATAAAGGTGAAGTTTCCAGATGAATCGAAAAACGCTTTAGCAAAAACTAGCCCTAAAGGAATTACAACAAATAGTGCTGTTACTAAAAAAGTAAATATTGCTATAGGTAGATCTCTTTTGTCTAAAGCTTTACTGTTGCCAGCGCTCGAATCTAGAGTTAGTGGGTTAGCCCCACCCCATCTAGATACAGTGAAAGCAAAGACAGTAATGCAAATCTGCAGCAGGGCTAAAGCGGCACCGTGTTGCAGATCTAGCCGTTGCAAAACACTAATACTCAGCGCGGTCTCTAAGGTATTTATCCTGCCACCACCGAGTGATAGCACTATGCCATAGCTGCTGGCACAGTAAAGCATCACGATGGCGATGGTTGATCTGATTGAGGTTGTCAGTTGAGGAAGTGAAATCACCAGCGCAGTTAGGAATCTGCCAGAACCAGATAGCTCTGCTTCCTCTTCTTGAGCCAGGTCAATACTCTGCCACTGCGAACCAACGTTCCTAACGACAACTGAGAAATTGGCCAGAACGTTGGCCAAGATGATGGCAAATACTGGGTCGAAACCGCCAAAAGGTCTTCCCATTTCAATAATTGCCATGGCAATAATCAAGCTTGGCAACATAAACGGAACAGTGATTATTGCTCTAAGGGTTCTAAGCCCAGGAAACAATTTTCTATAAAAGAGGTACGCCGCCGGGATACCTAGGAGGATTGCTAATCCCGTTGAGATAGCGGCTTGCCAGATGGTGAAGCCGAGCACGGAGAAAATACCTTGTTCGTTTCCTGCTGAAAATAGATGTGATCCAAAACCTAGGTTTAGCACAGCTATTAGAGGGTAGAAGAAAGTTAGCCCGATAAAACCTAGCGGGATAAGCCAAAGTAGTTTGTGCTTACGGTGCAACATCAAAGATGTAATTGTATTGAGCTAGCCATTTGTCACGATTTGCTTGAATGTCTAGATCTTCACCGATAAAGCTTCTAGCGGGCTTGGCGTTATTAGCCCAACTTTTTGGCAAGCCAACATCCTTTACCGGATATACATACATACTTTCCGGTAATGACTTTTGGAAAGCGTCAGAGAGTAAGAATTCGACTAAAGCTTTTGCCCCGGCTGAGTTCTGACTGTTTCTTAAAACTCCTGCGTATTCGGTTTGTCTAAAGCAATCATTGCTAAGTGATTGGGTTTTTGGATTACCTGCATCATCAACTTCATCTGCTGGTGAAGAAGAATATGAAAGAACTATTGGGTATTTACCTTTACCGGCTGAACCAGAAAAGTCAGTGTAATAAGCATCTTCCCAACTGGCTGCTACTTTCACTCCATTATCGCGTAAGCTAATCCACCATTTTTCTGGGTTATTGAACTTAGCGTAAGTGCTAGCAAGAAAAGCTAAACCGGTTGAAGAAGTATTTGGGTTTTCAATAACAGTTAGATTTTTGTATTTTGATTCAGTTAGATCAATCCAACTAGTTGGAAGAGCAAGATTATTTTGATTGAAGTATTCGAGGTCTACGTTGAAGCAAACATCCGCATAATCTATTGCAGTTAATCCACCATCAATAATTTCATTATTTTCGGCAACTGGAGCAAAAGTATTGTCAATTCCATAAACAGCATCGGCAATAGGAGAATCTTTAGTTAGAACTAGCTTTGATGTCATAGCGCCGACATCACCTGCACGAATAATCTTTAATTCATAACCAGAATCTTTTTCAAACTTGTTAATCAAGTCATCACTAATCACAAAAGAATCATGAGCCACCAAGCTCACACTCTTAACACCAGTTGAACATGAGCTTAGAGCCAGAGCCATTAGGGCTAGCGCGATAATGCGTTTCATTTATTTCCTTCCTACGCTGGCATTACCCAGATCAGGTTTGACGGTTTTCAACTTACGTCTCATCTCAGTTCGGTATACCGAACTCCCGTGTATTTAAAGACTAATGGCCCAGAGTGTAGTTCTCTAGGCCATTAGCTTGATTGGAGAATCAATGCATGTTGGCTGCTTGCTCTGCTTTTTCTTGAACGCCGCTCTTAGTTCTTAGAGCTAGCTCCTTGATGAACCAGGAGAGTATGAAGGCTCCCAAGACCACAAGGCAGGCTGAGAAGAAAACGCTTGTCGCTGACTGAGCAAAGGCTTCCTTGATTGGGTTAGCCAGTTCTGGGCTGATGCGTTTAAGGAACGATGAGTCATTCTGGATCAGAGCTGCCGGGTTTTTAGCCTGGAAGAACTCTTTGTTGCGCTCCAGCATAGCTAGCCCTGGGTTATTAGCAATGGCCTGTTTGATAGCCGCACCCATTTGGGGTGCTTTGTCAGCCAGGTTGTTAAACAAGATTGATAGGAATACAGCGACACCTAAAGTTCCACCCATTTGTCTAAAGAAAGTTGAGGAACTAGTTGCAACGCCGATGTCCTTAGCCTCAACAGCATTTTGGGATGCGATGGTAAGGGTTTGCATCATTTGACCTAGCCCTAGACCCATTACGACCATGCCGATAGAGATTTGCCAGATAGCCCACTCGTAGGTGAGGGTGGATAGGTATATGTATGAGAGTGCCATTAAAGCAGTTCCAACAATCATAAAGATTTTGTATTTACCGGTCTTGCTGGTAATCCTTCCGCTAACGATAGATGCAGTCATTAGACCCATCACCATAGGAATCATTAGATAGCCGGCTTCAGTTGGGCTAGCTCCGTAGACGATTTGTAGAACTAGAGGGAGAGAGACCATTCCACCAAACATTCCAACACCAACAATTACACCTAAGAGTGTGGTTAGTGAGAAAGTCGATGACTTGAAAAGATGCAATGGCAGGATTGCATCTTCTTTTAGTTTGTTTTCGATGAAGATGAAAGCAGTGATACCGATAACACCAGTGACGTAAGCGGTAATCGAGTTAACTGAAGTCCAGCCCCATTCACGACCTTGTTCTGCTACGAGAAGAAGTGGAACAACACCGATGATGATGGTGACCACACCCCACCAGTCAATCTTCTTGCTCTGGTGTTCGTGATGAGGGATGTGTAAGAAGGAGATAACCATGATTAGTGCTAGTGCTCCAATAGGCAGATTCATCAGGAAGATCCAACGCCAACCAGTTATACCTAGGAACTGATCAACCCCAGCAAGCAAACCACCGATTAGTGGCCCAAGCACTGAAGAAGTTCCAAACACTGCTAGGAACATACCTTGGTATCTGGCTCTATCTCTTGGTGGCACGATGTCAGCAAGAATTGTCAGAGCTAGAGCAAATAAACCTCCAGCACCAACACCTTGGATGGCTCTAAAGGCAGCCAGTTCATACATCGAACTTGCAAAGCCTGAGATAACTGAACCGAAGATAAAGATGGAGATGGCCGTAATAAAGAGGTAACGTCTGCCGAAGATGTCACCGAGCTTTCCATATATAGGTGTTGCGATAGTTGAAGTGATTAGGTAAGCAGTTGTTACCCAGGCCTGAGCGGATAAACCGTTCAAGTCGTCAGCGATAGTTCTCATCGCGGTTCCAACTACCGATTGGTCTAATGCTGAAAGGAACATTCCAGACATTAATCCAAATAGCACAAACATAATTTGACGATGCGTCATCACACCGGTTTTAGCTGATTCAGCTGCTGCTGCTTTACGATCTGCACGCGCCAAGGCGTATCTCTTTTCTCTTTATGTGAAAGTTAGACTCTATAGGTGGCACAAAAGCATTTCATAAAAATACTTTCAGTAGGTCTAGCGGGACTAATTTTATTTCCCTCGGTAAATAATCCTACTCCTGCAGGTGCCACAGATGACCTCACTTTCAACACCAATTCAGCAGACTCAATTTGGGTGGTGGTAAACAAACAGAGACCCTTATCCCCAGCAACTTACAAACCAGCCAGCCTAGTAAAGGTGGATCAAGCTGGGCTAAATCTAAATCCTTATGATAAAAAACTCAGAAAAATAGCCGCCTCAGCCTTAGTTAAATTGGCCAAAGCCATGAAAGCTCAAGGTGGCGGCAGGCTTATTCTGCAAAGTGGTTACAGGTCATACGATGAGCAGAGCGTAATCCATGATCGAATGGTCAAAAAGTATGGCCTAGCCGATGGTGAAGCCGTCGCCGCTAGACCAGGCTACTCAGAGCATCAAACTGGGCTAGCAGCTGATGTGTCTGCTAGAAACCAAGGGTGTCAGATTAGGGTGTGTTTTGGTCAAACTAAGGCAGGTAGGTGGCTGGCTAAAAATGCATATAAATACGGATTTATTGTTAGATATCCAGATAATTCACACGCTATAACCGGTTATCAATACGAACCTTGGCATCTGCGTTTTGTTGGTATTAATCTGGCGACATCGATGAAGCAAAAACACATTCACACCTTGGAACAGTACTTCAAGCTACCTTCAGCCCCTAAGTATCGTTAGGGTAACCTAGAAACATGATTGACCTAAATTTGTTGCGGGAGAATCCAGACGCTATTCGTCTATCTCAGCAAGCTAGAGGCGCGAGCACAGTATTGGTCGATCAGGCTATTCAAGCAGATCAGAACTGGCGCAAAGCGCTAGCTGATTTTGAATCCCTTAGAGCTCAGCAGAATGCTAAGTCTAAGTTGGTAGCAACAGCTCCTAAAGAGGAGAAGGCAGCACTAATCGCCGAAAGCCAAGCTTTAGCCGCCGAGGTTAAAGCCGCTGAAGCTTTGGCTTCAGATAAGGAAAAAGAATTATCTGAGGTTATTTGGAAGATTGAAAATGTTGTAATTCCGGGGGTTCCTGTTGGTGGCGAAGATGATTATGTAGTTCTTCGCGAAGAAGGAACTAAAGCAAATTTTGCATTTAAGGCTCAAGATCACGTTGCTTTAGGTGAATCACTAGATTTGATTGACATTGAACGTGGTGCAAAAATATCCGGGTCTAGGTTTTATTTTCTAAAGGGTTGGGGAGCGAGATTAGAGCTTGCTCTTATGAACCTTGCTTTAGATCAAGCATCTAGTGCTGGCTTTACAGCTTTAATTACTCCGACACTGGTAAAGCCAGAAGTTATGGCTGGGACTGGCTTCTTAGGTGCGCATGCCGATGAGATTTATTACCTACCTGCAGATGAGCTGTATTTAACAGGCACTAGTGAAGTTGCTTTAGCTGGATATCACAGCGATGAGATTCTTGATCTATCTAAGGGACCAAAGCGTTATGCCGGGTGGTCCACCTGTTATCGCAGGGAAGCCGGTAGCCACGGCAAGGACACCAGAGGCATTCTTCGAGTTCACCAGTTCAACAAACTAGAAATGTTTAGCTATGTGTTACCTGAAGAAGCGGAGGCTGAGCATGCAAGATTACTTGCTTGGCAAGAAGAGATGCTGAAAAAGTGCGAACTTCCTTATCGGGTTATTGATACCGCTGCCGGTGATTTAGGCTCATCAGCTGCTAGGAAGTTTGATGTTGAAGCTTGGGTTCCATCTCAAGAAACCTATCGTGAACTAACTTCAACTTCTAACTGCACTACCTATCAAGCTAGAAGACTAAACATTCGCTACCGTAAAGAAGACGGTAAGACTGGTACCTGCGCGACTTTGAACGGAACACTGGCAACTACTAGATGGCTAGTCGCAATTTTGGAAAATCATCAACAAGCTGACGGTTCAGTAGTTGTTCCTCAAGCCCTGCGTCCATACCTCGGTGGTATTCAAGTAATCGAGCCTGCGAACTAGTATGCAAGAACCCTGGCTTATCGCCATCGATATCGATGGGACTTTAGTTCATGATGATGGCTATCTGTCACCAAATGTCATCAGAGAAGTTCAGCGAGTTGTTGGTTTAGGCCATGAGGTGATTATCGCAAGCGGTAGAGCAGCAGCTAACGCTATTCCGGTAGTTAGGGATGTTGGCATTACCTCTGGTTATGCAGTTTGTTCTAACGGTGCTGTTACGGTTGAAGTCGATCACAGAGCTGATAATGGCTACCACGTTAGAGAGGTAATCGGTTTTGATCCTCAGCCAGTGTTAAGTCAATTAATTAGCAAGCTGCCAGAGGCACACTTTGCTGTTGAAGATGTTGATGGCACTTATCGTTTTCACAAACCGTTTCCAACTTATGCGTTGGGAAGTAAAAACATTGAGACACCTCTGGATCAACTTATGCAAGGAGAAGTATCTCGGGTTGTCGTGTTATCACCGGATCAGGACGTTAATGATTTTCTAACCATAGTTGAAGAGGTTGGTTTGAAATCTGTTTCTTATGCAATTGGTTATACAGCGTGGCTAGATATAGCTCCATTAGGAGTTACTAAAGCCAGTGCGCTAGAAAAGAGAAGGCAAGCGCTTGGCATCCCGAGCAATAGGGTAATCACCATTGGTGATGGTCGTAATGACATCAACATGTTTGAGTGGGCTAATGCTGGTGGTGGATTGTCTTTTGCAATGGGCCAAGGGCCAGACGAGGTAAGGGCAGCAGCTAGTGTGGTGACCGCCAGCGTTGAAGAAGATGGCGTTGCCGAAGTCTTAGCTGGACTCGAAGGCATCATCTTTGGACAAAACTAAGCATTCTCAGGCTTAATACAGGTTTTCCTCGTATTTTTAGAACACTTAGCTTTTGGTTAGACTTATCCACGGAGGTCTGTCCGAGCGGCCGATGGAGCTGGTCTTGAAAACCAGTGAAGTGAAAGCTTCCGTGGGTTCGAATCCCACGGCCTCCGCCAGTTTGATTTATACCGATGTTAAGTTGATCGTGAAGGGTGAGCCGAATTGACTGAGCAGTCGAAGAAAAAAAGACCAGAACGAGCCATCGCTCGTCACGGCAACGTTCATGCTGCAGGTCGCGTCAGAACTATTTTAGGGATTCTAGGTAAAGCACTAGTCGTTGTTCTGGTTTCATCGCTAACGGTTATGGGTATCTCGGCTTATCAGCTAACTCAAGAACTATCCAGACACAAAATAAATCTGACCACCATCGACGGTAAGAAAGTTGAAATACCACCTTTGGATGGTCCACTAAATCTTCTTCTGGTTGGTTCAGACACCAGAGAAGGGACAGATGGCACTTTTGGCTCGGAAACCTCTAATCTCGCCGACGTAATTATTTTGATTCACATCGCGGCTGATCGTAAGAGTGCTGTTGGTTTATCTTTCCCTAGAGACCTAATGGTTCCCTGGCCAGCGTGTCCAAGCACAAGTGGCGGGCCCGGCTACTATGCCCAAGAGCTAGGTCAAATAAATGCGACCATAGCTAACGGTGGTCCTGGCTGTACTCTGCTAACGGTTGAACAGATTACTGGACTAAACATTCCTTTCTTAGCCATGGTTGATTTCAATGGCGTTATTGAACTTTCTAATGCTGTTGGCGGTGTTGAGGTTTGTGTCGCTGAAGATATCAATGATCCTTATACCAATACTTACCTCAAAGCCGGCATGCACACTTTGCAGGGATTACAAGCTTTGCAATTCTTAAGAACCAGACATGCTGTTGGTGACGGTTCAGATCTTTCAAGAATTTCCAACCAACAGGTTTATCTAACTTCTTTAGTTAGAAAACTAAAGGGCAAAGATATTTTGAACAATCCGGTAGCACTATATTCTTTGGCTCAAGCAGCCGCTAGAAACATGAAGCTCTCTGATACTTTGTCAGATCCGAGTGTGATGGTTGGCGTTGCTAACGCTTTGAAGAATATTCCGATGAAGAACATCACATTCCTGCAGTTACCTTCAATCGCTATGACCGGAAAGTATTTGAACCGCGTCCAACCGGATTATGAGAAGGCTCAGGTTCTTTTTGACTTACTAAAGCTCGATGAACCAATGGTGCTTGGTGAAGTCAACAATACTGGGGAGGGTTCTGTTGTTGCACCAACTCCAACACCAAAGCCAACTAAAACGCCATCGGCTAAGCCAACGCCCACAGCTACCCCAACCCCAACTATCACACCCCTTCCAGACTGGGCTCAGGGAACTAATGCCTCAACTACCACCTGTTCTAAGGGTCGTTAGTTAGGCTTAGAGCATGCCAGATTACATCTCGGCGCTAGATCTGTTCACGATAGGAATTGGGCCTTCCAGTTCACATACCGTTGGACCGATGCGAGCAGCGTTGCTCTTTGCCGAAGCAGTTCACTATGAGAACCTGCTATATAAAACCAAACAGGTCAAAGTCAATCTCTACGGCTCACTTGGTGCCACAGGCCCTGGCCACGGAACAACGAATGCCATTGTTGCTGGTTTAGCAGGCCAAACACCAGAAGA
>JBEGRI010000008.1:0-25750 GCA_041180525.1 Actinomycetota bacterium | reverse complement strand
CTCCGTGCACCGCTTCGTGCCTGCAAACTTACCCCTGTAATGGCCAGGGCTCAACCTGCGCCAAAACCCGATAGCTGACTCACCTCTAAAGACAGCCTGGCAACCCTGAGTACCACCCAGCAGTTCTTAGCTTTCAAATCAGCCTGAAGTTTGGCAATCTCCAACTCCTTCTTCTGAATGGTCTCCGTAAGGGTCCCTGCTTCTTGCTTCTTGGCCAACTCAATCTGAGTCTGAGTGTTAGCGATTTCCGCTTCAAGTTTGGCAATTTGTTGCTCCTTCTTGGCTAATTTCGCGTCAGCCTCTTTCTCGGCTTCTGAGATCGCTAACTTGACTGCGCTGGCATTCTTAGCTTCTATGTCTTTCAGACGTTTTTCTATTTCATTATGAAACTCGCTTGTACGAACCTGTTCAAGAATGTTTGCATAATCCTTCTCGTCCACTGTAAAAGTAGCTTGGCATTCAGGACATTTAATTTGATTACTCATTTTCGTTCTCCATTCTTACTTGGACGTAATTGCAGTATTCACAATCTGCTGCTGGGCCAGGCACTTCTGGCTCGTTTAAATTTGCATAGATACTCGCTAATGTTTCTTCTATCCAAGTAGCGCTACCTTCGTAGGCCACTAAGTTTGACTCGAAGTGTAGCGTGTTATCAAAGCGATCTTGCTTTTGTGTCGCTGTTACATAAACCCAATAGCCAGAATCTGAAACTTTGAAGCCGAGTTGGCGAAGAAGCCATTGGTAGATCTCAAGCTGTCTTCGATAGCCATCATAGAATCCCCCTTCACCTAAAGCTGTTACCGCTTCTCGCCTTCCCGTTGCCTTGTAATCAACAACAGTCAAAGTGCCTTCGTCATCGACCCAGAGATCATCTACTGCACCGGTGATTAAGAATCTATTGTCAGCAGTTGTAAATCTCAGACCCTTGAAATTTTCTCTCCACGTATCTAGCTCTGGATGAGCAAAAGGAATAAGGTTTAGACCTGCCTGTGCTACTAGAGGATGGGCTTCCCCTTTACTTCTGTAAATGTCAAACTCTTTTTTTAGCTGATTATCTACCGCGACATTCAAAGTGAAAGGGACACCACCAGGCTTTTTTACTCCATGCTTGACCTCTAGCACAAAGCATCGAGGACATCTGATGAACTCTTCGATTTTGGCTCTTGAGAGCTTGAATGGTTCTGGTTGGCCTGGGACATAGAGAACTGCTTTTGGCACTAGAAATACCTTCCTTGGAATGTTGCTAACTATCCTTTATAACTTGCTCTACTGACTTAATCTTCCTGAAGATTGCAACTTTTTTTACTAGTCTTTGTAAGACGTTGCCCGTCTTGAAATGTCATCTGTTGAAGATAATCTAACTGTTAAGCCAAATAGATGGGACAATATATGCAAGATTACGGTAACGGCAGGCTTATTTTTTCAGCCAGCGATCTGACTAGTGTTACCGATTGCCCTTGGGCCACCGTTAGAAAAATCGATAAGAAGTTGGGCTTTGAGATTGACGTCCCCAGGGAGGCTGAGGACGGCATGCTAGCCAGAACTGGCGAACTTGGTAATCTCCACGAGGCAAACCAGCTGGCCAGATTCAAGGAAGCTTTCGGCGACGATGTTATTGAGCTAGGTAGACCAGATTACGCTTCAAAATCGAGAAGTTTAGAAGAGCAGATGGTTGAGCTTACTGACCACACAAAGTCTGCATTGGAATCCAATAAACCCGTGATCTTCCAAGGAACTTTCTTTGACGGGCAATTTCAAGGTTTTGCAGATTTTCTGGTTTTACAAGAAGACGGAAGTTATGCAGTTTTTGATACAAAACTTGCTCGACGCGCAAAAATAACAGCACTCATCCAAATAGCCGCTTATGCCAACCAACTAGAAAAAATGGGGATTCAAGTTTCAAAGCAAGCGCATTTGATCCTTGGCGATAACTCGATCAGTTCTCACAATCTGGAAGACATCGCCCCAACATATCTAAAGAAGCGTCAAGACATGATTGACCTAATTCAGGCAAGAACTGAAAACAAAGCCAAAGGCGGCGATGCTCTCAAATGGGGAGATGAGACTTATCCTGCCTGTGGTCGCTGTGTTGTTTGTGAACCTGAAATCAAAGCTACCGATGATGTTTTAGCAGTTGCTGGAATGCGCATGGAACAAAGGACAAAACTTCGCGCTGCCGGTTTATTTACCCTGGCTGATCTTGCCACAACAACATTTACCAAGATTGACAACATGTCAACTAGCACCTTCCAAAAACTTAAAGCTCAGGCTAGAGCCCAGATGGAATCTAGAAAAGAGGAATACAAGCTCAAGCCTTTCTTTGCTCAGGCAAATGTATACAGCCTTAGCAGCATCCCAAAACCGGATGATGGTGATATCTTCTTTGACTTTGAAGGTGACCCGCTATACAACGAAGGCTCTATCTGGGGCTTGGATTATTTATTTGGTTGGGTGGATAAAGATAAAAACTTCTTTGCACTATGGGCGCATAACTTAGAACAAGAAAAGAAAGCTTTTTTGGATTTTGTAGATTACATCAAAAAGCGTCGTAATAAATTCCCTGGCATGCACATCTATCATTACGCCGCCTATGAGAAGACACATCTTCTGTCGCTGGCTGCTAGATATGGAGTCGAGGAGGAATACATTGCTCAACTTCTAAGAGACCGGGTCTTAGTTGATCTCTACCCAATAGTGAGAAGAGCCATGGTGATAGGTAGCCACAGTTACTCACTAAAGAAACTTGAACCAATTTTCGTCGAAGAGAGAGAGCGGGAAGGTGTAACTAATGCAGCTGATTCCGTTGTTGAATACGCGAACTACTGTGATTTGGTAGCCGAAGGTAGGCTCTCTGAAGCCGAGGTAAAGCTAAAGCAAATTGAGGATTACAACGCCTACGACTGTCGCTCAACTTTGGCCCTGAGGGAATGGCTCAAAGAGCAAGCAGATGATGCAGGAATTGAATTAGCGGGAGTCCCCCATTCGTCAAGCGATAGCGAAAATGAAGAAGAACAGGATCCCCTATATGACAGTCTTATGGGACTTATCCAGGATGTTTCTGTGGCTGATAGAAGCGCGGACCACACCGCTGTAGCTTTGGCTGCAGCTGCGATTGACTTCCATCGTCGTGAAACTAATGCCTTCTGGTGGGAGCATTACAACCGAATCGAAACTCCCATCGAAGAGTGGGAAAACGATAAGGATGTGTTCGTTGTTGAAGAAGCAACAGTTGAGCAGGACTGGGCAAAACCTGAAAACCCTAGGGCAAGAAACCTCAGAAGAATAATTAAGCTGCAAACTAAGCCAGGACCAGGAAGCAAAATCAGTGTTGGAGACGATAAGGCCTTACTTTATCCGACTGATTTGGAGGCCATCGCCGTTGCAGAGAGTTGGAGTCCCGGCGATTACAGAATCAAACACCGTGTCAAAGTAATAAAAGTTGAGAACGATAGCTTACTTTGGCTTGAGGAATCGCGACCTGCATCAGCGACTCCATACAACGACCTCCCAATCGCTGTTGTCCCCGATCGAGCAATCGAAACTAAAAACCTGGCTCTAGCAATCAAAGAGTGGGGAAAATCAGTATTAGCAAGTTACCCTGACTTTAGTTCTGATCCAGCACTAGATATTCTTCGACGTGTATCGCCTAACTCACTAGTGCTTGATGATCTTGATTCAGAGAAAAGCTACGACACGATTATCGAAGCACTACTAAAAATTACCAACAGTTTTCTTGCTGTTCAAGGTCCGCCAGGCGCAGGTAAGTCGTTCAACGGTGGAAAAGTTATTGGTGAACTGGTAATGAAACACAAGTGGAAGGTTGGGGTGGTTGGCCAATCACACAGCACTGTTGAGAATCTGCTTAGAAGTGTTCACAAGAACGGAGGAGTTCCGGCAGACAAGATTGCAAAGCCTGGTTCAAAGAACCAGAATTCAGACAATAATCCTTGGACTCTTATCGATAAAGACAGTGGTAAGAATGAAGATTTCAGAAATTTCATTGAATCACAAGACTTTTTTGTAATCGGAGGCACGGCTTGGGATTTCTCTAATCGCAGCAGAGTCGAATTCAAAGAACTCGATCTTCTCGTTATTGATGAGGCAGGTCAGTATTCTCTAGCAAACACCATCGCGGTCTCCTCCGCTGCGAGCCGTCTGCTCCTGCTTGGCGACCCACAGCAACTACCTCAAGTGACTCAAGGTGTTCACCCAGAACCAGTTGATGGCTCAGCTTTGGGTTGGCTTGCCGGAGATGACGAGGTTTTATCACAAGACTATGGTTACTTCCTGCCAGCTACTTATCGGATGGATTCTGCACTCTGTTCAGTGGTCTCTCACAACTGGTATGACTCGAGGCTTAGCTCTGTTGCACCGGGAAGAAAGCTGCAAGATGTTGAAGCTGGATTTTATGCAGTGTCTGTGGATCATTTTGGTAATTCAACAGAATCAATTGAAGAGGCAGACAAAGTTGTAGAGCTAATCAAAGAGCTCAAAGATAAGACTTGGGAAGATGGCAATTACTCTGGGAATCTAATTGATGCACCGGAAAACTTCATAGTCGTGGCTCCATACAACGCACAGGTCCAACTAATCAGAAAGAAGCTTGATGAGGCGGGATTAGAAACAATTCCCGTTGGAACAGTTGATAAGTTTCAGGGTCAAGAAGCAGCGATTGCCATAGTCTCAATGACTGCATCTTCTGCTGAGGAAATTCCTCGAGGAATTGAGTTCTTGTTGATGCCGAACCGCTTAAACGTAGCAATCTCTAGAGCCAAATGGGCTGCCTATTTGATCTACTCGCCAAAACTCTTAAATTACAAACCAACCAACATAGAAAATCTAAGATTGCTCAGTAAATTTATTAACTTAGTTTGGAAGACTAGATAGGTTCTTTCCCGCAGTAATACATATCCACCCTGTGTTTGCAGGACTTATCAAAAACTATCCAACTGTCTTTAGGAGCTTGTTTTGCCGCTTCCGCGTGGGGATCACACATGAATTCAAACAGCCCACACTTGGCACAAATTAATCGGTGCGTAGCGGTAACCGTGCAGTTAACGTAATCACAGCTGACATCAAAATCTAGGTGGTCAATCTGTTCCACCTGTTCAACTGTTCCAGTGTTTGATTTCATAGCTTCAAGTATAAATCTAGGACTTTCGCCAATATTCAAGGTCAGCGAATTCAGTCAAGTAGTTCACAAACTTCTCATTACGAAGTGCACCTTCGCCACGATTTTTCCGAATCTTGTCTATAGCTTGCTCTGGGCTGTGTCCATCTCTAATAAGTACTAATGCAGTTATCAATCCGGATCTATTCAGACCTGCCTGACACCTGATTAAAACTCTTTTACCGGCTTTCCAATCTTGGTGAGCCTCGCGAACCAACCAGAAGAGATCTCGCTCAGGATCAAAATCACTCATGTTTCCATCGAAGAAACTAAATCTGAGTTCCTTCACGCCATAGCCACAGGGATTCGATTGATTGAAAGCGCTTATAACGGTGTCAAAGTCTCGTGAAGAAACTTGAGTTTCTCTGATGTAATCCTCAGCTTCGTAATATTTGATTGTTGCAGGTGCAGTTCTTAGGAAAGCTCCCAGTTCATCATCTTCGTGGGTTCCACCCTGAAATAAACCTGGTTCAATTTCACTCCAGATGGTCTCTGGGTAATAAGGTTCAGTCATATATCTACTCTTTCTATTTAGGTTTATAAGTTTGAAAAAACGGTGGCCCAGGAGGCTAATTGAGGAAAGGGCAAGAAACCCCAGCTAGCTTTACGGAAAAGTCAGGAACCGTTCCTGGGCCACCATCACCACCAACCAACTACATCTCAGACTCTTCTTCTGACCAATTATCAATAACTGGATCAGTGATGAGATCTTTCATTTGCTCTTCAAGAGCCAGTTGCTGTTCTTCAGTCAAATCCTCAAAGTTGACCTGCGAACCTCGAGTTTGCTTGACCTGATCCTTGAAGTTGTCATAAGTCAAATTTGCAACTGAATCTGCAAACCATTCCTTGAACGCCTCCGGAGTCACAAAAACTCGATAGGTGTAATCACCGAAAGGAGATTTCTTAATATCTACTTTCGCGATTTTTGCCACGGATTCAAGTGATTCGCGGTCCCGAGCCCGGACGGTTATAAAGTCCGGGTACTCAGGTTTGCGAACAGCTGAAACGAATCCCGTCTCAGTGAAGATCCACATTAATTAATGTCTCTTCTCTTTCGATCACGCATGCTTTCGCTGCTTCTCATCCGGTTCATTTTGCGTTTCATGTTGACATCGGCAAGGTAGCTGAGCTCAAAGAACCCTGTTGACTGATCCATCATGCGGTCATACTGACGTGGAGTCAGATTATGCTTGGCCATAAACTCCTGCATCTGCTTACCAGCAGCTTCAGTAAGTGCATCAGCTTCAGCAATGAGCCCTTGCATGTATAACCTCATGGCGTCCTCGTAGATTTTTTGAGCACGAACCATCATCAACTCCGCAGTGATATCTGCATCACGCTCAGGTTCAACCCATGCTTCTGCTGCCACAAGCTCAACTTCAAAGGTTTCTTCACCTGTGACTGTTTGGCCAGAGATGACATCTAGATAAGAGTAGGAAACTTTGATTCCTTGCTTCAATCCTGGTGTTGCTAACTGGTGAGCATCCAAAGTGATGTCAAAGAAAACGTTTCTTTCTTCCTCAGAAGCAAGATCGCCTAACAGAGCCTGAACAACTCCATGACCCTTCTTCCACTTTTTCATGCGACGTCCGGCAACAATGTCACTCTTTGGACCAGAGAAATCTGGACCAAGAACTATCTCGAACTTGACATCCAACATTGTTTTAGCCAGCAAGCCGTCAATTTCTGATTGCAGACCATCTAATGCTTCACCTTGGGTGATTCCAGCGATGTGATTACCATTACCGCCATCAGCAAGAGCTGAAAGAATGTTCTCGTCATAACCTCGGCCAATACCGATGGTGCTGGTTGTAACAAGATGCTCCGTTGCAGCCGTAGCGATGTTTGCTAGTGCTTCAGGATTTGTTAGACCAGCATTGGCTTGACCATCACTTAGCAAGATGATGTTTGCTTCAATGCCCGATTCAACTTTCCTAGCTTCATCTAAACCAAGTCGGTAGCCAGCTTCTAGGTTGGTGCTACCACCAGCGTAGATTCCGGAAACAGTTTTCCTAATCTGCTTGATATCAGCGCTTGCGACCTTAGCCAATGGGACCACGACTTGAGCGCGATCATCAAATACGACCACGGAGAGCGAATCCTCTGGGTTCAATCTAGGAAGGGTTTCAATGATCACGTTTTTGACGTTCTCGAGTGGTTCTCCATCCATGGAGCCTGAGCGATCAATGACAAAGACCAAAGCTTTGGCCTTTTTGGTAGTTGCCTCAACAACCGGGGCAACAGGAGCGGTGATCTCAAACATGAGACCTATTGAGGTTGGTTTCCCAACCTGGCATTTGGAGTGTTCTAAACGGGGTTTAATCAATGAATATCACGACCTTTCTATGTCTTGTTTCGAGTATACCATACAAATATCTTTTTTACGCATATTATTTAGGATTATACTGAGTTTTGTCTTAAATCTACTCGTGTATGATAGATTCTAATCATGACTTCCGACATCTTTGCCAATAGTTCCGTTGACTTGGTTATATTCACCGTCGTCAATCGGGAAACCTTAGAAGGGTCGATTTGGGCTCAAGACTTGGTTAGTTACGGCAGATATCCGCTAGGCGAGGATGATCAGCTATCGCTATTTGTCCTTACAGTAGCCCCAGATGTAACTAAGTATCCTCACCTAAAAGGTAAGCGCATTCTTCCCACCGGCCCCGTTCTGATGAGTAAGAACTTGAGGGAGTCAGCGAGGGCCGTTGCTGCAGAGAAACTGGGCCTAAATCTCAAAGGTAAACTCCGTCAATTAGGTGTTATCGATGACGTCGATCGACCTAACCATCCTGAAAGACAAATCTCTTTTGCCTTCTGGGCTATGGTTGATTTCCAGCAAGTTCGGAAATATCTAGGCGGTAAAGACCAGGTTGGTCTTGAACTGGTCAACTCATATAGTTACATGAACAACTTTCACTACTTGAAATATGAAATATCTGACTTTGACGGGGTGTGTCGTTTTGGAAATAGATTGATGCCATATTCAAACCCCAAGATTGGTCATCGCAAAACAACTACAGTTAATCTTCCAGAAGGTCGCATTCTTGGTTTCGACCACGATGAAATGGTCTTCTACGCTTGGCGTGCAATGCGCCATGCTTTTGATGGCAAGTTTGATCCCTTTAACGAGCTGGGTATAAACCCCCTTGGTGGTGAATTCAGACTTAGCGAATTACAGGAATTCCAAGAAGTTTGTCGTGGAGAGTTCATTCAAAGAGATTTATTCCGCAGAATGATGACGAACAACCAAGACAACTTCTATATAAAGCAAATTGATAAAACGGATAGAAGCAAGCCAGGCAAACCGGCAAGGCTATACAGTCCTGCCCAGTTTGAACCTAACCCAGACAGTTCTGATTTCGAATTTTAAAAAAGAATCTAAAGGTTTTATATTTTGAACTTCTCTGCTAATCACACAAAATTAAAGAATTAGCGATGGTAACTAAAGCAAGCCTCAACTGGAAAACTCAGGTAATCGGCCCACTGGCTTAGTCTTGCATCACGCCAAGCATAGTCCCTAGCAACAACTGCTAGACAGGCCCAATAGAAGGCTGTTACTAGATCTATTGTGAGATGCGACTGAGTATCCGTATCAAAAACTCTTCCCAGTACTTTTCTAAGCAGTTGAGGAACTTGGGCTAAACCGTATTCATGAATTGAATCTAGAACTAGAAGTTCAATTTGGTTTGCTCTATGCGTATTCCAAATCGGAGACAATTCTGATTTATGAATAAGTGATGATATTCGAAGTGCTTGGCGATAGGTCGCACCATCCATAGCAACTAACAGATCTTCAAATCTCTCCAATTCGTAGCCTGCTAAACGAAGATCCAGGATGTCTGGATAGTAGAGGATACCGACCAGGCTGGCTCTGCCAGCTGGTGGTTCAGTCCTTACTAGGTCTGGGCCTTCATCTAGATCATTGAAATCTGGCATGTACTAATTGTCCTAGGTTTTTACTATGGTTGATAGCAAAGGTTAGAGGTTTTCATGATTAGTGCTTTTCTAAACGGCTTCTTTGGAGTATTCGTAGTCCTATTAGTTTTCTTCGCTTTTTCAGTTCACCCTGCTTTGTTCTGGGGCAGCCTAACTGGTGCAATTTTTATTGTCTTTTTGGGCATCTGGAATGGTATTACCGGAGGTAAAGGCATCAAAAATGAAACTGTTGAAGATAAAGACACTTACCCTCATGGTGAAGATCTAAATGACGAGGATCGGCACCATCACTAAGCGCTGAGCATATCGTGCAAGACGATAGTTGCATTCCTATCAGGCCCGACCCCAATAGCTGAGATACGACAGTTGCTCATCTTCTCTAAAGCTCTGACGTAGTTCTGGGCGTTCAACGGCAAATCTTCAAACTTCTTACATCCAGTTATATCTTCATCCCAGCCCGGGAAGTTCTCATAAATAGGTTTAGCGTGATGGAAATCTGTTTGTGAAACAGGGACTTCGTCAACTCTTTGACCATCAACATCATAAGCAACACAAACCGGAATCTCTTTGATACCAGTTAGAACATCTAACTTGGTCAGGAAGATATCTGTTAAACCATTAATTCTTGACGCATATCTAGCTACCGGGGCATCAAACCAACCACATCTTCTGTCTCTACCAGTAGTTGTTCCATACTCCCAACCGGTCTTACGAAGATACTCGCCCATGTCATCAAATAGCTCTGTTGGGAAAGGTCCTGCACCAACTCGGGTTGCATATGCTTTCAAGATTCCAATAACTGAATCAATCCTGGTTGGACCAATACCTGAACCTATTGTTGCCCCACCAGCGGTTGGGGAGGAACTGGTGACATAAGGATAAGTTCCGTGATCAACATCAAGTAATGTTCCTTGGCCCCCCTCAAGTAAAACTACTTTGCCTTGATCTAAAGCATTGTTTAGTTCAAGGGCAGTGTCACGAACCATCGGTCTTAGTCTTTCTGCATAAGCTAGAAGTTCGTTCACTACATCATCGACTTTGATGGCTGCACGGTTATAAACCTTGGTAAGCATAGAGTTTTTAGAAACTAAAGCTCCTTCAACTTTCTGACGAAGAATAGAAACATCAAACAAGTCTTGAACTCTAATGCCTAAGCGACCAACCTTGTCGCCATAGGTAGGCCCAATACCTCTACCGGTAGTTCCGATAGCTTTCTTACCTAAGAACCTTTCAACAGTCTTATCAATGGTCACGTGGTAGGGAGTGATGATGTGTGCATTTGCTGAAACTTGCAATCTAGAAACATCAACACCTCGAGCGATTAGGCCATCTAGCTCTTTAAATAAAACTGCTAAATCAATAACAACACCATTACCGATTACCGGTGTGCAGTTAGGGGACAGAATTCCCGAAGGCAATAGATGCAAGGCAAACTTCTGATCCCCAATAACTACAGTGTGTCCTGCGTTGTTACCACCCTGATAGCGAACCACATAGTCGACTCTTTCGCCTAAAAGGTCTGTCGCTTTACCCTTACCCTCATCTCCCCATTGGGCTCCAACTAACACGACTGCAGGCATGGCAAACTCGTTTCTTTTCGGGTGGGCTTACCTTGCTATTTTACCGTAAAGACATGCTGCTCTACCCAGCAATGCATAGCGATAGCTGCAGCAGCTGAGGCGTTGATGGATCTGGTGGAACCGAATTGGGTTATCTCTAGGACGACATCGCTGGCTTTGATGGCTTCATCTGAAAGACCTGGTCCTTCTTGACCAAACAACAAAATACAGGCTTTAGGTAGCTTGTATTCCTCTATCTTCTTACACCCCGGAACATTATCAATAGCAACTATCGGCAACTTCTCCTGTTTGGCCCAGTCAATAAATTCTTCGACAGTGTTGTGGTGCCTGATGTGTTGATATCTATCGGTAACCATAGCGCCTCGTCTATTCCATCGCTTATTACCGATGATGTGAACTTCTTTAGCTAGAAAGGCGTTAGCGTTTCTAACTATTGATCCGATGTTTAGGTCGTGTTGCCAGTTTTCAATAGCAACATGAAAGTCATGCCTTTTACTATCAAGATCCGCAACTATGGCTTCCATCTTCCAATAGCGATACTTATCAACCACGTTTCGTGTATCGCCGTTGGCTAAAAGTTCTGGGTCATAAACCGAGTTCTCCAGCTCTGGCCAATCACCCACCCAAGGACCGACCCCCCAAGTAGTGAGTTCATGACTTGGATTATTTTCTTGCTCTTTACCTGACATCACCTAAAGCCTAACTTTCCTGAAGGTAAACTCTAACTATGACTGAGAGAAGAAAAATAGAGTGTTGGCTTACCGACATGGATGGTGTTTTAGTCCACGAAGGTAGTGCTCTGCCAGGTGCAGCTGAGGTAATCAACTCTTGGAAAGAGCAAGGGCTTAGGTTCCTAGTTTTGACCAACAACTCTATGTTCACTCCGAGGGACCTAGCAGCACGGCTAAAAGCCAACGGTTTAGACATTGGCTCTGAATACATTTGGACTAGTGCTCTAGCCACAGCTGATTTCCTCCATTCCCAGAAACCGAAGGGCTCGGCTTTCGTTCTCGGTGAAGCTGGCCTAACTACAGCTCTTTACGAAATCGGTTATATCATGACCGATGTCAACCCTGACTATGTAGTCCTTGGTGAGACCAGAAGCTTCAACTTTGATTCATTGACCAAGGCAATAAGACTTATTAATAACGGTGCAAGATTCATTGCTACCAACCCAGATCCAACTGGCCCTAGCGCTGAAGGACCACTACCAGCAACTGGGTCTGTTGCTGCATTAATTACTAAAGCAACTGGTAAAGATCCCTACATTGTTGGTAAACCCAACCCGATGATGTTCCGCTCAGCGATGAACAAAATAAATGCTCACTCTGAAACAACTGGAATGATTGGTGACCGCATGGATACCGACATCGTTGCAGGGATAGAAGCAGGTCTGCATACAGTTCTAGTGCTAACTGGTATTGCTGACGATGCTGAAATCAACAAGTATCCGTTTAGGCCAAATGAAATACTTAACTCGATAGCAGATTTAATCTAAGACTCAAAAAGGGGGAATCATGGAATTCATCAACGCAATTATTAATTCTTACAGACGGTATTTTCAATTCTCAGGAAGAACAAGCAGAAAAGAGTATCTTTACTTTCTGTCTTTCGTCTTTGGCCTTTGCATCGCCTTCAATATAGCCAGAGGATACTTTATTTCGCAGGGCATATTCCCTGAGGTGTTTGCCAGCTACGAACCAATTCCAGTAATTATCCTTCTGCTATCTGTTATTCCTTTATATGCTGCTGGGTTTAGAAGAATGCATGACGTTGGCAAGTCTGGGTACTTTTTGTTCATCCCGTATTACAGCATCTACCTTGTTTTACGCAACGGAGATCCTGAACCCAACCAATATGGTGATCCAGTTCAGTAGTTAAAGTAAAACCCCTCCCAACTGGGAGGGGTTTTAGCCTTAGGGAAATTACTTGATAGTAATCTTCTTAGTTACCGTGGTTAGACCGGAAACAACAGTGATTGTCTTAACTCCAGCAGTTACTGTGTATGAGTAGACCTGTGATGCCTTAGTAGGTCTGACAGTTGCTCTAGCTTTACCAGTGATGCTGATTGAAGTTGACTTACCAATAGCGTTAGCGATTGTAACGTTGATCTTCTTTCCAGAAGCAGCAATGGCTACTGTAATCGGCTTGTAGAAGTGGAATTCAGCAGCGTTACCGGTGCTCTCTTCACCATCAACTTCAACTGAGACCCTGCTGAACTTAGCCCCGCTACCTGGGACAGCTGAGGTTCTAGTAGCCGGTTGGGCTTCACCAGCAGTATCAGTGTTATTGAACTGGAAGGTCACGATACCAAAGGCATCGGAAGTTCCAGTCAAAGTTAGTTCACCGGCTGCTGAATTAGTAAGTGTTGTCGAAGCTCCATTTAGACCATTGCCAAAAATACCGGCAGATATTTTGGCGTTAGAGCTAGAGCCAGACTTGTTGATGCGAACAGTTACCGGAACATTTCTAGCCCAAGTGCCATCTTCGTTCAAAGCTTGGAAAGCCAAAACTTGCTTAGCAGCGATTGGTGCGTAGGTCTGTAGGAAACCATCCTGAGAAATAGAGTTCGTTTCATTCAAGGCTGGAGCAAGCATCGTGATGCTCTTAGCACCTGGGGTTTCAGTCAAACTCGAAGCATCAAAGTAATGCAACTCTACGAAGTCTGCTGAGTCGGTTTTCTCACCTAGGATCTCTGGCAAAAGTTGAGTGTAACAATCTTGAGTTGCATCATTAGTAACGTCGTGTGGTGTATCAGCAGAGAGACTGGCTGGTGCTGCAGGTAATGTTCCACCATAAGCGATACACCCATTATCATCTGCAGAAACGTAAGGAAGAATGACGATAAACGAGACATTTCCGTTCAGATCTGTAGTTCCATAAACATCTGCTCCGTCAGCAGCATTTGATGGTGCTGGACGTGCAGTTACTCCATTTACTTTCACTTTGGCAAGAGATCCTGAGTAACCCTTGTTGACACGTAGTTTGACTCTCGTGTTTACTAAGGGATTGCCGGCCATGTCAGTAGCCCTGAAGGTAAGAGTGGTTTTCATAGTGTGTGGAACATAAACCTGGTTGAATCTAACCCCAACACCAAACCAGTCACAATCCTCACTGAATTGTGTTTCCAGACCAACACGGTGAACAGAGTTGTCATCAGTTAAAACTGGGCTAACTAATCTGATGTTAGTTTTTGGGTGATCGTTTGAAGTTGGATCAGCCACTGCATACGGGCAAGCAGCTGCTTGAGCTGGTGCACTGGCCGCAGTTATACCTACGGTGGATAAAAGGGCTGACGCTAAAAGAGCAATAAGTTTTTTGGTGCTGAGTTTCATCAAAGATTCCTTCGTTTAGTTGGGAAGTCCACACCGAAGGAGATAGGGCAAGATGCGCGTCTTTACGTAACTCCAGTCAGTGCGCACACACTTCCAATTAGCAGACTAATAAAGGAAATAGAGCCGTGAAAGCGGTTTCGCGGATGTTTACCAATTCGTTATCTAAGCGCTAGCTCGGATAACCAATTCGGTTGGAAGGATCACTGGTTCGACCTCTTGACCGTTTAATTGAGCAATCATCAAATTACCAGCGGCCTCACCTAGGGCAACCACATCCTGTTTGATTGTGGTTAGAGCTGGCCTAGCAGTTTGCGCAATCAAAGAGTCATCAAAACCAACAACCTTGATGTCTTCTGGAACGCGCTTACCTGCATCCTGCAGGTAAGTAATGGCACCCATGGCCATTAGGTCATTGCTAGCGAAAATGGCGTCCAAATCAGGATGGGCGGCCAATAACTTCTTGGCATGTTCTTTACCAGACTCAAAGGAGTAGTCGCCCTCACAGATCAAACCTTTTGCGGGGACTTTACCTGCCTCGCGATAGACCTGGAGGAAACCATCCAGTCTTTGCTTGGCAGCAGTAGTTCCAATGTCTCCAGTAATAATGGCAACCTTCTTACAACCCTGTGCAAATAGGTGTTTAGTAGCCGCATAAGCACCACCAAAGTTGTCTGCATCAACGAAAGGAATATCTGGTGATGAGTGTGGAGTTCCCGTGATAACTAAGGGCAACCCTTGTCTTTTCAAGATGTTTACAAGTGCATCGCTATGCAATACGAAGAATATTGCCCCATCAACTTCACCAGATTTTAGATAGTGGGCAACACCACCCTCATTGGAACCAACTGGTGAAACCATCAGAACAGTCTGTAAGCCGTTCTCCATCAATACACGACTTACCCCAGAGGTAACTGTTCCCCAGAACGGATCTTGCAAAATGGAAAGATCATCATCAATTACAACAGCAATCAAATTTGTCCGGCCAGAAGCCAGGGCTGATGCCACACGATTCTTCTTATAGCCAAGCTTTTCTACCGCTTCATGGACCCTTTTGGCGCGTTCTGGGTGTACTGAATCATCACCGTTGAGCACTCTAGAGACGGTAGCCTCAGATACGTTAGCTGCCTTGGCGATTACGGAGTATGTAGGTCTGCTGGTATTCAAGCCCACCTCCTCCAAGATCTAGCTCTTTCTGACAGAATCCAGTATTTGACCGTTAGTCTTTATTACTTTACTGTAAACGTTTGCTGAAAGTTTCGGGGTTCGCTGTAATGTTTCAAAATTGACATAAACAATACCAAATCGTTTCGCATAGCCTTCAGCCCACTCAAAGTTGTCCAGCAAAGACCAGTAGTAATAAGCCTTTACGGGAACACCTCGATCAATAGCCCGGCTAACTGAATCGAGGTGGCTAACCAAATAATCAACTCTGCGTTCATCATTAACCAGACCGTTCTCATCTGGAGCATCATCATAGGCGGCACCATTCTCGGTTATGGCTATGTCAGGTATTTCTGGCCAGTCATTGTGAATACGAACCAAGAGGTCTTCTAGACCAACTGGAGTAATCGGCCAGCCCATGTCGGTATATGGAGCAGGTGGTGTGCCATCGGAGTTTATAGGGAAGAGGAAAGTACCTTTGTTTTCTTTAACCTGTTCAGCTGTTGGAGTTCCAATGAAAGAGTCACTGTAATAGTTGATCCCTAAGAACTCACTATCAATCTTTAGCTTGTCCATGTCTCCTGGCTGAATAAACTTTTGTAATTTATCGCCATAGAACTCAACTAGATATTCTGGATACTTGCCATGCAATTGAGCATCCAACCACCAACGATTCAAATGTGAATCCTGATAAGCAGCTAACTTATTAAGATCCGCATTACTTGGATCATCAACACGATAGTTAGTCATGTTCAAAGTGATGCCGCTACGAATCTCTGGATGAACCGCTCTTAGCGCTCTAGTAATTTCAGCGTGAGCTAAAGCAGAGTGGTGAGAACCAGCGATAGCTTGATCTAGATCTTTGATACCTGGTGCGTGAACTCCGTGGAAGTAACCAAGCCAAGTAAAACACCAAGGTTCGTTTAGGGTAACCCAGTTAGCAACTCGATCACCGAACTCTTGCGCAACCGCTGTTGCGTAATCTGAAATCCAGCCAACAATGTCTCGATTGGCCCAACCACCTTTATCTTGAAGTATTTGCGGTAAGTCCCAGTGATACAAAGTTGCAGTTGGCTGGATGCCGGCATCGAGCAGTGAATCTATCAAACGAGAATAGAAATCTATGCCGTGCTTATTTCTGCCACCCATTCCTTCCGGCAGAATTCTGGACCAAGACAATGAGAAACGATAAGACTGAATACCAAGATCTTTCATGATCTTGATGTCTTCCATGTAACGGTGATAGTGATCACAAGCGATGTCACCGGTGTCACCATTTTTTACTAAACCTGGCGTATGGCTAAAGGTATCCCACACGCTGGGTGTTCTACCACCGTCTTCGTGAGCTCCTTCAATCTGATATGAAGCTGTTGCTGAGCCCCAGCTGAAATCTTCTGGAAATCCCATGATTACCCTTTCACCGCCCCGTCCATAACACCGCGCACTAGTCTGCGGCCAACAAAGATAAACAAAATCAAAAGTGGCAAAGTTGACAGGAACGCTCCACCCATGTTCAATGCATAGTCGATAGCGTAACTACTCTTCAACTGGTTGACAGCAACCTGGGCAGTGAAATGCTCAGGGGTATTCAAAACAATTAGGGGCCAAAGGAAGTCGTTCCAAGATGCCAAGAAGGAGAATAGGCCTAGAACAAAGCTGCTCTGAGCGATGATAGGCAAAACCAGAGACCAATACACTCTGAAAACTCCAGCGCCATCAATACTGGCTGATTCTAGAAGCTCATTAGGCACCTGAGCATCAATCACCTGGCGCATCCAGAAAACACCGAAAGCGGTTACCAAGGCGGGGACGATTAGTGCTCCTAGCGAGTCAATCAAACCCATCCAGCTGATCTCTTGGAAGAGCATGAGGATACCTAGCTGGCTTGGCAACATCATGGTGAAGATAACGAAAAGCACAAGGAATTTTTGTCCAGGGAAGTTCAGTTTCGCAAAGGCAAAACCAGCTAGAGCAGAGAAAAACACTTGAGCGACTGAAACAATAATTCCAACATAGAAGCTATTTAGCAGTGCTTGGTTGAATGCCGGTAGCGCTTCATAAACGTGTGAAACTACTTCAAAGAATCTTGGACCCGGGACCAGTGATGGTGGGATCTTGCTAATCTCATCTGTTTCGTTGGAAGCAACTATGAACATCCAATAGAAAGGGAAAATCGAAATGAAAGTAATTAGCCCTAAGACGACGTAACCAAAAATAGATACTTTATGCCATCTAGGTTTCTTATTTGGATTAGTAAGTATTGCTTGCTTCATTTTTTATCACCAGCAATTCTTCTGGTGATAAAGAAGTTAATGATGGAAACAATAACTACGATGATGGTAATAGCGATACCGATGGCGGCTGCGTAGCCCCACTTATAAGCTACGAAAGCTTGATCGAATAGGAACAAGGTTAGAGTTGAGAACTGACCGGAATCGCCGCCGTTATAAGAACCACCAAGAATCAGAGGCTCTGCGAAAACCTGCAATCCACCGATGGTTCCAACAATCAACACAAAGGTAATCGTGTTTCTAAGTTGAGGGAGAGTTACGTAGATGAACTGTTTCCATCTTCCAGCACCATCTAACGAAGCTGATTCATATAATTCGCTTGGAATTGCCAGCATTGCAGCTAAAAATATTAGAGCGTTATATCCTGTCCAACGCCAAATAATCATCGAGGCGATGGCAACGTGACTTGATGTCGTTCCCTGAACAAAATCGATGTGGGGAAACCCTAAAGCTCCGACAATCATGTTGACCATACCGAAGTCACGTCCGAAGAGTTGCCCGAAAACAATTGCGATGGCCAGTACGGAAGTGATGTTTGGCACCAACAAAATTGTTCTCCAGAAAGTTGAACCTCTCAGATATGGACTATGCAAAATTGCGGCTAAGGAAATGGCGATGATGATCATCGGGATGGTTGATAAGAACCAAATATCAAATGTGTTGACCAGAGCATTCCAAAATCGAGAGTCAGCCCAAAGTTCAGTGAAGTTATCTAAGCCGACTGGAATGTATTGTCCGGAAAGAACATCAACATTAAAGAAAGATAAGAAAACTGAAAATATGATTGGCAAAAGCCCAAACACAATAAAAGCAATGAAAAAGGGTGCGGTGAAAAGGTAACCCCATTTACCATTGAGCGAAACCACCGCATTTGGATTGGCCAGTTTCTTACTGGGCTTCCACGGTGTTAGTGGTTTCGGCTTTTTGCTAGCCATTGTGTTTTGTGCCATTTACTTTTACTTACACTTATCAGCGTCTGAGATTCCCTTGGCGAAGGCCTTTTTAGGATCTTTCTCTTTGCCATTGGCAACCAGAGATATCGCTGAACCCATCGCCATATCTATGCATCGTTGCAGTTTACCTTCAAAGATTGGCTTCAAGCTTGTGACACCTTCAACGTAGATCTTTCCAACCGGAGCGTTATTGAAGAACGGATCCTTGAAATTAACTAAGTCTGGGTCGCGGTAAAGCTCAGGCGTTGATGGGAATAGACCGTAGATTTGGAACACTTTCAACTGCTGGTCTGGGTGTAAATACCAAGTGATGAAATCCCAAGCTTCTTGCTTGTGCTTAGCTCCCTTAGGAATAGTTAACTGTGAACCACCTTGGTTTCCTCCACCACCAGGAATGTCCGCGATGTCCCATTTACCGCTAGTAGTTGGGGCTTGACCTTTGATGTAATCCATCATCCAAGCTGGTGAAAGCATTACAGCGAAGACACCTTTGCTCATACCAGCATTCCAGTCCGAAGAGAACTGACCGATACGAGTTCCAATACCTGCTTTACTTGCATCGATTGTCGTGTCAAAGGCTAACTTAACTTGCTTGTTAGTCTTGTAAACTAACTGACCTTGGTCGGTCCCGTTGTTACGGTAATACTTCATACTTCCTTGGTTAAGAACGGCAGCATAAATAGTTCCAACGTTATCCATAAAACCAATGTTGGCTTTCTTTTGTGCTGGAGTTAACTTAGCCATGTATTTTTTACCAAAGTCAATAAACTTTGGCCAAGTTGACCAAGCTTTAGAAACATCATCACGCTTATAAGGAAGTCCGGCTTTCTTAAACAAATCCCAGCGATATGCAACTTCAAGACCACCAACGTCAGTTGGAATACCGATTACTGCATCGTTGTAACCAACTCCGTGCTCCCAACGCCAAGCTAGATAGCGGCTCTTAATATCAGTAGCATTCTTACCAGCACCGAACGGATTACCAGCGCTAGTTCTCATAGTCTTAAGATCAATGAAGCACTGTGGATAAGATCTCCAGAAACCTGAATAAGAAATTTCAATCGCCGCGACATCTGGGTTGCCTGCACCGTTTGCAGCACACTGTGTATACAAACCTGTTCCATTCAAGGCATCAAGGTCAGATTTCTTAATGCTCAACTTGATTTCCGGGTGTAGCCTCTTGTAATCATTTTGCAGGGCGGGTTCAATTACGTCACCAAAGGTATTGATTGTCAAAACAGTACATTGATCTGTATCGGAGGTAACACCTGAACAATCAAGCGTAGCTTTAGCTGGAGAAACCACCCCCAGAGTTCCGACTGCCAATAAGGCTGCAATAAAAGTTGGAATGGTCTTAGTGGATATCCACTTACGTGACATCTTTGTCTCCTCTAGGGGCAAGGATATGCCCCCCCTTTTGATTGTTGTGCGACAATCAAAGGGGAGGCCTACTTCCTCGCAATAAGGTTTGTAGTAAACTGCGAAAGCGGTTTCACAGTAAGACTATTCAACCGTGAAAGCGGTTTCTTAGCAATTTGAGAGGCCGTTAAAACAGTGACCGTTACCAAAAAGTAATCTTTCAGAGAGGGCAAATCAATGAAGATAAGCCACAGAATCCTGGCTTCAACCTTGGGCTTAGCCTTGGTTTCCCTAACAATCACTCAGAGCGCCTCTGCAATAACGCTACCTAAGTTACTTTGGTCTCAATCCTTCAACGAGAAGGTTGGCACCAAAGTATCAACCAAGTTCTGGTCATATGATCTCGGGAATGGCATGGGCTGGGGAAATCAAGAACGCGAGTATTACACGAATAAAGCTGAGAACATCTCGATGGATGGCAAGGGCAATCTTGTTATTACCGCTCTAAAACTCGACCCGGACAATCCAAAGGACCAATACATCACCAACTGGTGTGGCGATTGTGTTTATTCATCGGCCAAAATTGTCACGCGCGGCAAGTTGGCTTTCAAGTACGGAAGCATCTCAGCAAGAATGCAAGTTCCTGAAGGTGTTGGTATGTGGCCGGCATTCTGGCTGCTCGGTGTCCCAAGATCAACTTGTGATGGTTGGCCTTCTTGTGGCGAGATTGACATCATGGAGATGCGTGGTTCGGATGTTTACCACACCGTCTCAACTCTGCACGGACCAGGATACTCCGGTGGTGGAGGTCTAAGCTCATACTTTTTTACAGCTGATCCAATTACACCTGGTTTTCATAACTATCGAGTTGACTGGTTACCTAACTCAATTAAGTTCTATGTAGATAACGAACTTGTTGGAGCTCAAACTAAAACAAGCGTTGCTCCGAACGACTGGGTTTTCAATGCACCGTTTTATATGATTCTCAATCTTGCTACCGGAGGTAACTTTGATGCTGGAGCACTTGATGAATCAATTCAAAAAGCTGAATTCAAAATTGATAGCATTTCATATCGTCAGCTAAGAGGATACGGCCAGTTAATTCGTTACTAGCGCAAACCTAAATCATCTAAAGTAATCGCAGTTAAATATTTATACCCTGCATCTTCAATAACTTTTTGCGCACCGGTATCTCTATCAACAACTGTCGCAACTGCAACAATGATTGCGCCTGCTTCTTCTAAAGCTTTAGCTGCAGTTAGTGGTGAACCACCAGTTGTTGAAGTGTCTTCAACAACAACAACTCTTTTGCTTTTAACCTCAGGTCCTTCAACTTGTCTCCCCATACCGTGAGTCTTAGCTTGCTTACGAACCACAAAAGCATCTACAGGCTTACCTTGGTGAGCAGCTTGATGCATAACAGCAGTTGCAACTGGATCTGCTCCCATAGTTAAACCACCAATAGCATCAAAACTTGTAATTCCGTTTTGTTCCAGTAAATCCAGCATTACCTTGCCAATCAAAGGTGCTGCTTCATGATGCAAAGTTGCTCTTCTTAGGTCAACGTAGTAATCAGCCTCAATACCACTGGATAGTGTCACCCTTCCGTGGACTACGGCTAACTCTTTGATTAGTTCAACCAGGCGGGGTTTGTCAGGGGAATTAAAGGTCATGCCTTAAGTTTAAGTAATGCGCATAGCAACCCATAACGTAAACAGCATCAGAACCCGTGTTGGTAGGGTGGTCGACTGGTTACAGCGAGCCAACGTCGATGTTCTAGCCATGCAAGAGATCAAATGTAAGCCAGAGCAGTTCCCAGTAAAGCAGTTTGAGGACGCTGGTTACCAAGTAATCATGCATGGCTTGAACCAGTGGAACGGGGTGGCCTTTGCTTCAAAGATGCCAGCTGAAGAAATCGAAATAGGCTTTGCTGGCATGCCTGGTTTTGGTCCAGAGCTTGCCCAAGAAGCCAGAGCCTTAGGAGCAACTTTTGATGGGGTTAGGCTTTGGTCACTGTATGTTCCTAACGGTAGAACACTGGAAGACCCCCACTATCAATACAAACTCGAATGGCTTGATCGCTTAGCTTCGGTAACTAGTGAATGGATAGAGAATCCTGAGCCATTAGCTCTAATGGGGGATTTCAACATCGCTCCACTGGACACCGATGTTTGGGATATCGATGATTTTGTTGGTGCAACACATGTGTCTGTCCCTGAACGTCAAGCCTTTGAAGCTTTTGAGCAAATCGGATTACAAGATGTTGTTCGACCACTGGTACCTGAAGGTTATACCTACTGGGATTACCAACAACTACGTTTCCCAAGAAATGAAGGTATGCGAATAGATTTCATTCTCGGCAACGAATCTTTTGCTGAAAGAGTAATAGCAGCAGAAATAGTCAGAGATGAGCGTAAAGGTGAAGGGCCTTCAGATCACGTACCTGTAGTAGTCGATCTGGATTTATAAATCTAAATAGAATTTGCGTTCTTTTTGATTCAGCTTCTCTATTGCATACCTGAGCATGGTTCTTGGCATCACTGATGCGTATTGGTTTAAGAAGTGGATGAGCTTCTCTTTATCTCTTTTACCAACTTCTCTGAGCATCCAACCAACTGCTTTATGAATCAGATCATGCTCATCGTGTAATAAGTCTTTTGCAACCGCGATCGTAGGTCCAAATTTGTTGATTTTTATCAGCGGAAAGGTGAGGATTATGGCTGCTCTTCTCTCCCATAAATTATTAGAGGTGGCCAAGCCATGAATAAAGGGTGCTCCATAGCCTAGATGCCTGGAAAGAATTTCTCCAAGATATGGTGCAGAGCTATCTATCAAATCCCAGTTATTTACTTTGTTTCGACTTACCAGATCCAACCAAAACTCGAACAGCTCAACTCTTTCTGCATTGGTCTCAGCTTTTGAATACTTGATGTTCAAGATGTGTAATGCAGTAAGTCTCTCCTCATGAAACTTACTGTTAGCTAAAACACTCAATTCGCTAAAGGCAAGTTCTTGATATTTCTTAGCCATCTTTCTTGTTTCCGGAACAGTGACACCTAGAAAGACATCACCTTCACCGTATTCCCCTTTACCAGTCTTGAAATACCTAGCCGAACTGCTTGCCCTATTACTATCTGCGAAGGACTTTAGTTCTTGTCGCAAACTCCTAAGCATTACAAGTTACCGATAACAACCAAGCCATCCCCCGCAGCTGGAACAAACTCACTAGTTTTACTTGGATTCAAAATCACACCGGTCGAACCATCTGAACTTACGTGATTAGCAACACGATAACCAATAGCCGATTCACCGTAATTTCTAGCAGTTGCAACTAACTCAGCAAAAGAAACCGATTTGCCTAAAATCGCATAATCGCTAATCGGTCTAACATTCAAAGTCGCACCCTGAGCATCAAATAGATCTTCAAAAACTGGAGCAAGCTTAGGGTTCTCGCTAATCTGAGCAATAATCAATGCAGCCAGAGAGTCGCTAACCACCAAGTCATCAACTGCGGCAACTCTAGCTAGTTCACTCTTTCTTGAATCAAGTATTTCGGCAACCAACCTAGTTGGCTCAACACCATTACCTTCGGCAACAAATAATTGATTCATCTGAAGCATGGTGAGCATAGTCTGAGCATCTGCTTCGGATTCACTAATCGCATTACGATAACCGAGAACGATGACTTCCTCGTATTTTTTACCTTGAGCAGCCGCAATCAAATCATCGATGTCCCCTGTTACTGAAGCATAAGAAACTTGGAGGTCACCAAAGTTCAAGTTCTCTAGTTCACTGGCAGCAACATACCTGTTCTGAGCCACAATATGAACAGTTGAGCCTTTAGGCAAGAAGGTAGCAAGCTCTGTAAGAACCGCTCGACCCATTGACGACCAACCGATTATCAGTAGATGTTCAGCGGGATCTAGTTCTCTAGAGGTGGAAACTACTTTGCTAGCTGCTATGTCTTCTCTTACCCCGGTATAGATCACCTTGTCATCATCTTCAGCGATGGCAATAATCTCGGTGTCTTCAGTAAGAATGGTGTCCAGAGGTGGATTAACTTTTACGCTGCCTTGGACTAAACCGATCACCGCAGCTTCGTTGAATGCAAGTAATGCATCAGCGTAAGTCTTACCTTTCAGCGCTGGAACTTTATGGAAGTAAATTTCATCTCCAGCAAAATCCAGTAAATCTAAAACAACAGCAGCAAGCCCTGGTCTTCTCGACGCTTGAGCAGTAACTCGAGCAATAATCTCCTGCGAACGAACCGTGATTACTTGCCCATTAGTTGCTGTGGTTAGGGCTTCACCAGTATTTGCATCATCTATCTCAGCGATGATTTTGATTTCCTGATTTGGATTAACGGCCTTGATAGCTAAAACAGCACTAACCACGTTTGCATCACCACTGCTATCTGGATCAAGCACGATGATTGATTTAGCGTTCGCTAAGTTTGCTCTTTTCAAATCTTCGGGATTACTAACGTCACCAGTTCTTGTAATTACTTTTAGTTTGCCGAGTTCACTTGCTCTAGATTCAATCTCGTCTTCCATAAATTCTCTAGTTTGGTCAGAGAAAATAACAACCTTTGCTTTACGAACATTCTCATTAGCAATAGCAAGTTCTTTCAAAATTGGGTAAATGCGGTTAGACCAACCAAGGATTAGGGTATGACCGTTATCGATGATTGGGCTCTTGCCTTTACGCAACTTTTCAAAAGTACGGTTAATAACACCAACGATAAAACCAGTAACGCTACCAGCAAGGGCAACAGTGATAGCCCAAGTGATGAAGTTAATAATTCGATCAACCCAGAAGTCTTCACCACCCTTACCAAAGATAGAAGCAAAAGATTTCCAGAAAGTATTGAAATCCAGTGGAACAGATAAACCGTCAGGACCAATACCAGGTATCCAAAGCAACATCACTTTAAGGAAAACCAGCAATACTGAGAAGATCACCATCAGGATGAACATCCAGGTGACAAACATTCCACTTTTAGCTATCGAGTTATCGAAAGAATATTTCAGCCGCTGAATCACGCTAACTTTATTTATTCTTGCTTTCGCTGGCTCGCCTTGAGCACCTTGGCCGTAATTACGTTCACTATTTTTCTGGGTCATAGTTCCCAATTTTATCGAAAGCTAGTTAGTTATCTCTGCCGCCATAAGACAACCGCGGTTGATCTTCTCGGCCGCTTACCTTTAGGAAGAATAACCGTCTCTGCTTCACCAACAGCAAAGACTCTTGCTCCAGGGACGCTTTCTGTAAGCTTCTGAACTTCTCTTTGTAAATCTTGTAATTCGCTTTTGAGGTAAACAACTTGATTCTCTAAATCCAGAATTCGTTTAATCGCATTTAGTGAAACACCTTCAGCAGACAGCCTCGCTATCTCTATAAGTTGCCGAACGTTACGGATGGTGTAACGCCTGGACTGGCCAATAGTTCTAGAGGGTTTCACCAAGTCCATTCGGTCATACTGCCTCAAGGTCTGTGGATGCATCTTGGCAAGTTCCGCGGCCGCAGCAATAGTCAGAAAAGGGTAGTCAGGATCTATATCGTTCATTAGAGTAATCCAGCTTTGTTGTGAAGATCCGCACGAGGGTCTTCGTGGGGAGTAAGTTCATCAAACTCTTTTAGAGCCTTAGCGGCTTTATCTGAGATATTCTGTGGCACCAAGATTTCAACTGTTGCCAAAAGATCTCCTTGGCCTTTAGAGCTGTGAACACCTTTACCTTTGACTCTCAACACTCTGCCGTTAGGAGTGTTAGGGGCAACCTTTAACTTAACTGGTTCGCCACCTAATGTTGGCACACTGATCGTCGCGCCTAAAACAGCTTCAGCAAAAGTTACTGGAACTGTTATTCGAAGATTATTACCATCTCTACTAAAAACCGGATGAGGCTTAACGTTCACAGTAATAATCAGATCCCCGTTAGGTCCACCGTTAGGTGAAACC
>JBEGRI010000007.1:0-21172 GCA_041180525.1 Actinomycetota bacterium | reverse complement strand
ATTAGAATGCCAACTCTAAACACTGAAATCCTTCAAGCTAGAAGTGATTTAGTTGAATTGCTAGAAACATCGCTTTTTTCCAAAGAGATAAAGTTCTCCTTCTCGAGTGAAGTCCCAGAGATACAAGGCCAGTTGATTGGACGAATGCAATCTTTGGTTCATGTTCTCAGTGAAAATAGCTTGCTAGTGTTTCCAATCCAGAACGTTGCGATGATTGCTGTGGAGAAGATCAGCGAGTTACTTTAGTTTCAAACAATATTGTTCAATGCCTGCAATGCAACGTAAAAGAAGTCGCAAGGTGAAACTCAATCACCGATTAGGTGCCCGTAGAACAAGAGCTTTACTAGCGCTTGGTTTCAGCCTGATTGCGATTGCTTCCTGGTATTACAGTTCCATGCAGGAAGATGCTCGAGGGGAATACTTGGTTGCTTTGGCTGATTTACCTAGTGGAACTGTATTGTCTGAATCAAATACCTCTAAAGTGCGAATTGAACTGGCTGAAGTCAAAGAGAATTACTTACCTGCAAACCAGAAAACTTTGGGTGCAACTTTAGTCAGGTCAGTTAGATCTGGTGAACTTATCTCAAAAGCTATGGTTGCCGATCCAAAAACTCAAGACTGTGTTGCAATTAGAGCAAACTTAGGCATAGCAAAATCAACTGAAATTCACTTAGGTGACCAAGTCGATCTCTGGGCTGCACCTCAAAACTCAACTGACCTGATTCCCGTGAAGATAGTTCAGGCAGCTTTGCTCCTGTCAGTCGAACAGACTGAGGACCCTTTGGCCTTAACGCAAAACAGCGTAGAGCTCTGCGTATCAGAAGCTGAAATTAGATCTGTAGTTAATGCCATTGCCCAGAAGTATGTTGTGATTGCGGTGAAATCCAAGTGAGCACAATAAATCTGGCAAGGTCTGAGCGTAGGTCCCATCTAAGTGCAGTGGCAGATGAGCCAGCCAAAACCAGCTTGGGTTTTCCTGTAAAGGTGGTAGCAATCTGGTCTGGCAATGGTTCGCCAGGCAGAACTACTGTCGCAGTTAATCTAGCCACCGAGTTGGCGCTGATGGGGAAGAAAGTGTTACTAATTGACCTTGATACCCTTGCTCCAGCGATTGCACTGAATCTTGGGCTCACGGAAACTCCTGCTGGGCTTTCTGCAGTGCTTCGTCTAGTGGAACAGGGCAGACTCAGTAAAGCAGAGTTTGAACGTTTGACGGTCAGAATCGAGCTTGGCAACAATGAACTGATTTTCATGCCAGGGCTAAGTTCGCCTAAGCGTTGGCCTGAAGTGACGGCAAATCGTTTTGAGGCATTACTCAAGCAAGTTAGTTCTTACTGCGACTTGGTGTTAGTGGATCTACCTCAAGCTACTTACGCGGCGGAACAGCCAAGTCATCCAGCGGGAAGTGCAAATAACCGTGATTCACTGCTCGAAGATGTTCTAACCAAAGCCTCAAAGCTAGTAGTTATCTCAGGATGCGATCCAGTTGGGGCAAAACGGTTTTTGGAGGCTCAACAACTACTGAGCGACCTCAGGGTGCTTTCTGACCAATTGGTGGTAGTCAATCGCTATAGAACTGCGGCCCTTGGTGCTGATGCTCGGTTTGAGTTAAGCCAAAGTTTTGAAACCTTGGTCAAGCTAAGAATAGATAGTTTCATTCCTGAAGATGCCTCCAATTTAGATAAAGCCATGCGCAACGGTTTACCACTAGCACTGCTAAAACGTTCCTCACCTGCTCGAGTAGCTATGCAGGAGTTAGCCAGGATGATTTTGCCAAGCTCGGCAAATAGGCGCAGGCATGGCTAAACTTTTTAGGTGAAGTCTCTAGAAGATCTGTTTCAACAGCATGGTGAATACTATGAACCGGACCTGGAATGGCTTCAGGCACTTGTTGCAGATTGGCAAGTAGTAGCAGACCTTAGTTTTGCCGATTTAGTGCTTTGGATTCCAGATCATAAAGGCGGCTTTATCGCTGCCGGTCACGCTCGCCCCTCTTCAACAGCCACACTGTTTTATCGTGACATAACTAGTAAGGCTCCAGAAGCTAGCTGGTTTGAAGTAATTGAGAACGCTTACACTACCGGAGAGATTTCAATCAATGCTCAAACTGATACTTATGAAGGTGTTATTGAGCAAGTAAGCGCGATACCGGTTTTTAGAAAACTAAATGTTGCTAGCGGAGCAGATTTATCGCCAGCTCCAATAGCTGTGATTACCAGGCACTCAAACTTAAGCGAAGTAAATGTTCCCAACCGAATGAGAACAAACTTTACAAAATTAGGCGAAGTTTTCGCTGAGATGATTGTTGCTGGAAACTATCCAGTTTTTTCAACGCAAGGTGCTCCGCGACGAGGTCGTCCACGTGTCATCGATGGTTTGGTCAGCATTGATCAAGACGGCTTGGTGCTTTTTGCTTCACCTAATGGAATTTCTGCATTCCAAAAACTCGGTGTTCGAGGTGAAATGGAAGGCAGATTACTTAAAGACGTAATTGATGAATTGAATCAAGGCAGGCTAGCTATTGATGAGAGTTTGCCTAAAGTTGTTTCGGGAAAAGTTGCCTGGCGTGCTGACGTCGAAGGTAACAACTCAGCTCTAGCAATTCGGGCAATCCCGATGTTCCAACATGATAAGAGGATAGGGGCAATCCTTCTCTGTCGTGATGTTACGGAACTGCGTAAGCAAGAACGTGAACTAATCACGAAGGACGCCACAATCCGTGAGATTCACCACAGAGTGAAAAATAATCTGCAAACAGTTGCTTCGCTTTTGAGAATTCAAGGTAGGCGCACTAAATCTGAAGAAACCTTAGAATCCCTGGGCGATGCTGAGAGAAGAGTTTCGGCCATTGCCGTGGTTCACGATTCGCTGAGCGAGGGCTTAGCCCAGGATGTGAATTTTGATGAGGTTTTTGATCGAATTATTACGCTGGTAGGTGAGTTGGCTGCAGCGTTCAACGCCAAGGTAACCAATCTTCGTATCGGTAAGTTTGGTCGCTTACCGAGTGAATTTGCAACACCTTTGGCTGTCGTGCTAACCGAATTGGTTACTAATGCCTATGAACATGGCTTAGCTAACAAAGTTGGCCACCTAACTGTCACGGCCAAGAGAAGTGAGAGCAAGCTAACCATTACCGTGGCAGACGATGGAGTCGGTTTTGATGCTGATTTGCCACTAACTGGCTTGGGAACTCAGTTGGTAAAAACTCTGGTTGAGTCTGAGCTCAGAGGAAAGATCGAGTTCAGATCAGAAAAAACTGGTGGAACAACGGTTCAGCTGGAATTGCCGATAAATTAGGCAGAGCGACGAGCACGAGCATACTTACGCTTAAGTGATTTGCGCTCGTCTTCTGAAAGGCCACCCCAGATACCGTTGTCTTGGTTCTCTTTGATGGCGTATTCCAAGCAAAGGTTGCTTACTTTACATTCACGACAAATAGCCTTGGCTTGCTCAATCTGTTCAACTGCAGGTCCAGTATTTCCCACCGGAAAGAACAGTTCTGGGTCTTCTGTTCGACAGCGAGCTTCTGGTAGCCATGGCAGTTCCATATATTCATGTTCCTTAGATCGAGAGGTAATTCTTGTAATTCCAAGTTTCTTGGGGTTTTCAATTACCAGCGCCAGAGGCGCAACAGGAATAGTTTTCCATACTGACGGGAGTTTGTAAATACCCCATTTAGGCTTGATGTTATGCCCCAGCTGAACATCAAGCGAACCCTAAAGGGTTTGGCACTGGCGTACCTTCTTGAGTCTCTGGTTTTGTATTTAGGTGCTGGGCTAACTATTTACACAATGATTATTGGAAAAACCACTTCCCTAATAGCAGATCTTGCATTGCTCGGATTGCTCTTAGGCGCAGCACTCTGGTTAACTTTTGCAAGCAAAGCAATTCTCAAAGGCAAACGCTGGGGAAGAAGTGCTGGAGTGTTCTGGCAACTTATCCAGATAGTTATTGCGTTTGGAACTTTTGAAGCCAACTGGTTAGCGGCAACAGCAATAACTCTTTTATCTTTAGCTGTGTTAGTAACACTCTTTCAAAAAGATGTTGTTCAAGCAACTTTAGAAAGTAATTAGATACCTAATTCTTTTCTAAGCATTGCAACATGTCCGGTTGCTTTGACGTTGTATAGAGCGTGCTCGATTTTTCCATTTGCATCAAGAACAAAAGTTGATCTGATTAGGCCTTCATAAACTTTGCCATACATGCTCTTCTCGCCGAAAGCACCATAAGCCTTGATTACTTTCATCTCTGGATCAGAAAGTAAATCAAACTTAAGTCCTTCTGCTTTACGGAACTTAGACAGCTTTGCAGGTGAATCAGGGGAGATACCAACGACCTGATACCCTGCCTTTTTAAGAACATTCATGTTCTCTTGGAAGTCGCAGGCTTGCTTAGTACACCCTGGGGTTGATGCGGCTGGGTAGAAGTAAACGATAACCTTGCTACCTTTGAAATCGGCAAGGGAAACAACCTTTTCATCTTGGTTGTTGAGTTTGAATGCTGGGGCTTTAGAGCCAGTTTTTAGTTCAGTCATAAGAGATAATTTACCTCTTAGAGCAACTTTGAATAACCCCTAACTAACTGCTATTCTTGGAAATCGTTGCCTAAAGCAATGCGCCTCTAGCTCAATCGGCAGAGCAACTGACTCTTAATCAGTGGGTTCCGGGTTCGATTCCCGGGGGGCGCACGAAACCCCGGTTCCTTCTCACGAGGACCGGGGTTTCTTCCTTAATCGGTCCTCTTCATGGACTAATTACATGTCCATTTTCACGTCAAAGGTCATCACTCGATCAGCTGGAAGGTTGAAGAATTGGCTTGCTTTGGCAGCGTTTCTATGTAGAGCAATGTAGACCAATTCTTCTGAGGCGTTCAAGCCAATCTCTCTGTTTCGTTGCAAGGTTCTATCTACCAGGAAGTAAACAGCGCTTTCTTCATCAAATAGGTGGGCCAAGTTATCTGATTTAAGAGCCAAAGGTATGTTTCTGTTCTCCATAAAGCCATTTTCAACAGTCACCTGAATCAGATAGTCATTTATTTGCTCGTATTTGGGTTTATGTAAAGCATATGGATAGTCAATTGGAGTTACTGTTACAATCACAATTTTCTCCGGCATGTGACGCATCAGCCTAATTTGCTCATGCAAGGCCTGTGGCAAAGATCCTTCTTGTGATGACAAATAGATTCCAACCGAGTTGTCTATAGTAATGGCTGGATTGTTTCGATACTCGTTCAACGCATCAACTGTGAAGGCTATCTTAGTCATTTCACTTCCTAGATGATTTCGCCCCTTACGCCAAATCCACATCATGAAAGCTAAGGTAATGCCGATGGTTAAAGGCAACCAAGCCCCAGTCATTATTTTGGTTGAAGTCGAAGCTAAGAACGCCAAATCCACAACCATAAAGAAGCCCAAGATTGGAAACAGCAAAAATTTATTCATTTTCCAGGTTTCTTTAGCAACCCAGTAAATACAAATTGTCGTAATTAGCATCGTTCCCGCAATAGCAAAGGTGTATGCCCCTGCTAAGGCACTCGAACTTTCAAAAATAAGCACTAAGGCAATTGATCCTGTGGCTAGAAGTGCATTTATGAAGGGAACATAAATCTGACCTTGATGCCCTTTATTAGTGTGATTCACTTTCATTCTTGGCAAGAAAGTCATTTGGATAGCTTGGCTAGCGATAGATGCGACCCCACTAATAAGAGCCTGTGAGGCTATCACGGTAGCTAAAGTTGCTAAAATCACCAAAAGTATTGAACCTACGCCATCTCCAGCTAGACCGAAGAAAGAATTACCAAGATACTTAGGGTTGCTGATAATCAAGGAAGCCTGTCCAAAGTAGCAAAGCACCAGAGAAAGCCCAGCTATACCAAACCAACCAATTCGAATCGGTCGCTTACCAAAGTGACCTAGATCGGCGTAAAGCGCTTCAGCTCCAGTAGCTGAAAGAATGACGCAGGACAAGATTACGAAGATGTGCCAATTCACCTGACCGATGTAATTAATGGCATACATGGGCTTAAGCGCTTGAAAAACTTCTGGAACTTTACTGGCTTGGATGAAACCTAAAGACCCGATAGTGGCGAACCAGAGCAGCATAACTGGCCCGAAGATCTTGCCTATTTTATGCGTACCTTTGAATTGAACTGCAAAAAGAGCTCCTAGTATGACTAGGGATACCGGGACCACAAACAATTCAAATCCCGAATTAATTGTTTTTAAACCTTCAATGGCAGAAACAACACTAATCGCAGGTGTTAAAAGCCCATCAGCAAACAAAAAAGCAGCTGCAACGAATATCAAGAAAACTACTAAAGAGTATTTTCCTTTACTAGCGGTTTTGATTCTCTCTGGTAACAAAGAAAAAAGTGCTAAAACGCCACCTTCACCTTTGTTGTCTGCCCGGACCACAAAAACCAGATACTTTACCGACACCACTAGGACAAGTGTCCAAAAGATAAGAGAAAGAACACCAAGAATGGATCCAGTATCGGTTGCGCTAACCCTTGTGGTTTCGTTGAAGGCATAGATGGGGCTAGTTCCGATATCTCCATAGACAACTCCTAATGCTCCGAGGGTCATCCCAGCCGTCGCTTTTATCCCTGTCTTTTTTCCAGACATGCGAAATCCTATCTTGGTGCTTGTTACCTAATTTATGATGCTAAAAAATTTAATTCGTTGAGTTGAGCATTGACGCAAATACAACAGCACCAAGGATGAAGCCAAGTATCGGTAAAGCGATTGAAAGAATTAGAGCCAGAGTCGATCTAGGCTCCTTCTTTGTCATAGCGATTATTGCCAAAATTAGCGCAGCAGGGCCAAAAGCAATTGGGAGAAATAGAACTGAAACTCCTGCAAAAATGATTGACAAAATTGACAGCTTGTTGTTTTCCATGTTTAGATAACCTTTCAAGTTATGCGGTAACTCAAAACTATTGTTGCCAATCAGCAAATTAAGGTAACTAAAAGTTTCAATTAGGTAAAGATATGGGCTTTCAAACCCTAATCTCAGGCCATAATTATGATGTGTTGCCAAGTCAGTTTCAAGTGTATGCAGATCAGTCAGGCCTAATATCCAGACTTCCAACCAGGCTATCCAAGAAGATTGAGCTTGCTAACTGGGCTGCCACCCTCTTTGAAACAGGCACCCAATATACGGAAAAAGAAGTAAACGAAATAATTGGGCAATTTATCCTTGACTTTGCCTTGATCCGAAGAATGCTAGTAAATTCTGGTCAACTGGTTCGAGATAGATACGGTAAGCAATACATCAAGCCGATTACAGAGCAAACTCCAGTTCAAGTTTGACTACTTGCCCGACTTCAATACCGTTAGGTTTTCTTAGATTCTGTTTAAGCGGAACTAAATAGCCGCCATCTTTAGGAAAAAGAGAAGTGTATTCTCGAGTCTTGCCAATGGTGACATGACATGGAACAACACCCCAACCGTAGCTGAGCTCTTTACTTATTTCCTTAATTTCCAATGCCTGTTTGTCTGGTACCCGAACAAAATAAAATGGCGCTGGTCCGCGCCACTCAAAGACTTTTGCTGAGAAAGTTAGTTTCAAAAGTACCTAATTACCAATTAGTTTCATGATCCCATACCATGTGCTCACATTTTTCACATACCCACATTTGAAATTTATGTCGCATTTGGCCTTCATTACATTTCTCGCAAAGCCGTCTTTCACATCGTAGACATGTGTCAGGAGATCTTGACCAAGATCTGGAGGCATCAAGTGGCTCTCCGCACGATGTGCATTTCTTTCGCTCAGGAGTCATTTTGAACCAGAATCTTTGGGTTTGCCTTAGTCTTCTCCGATGTCTTCATTCCAGAGAGTTGGGTTAGCAATAATGAAATCACCCATCACTTTGATAAGACCTGGATCGTTCATGACCGTGACATCACAGCCATGTTCCTGAACCCAGTCTTGTCCACCTTTGAAGTTAATGTCATCGCCAACAAGCAATCTTCCTATGTTGAACTGACGAATAAGCCCCGAGCAATACCAGCAAGGTGACAGGCTGGTAGCCAAAGTTACGTTTTTGTATGAACGCTGTCTACCAGCGTTTCTAAAAGCACTGGTTTCACCGTGCATAGATGCGTCACCTTGTTGGACGCGAAGATTATGTCCGGATCCTAGAAGGACTCCGTCTTTATCGAAGAGAGCAGCTCCAATAGGGATACCGCCTTCTGATAAACCTAAATGAGCCTCGGCTATGGCAACCGACATCTTCTCTTCATCTGTTTTGAAGATATCTCCTGGTTTGAATTCCATAGCCGAGGCTCCTTTAGTTCTTTAGGTTATTTTTTTACTGTTTTTAGCAATTTTGCTAGCACGTAGTAAAGGATCGCTGCTGAAATAAATCCAACTAGAGCGGTCCAGTCACCATTTTCAGCTCCAGGACCTGTAAAGATTCCATAGAACTGAACAGTTGGCATCTCTGCTTTAGCAAAGAGATAGATTGACACTGCAGTTGTAATCACGAAAGTAATTGGACCTGCGAGGTTGCTGTGCTTGGTTTCCTCTTTGACCAAAGTGTCAATGTCTTGACCTCTTCGCATCAGTCGGTCAACAACTAAAATCGCTACCCAAGGAGCTAGCCAGTAACCAACGGTTAGTAGGAAAAGCTCAAAAAGGAACCTGAAGTTGTCTTCCACCGCGACGTAAGAAAGCGCTCCACCAAATACACCAGCAATCAACACCATAATTGCTCGACGCGTCTTGAAGCCAAGCTTGGCACCCGCTGCGATGAACGACATGGTTCCTGAGTAGATGTTTAGAACGTTAGCTGATACAGATCCAACTGCGATACCTAGAAGTGTTAGGACACCCAACCACTGAGGAAGTGTAGAAACAAACGCGCTGGTAGGTAGACCATCACCGACGATTCCGCTCCAGGCAATTGCGCCAACAGCCATTAGCAAAGTTGTTGCAAAGAAGTTTCCTAGACCAGCAAATAACCCAACAGCTCTTGGGCTTGAGTTCGCAGGTAGGTAACGAGTGAAGTCAGCTGCGAAAGGAGTCCAACCCTGGGTGTATCCGTAGGCTAGAGCAACGCCAACGCTGAAGGCTCCCCACTTGAAGTCTGAACTTGGATCGACAGCAAATAGGCCAGCAGATCCAGCTTGAGAAACGATGATTGTGCTTACGATTGCAAACACAATAACCAGATAGAAGAAAGCGTACCTCTCAAACTTCTGAATCATGTTGTGGCCAACGAATGCAACAATAACCTGAACCAAAATAATGATGGTTACTGAAACTGCAACTGGAACGTTGATTCCAGCGATGCTTAGCAACGAAGTTAGAGCAAAAGCACCTGAAGTGGTGTTAACAGCAAACCAACCGATACCTGCAACAAGCGTCGAGGTGGCAGCTGGGATGATGTTACCTCTGAGGCCGAATGCTGTTCTGCCAAGCACCATTTGGGGAACGCCGTGACGTGGACCCCAGCTTGAAAACCAGCCGTGAGTTACCGCAGCAAGTGCGTTACCCAGAGCTACGGCAAGAACTGCTTGCCAAAGATTCAACCCGGCAAATACTGCAAGGGCTCCGATGAATATAGTTGCGAACTCAAGGTTCGGGGACGACCAGACCGTGAAAAGGTGCCACGGTTTGCCGTGACGTTCTGCCGCAGGGATTGGCAGAATGTCGTTGGTTTCGATTGCACCTGCTTTAGCAGGGTTACTTGTGTTAGTAGTCATAGCGAGAAGATTATTGGCTCAAAGCCCGATATTCTCTTACATTTAAGGCGTGGCAAGCAGATTTAATACAGTCGAAACATTAGGTTTTCAACAGATTAACGGCCATTTACGCCCTAAATACCTCTAAGGGTTTAGCCTTACCTTGAAATGATTAGCACCGCCAGCAAAGCCAGCCCACAAGCCCAAGCCACGGGCATGGTTTTCAATGCTGTCGGGGAGTCAAGTTGGGAAATTTATCGCGAAGATCAGAGCCAAATCATAGGAAAGTTGGCTTTTGAAAGCTTTGGAGATAGGGGTCCATCGGCCTTTTTGAGGGTAGAACAGAGCTCTCATGGCACTATCTCTTGGCTAGCCGAGGCAATTCGACTTACTTTGGACTATGGCTTTGACGAGTTAAAACTTGCCAGGGTCTCGGTCAGGGCAAAAGCAGAGCAACTTTCTTTGCTGGCAGCTTTGGAGGACTTAGGTTTTGTAGTTAAGTCGCAAATTCAGAGTGGTGTGAAAATGAGATTGCAGGCTGATCGCTGGAGTTATATCTCTGCTCTAGCCGAATCGATGATGCTGGAACACATCGAAGAGCCAGGCTGGATATTTGGATTTGATAATGGACGAAGAAGAGCAGGACTGTGCTCCTATACCGATAAAAAAATAACTGTGTCCAAATATCTTTCGCTAGTTCACAGCGTTGATGATGTTAGGCAAACAATTCTTCATGAAATTGCTCATGCCATAGCTGGACCAAAAGAAGGGCATGGTAAGAAATGGTTAGCGATAGCCAAACGTATCGGGTATCGGAACGAAGTTTATACTGGCGAAGAGATAGCTCAAGAATATGCACCATACATTGGTCTATGTCCGAACGGTCATAAACATTACCGTTATCAGAAACCGAAAAGACTCTATAGTTGCCACTTATGTGCCAGAGGATTTAACAAGCAATACATGATTGATTGGATGGCTAGAAGCTAGCCCAAATCAGGATCACTGTGACGATAAAACCGGCAAAGAAGTTCAACCAGATGAATTTGCGCCAACCTTGATTAGCTTTTTCACAATCTTCATCGGTGATGTTGAAAAACGGAGCAAGAATAAACAGGTAGGGAACTGCTGCGATTGCTGCTATGGGACCAGGAAATGCAGTGTTGAGAATTAATATTCCTGCAGCTAAGTAAGCGGCTAAGGCGAAGCGCACTGTTGCTCTAGCGCCAATCACTGTCGCAATGCTTGAGATGTTTGCTTCACGATCGGCCTTCACATCTTGGACAGCACCAAATGCGTGGGAGGCAATACCCCAGAGGGTGAAAGCAAGTATGCAAGAGAGGGTTTCACGACTGCTGAAATCAACGTTGCTAAGACTTAAGGCATAAATCATCGGCCCAACGAAGTGACTGGATGAGGTTAGGGAATCTAAGAAAGGTCTTTCCTTGAATCTCAAAAGGGGAGCGCTATAAGCGATGACCGTAAAGACAAAGAGAGTTAGCCACGCAGCTGAAACAGGGTTAGAGACGCTATATAGGTAAGCCAGAAATGGCAGGCAACTCAGGATTGAACTCCAGATAGTCAGCTTGTGATACTTCTTATCTAGCAGCGCTCCCTCTATGCCTCCTTTTCTTGGATTTCTAAGGTCACTTTCATAATCAAAGACATCATTGATGCCATACATGAGCAAGTTGTATGGGATTAGGAAAAAGATTGACCCAATGACCAAAGTGAGATCTAATTTGTGACTTAGGAAGATGTAAGTTGCGGCAAAAGGGTAGGCAGTATTTATCCATGAAATTGGCCTTGATGACCAAAACAATTTATTCAAAGCCTTCACTTTTTGCCTCCAGTGAGTTTCTGCCAAATGCTAGCAACAGCAAGAACTGCTACCACTGTATAGGCGAAGTCTTCAATCGGAGCTAAACCTATATACAAGCCACTTACTTTACTGGTGTCATAGTCAACTATGCCAAGGCCGATAATGATGTTGTCGCAAATCAATGTCACGAAAAGCATTGCGACTAACGTTTTTAGAACCACTTTCCAAGCGGTCTTTCTAACCAATACATTCAAAATCACAAAACTGATTAACATGAAACCAACATTCAACACCAAATAAGTCATGGCCTATTCCTCTTAATGAATGCACTCAAGATAATGAGCGTTGTGTAATTCAAAAGAAATAGAAAGAAAAATTCTTCTAAAGGTAATTCAGGTGCGATCATAATTCCAGTTAGGTGCAGGGTTTGACCTCTAAAGAAGATACCCAAAGCTATGCCTGCAAAATCCCAAATCAGAAAGAACAACATCGGGATTATTGTGCTGAGCAAAGCCGCTCTTTTGTTAACAAAAAACGCTAACTTGAACTTCCAATCGAAAAGACCGAGTCCAATAATCGAAAAGATTAGACCTAGCAGATAGGTAGAACCTGACACTAGTTCAAACCTTTCCAGTCTTGGTCAGATAAAGGTCTAATTTCTTTCTCAGTCGGTCCAGAACTGCGATCATCGATTAGAAGTTTGTAAACCAACTCGGCACCAATCAAACACATTGGTAAACCAATGCCAGGGATTGAGTGGTGGCCAGCGTAGTAAAGACCTTTAACTTTAGAACTCTTGTTCTTTGGTCTAAAGAAAGCACTTTGGCGCAAGGTGTGTGCCATTCCCAAGGCAGTTCCGCTCCAAGCATTTAGTTCATCAGCGAAGTTAGCTGGGCCCATGGTTCTTCTAACCACAATGCGCTCAGCTAGATCTGGAATGTCACACCAATCGGCTATCTGCTGAATGATTCGGTCGGCTTCTTGCTCAAAAGCCTCATCGCCTGCTCTGTCTACCCCTCCTCGACCAAGGCTTGGGTCGGCTGCTACTGGAACCAAAACAAAGAGATTTTCATAGCCCTCCGGTGCTACCGAAGGATCAGTTTTACTTGGGGCACAGATATATAGGCTGGCTGGGTTAGGCACCTGACGTTTACCGTCAGCTTTGTGAAATACCTCAGCAAAGTTCGTTGCCCAGTCATCTGTATATAGAAGTGTATGGTGATCCAGGTTAGGAATTTTGCCTTTAACACCTAAGTAAAGAAGTAGTGCAGAAGGTCCTGGTATTCTCTTCTCCCACCACTTTTCAGGCAAAGTTTGATATTCAGGGTCGAGTAACTTAGTTTCAACAAAGTGCAGATCGGCGTTGGCAATCACTACATCAGCTTCATATTTGCTTCCATTGACGATTACACCTTTGGCTTGACCTTTTTCAACCACTATTTTGGTGACCGGTGAGTTGGTGTGTATTTCAACGCCATGCTTTTTAGCTAAGCCTTCAATCGCCTCAATGATTTTGTAGATACCACCTTGCGGATAGAAGACTCCAACGTTCATGTCGATGTGTGTCATCAAGTGATACATACTCGGCGTCTCATATGGTGAAGCGCCTAAGAAAACTGCTGGGAAGTTCAAAACCTTCCTAAGTCGCTCATCTTTGACATGTTTGCTACTAAAAGCATGGAGTGAAGTGAGCAGGTGTTTGATGAATCTTCCAGCACGTTTGACCACCTCAGGGTGAGTGAAAGACTTTAGGTTTTGGAAGTTTGTGTATAAGAAGTGTCTGCTGGCTAAGTTATATGCATCTTCAGCACTAGCCAAATACTTCTTGATCATCTCTGCGCTACCTGGCTCAATGCTTTCAAAGACTTCTAGGTTTTTAGCCAAGTTTTCATACATAAACAAAGGTTCTTTTGAACCTTCAAAAATTGTGCGATAGGCAGGATCTAACTTGACTAGGTTCAGCTCTTTTTCAGCCGTGGTTCCCATTAATTTGAAGAACTGGTCAAAGGCATCAGGCATCAAGTACCAAGATGGGCCCATGTCGAAGACGAAACCATCTTTTTCCCAAATGTATGCCCGTCCACCAACTTTTTCTCTGGCTTCAAAAAGTTGAACCTGCATACCTGCCTTGGCTAAAAGCGCTGCAGTTGAAAGACCGCCAATACCACCACCGACGACTATTGCTTTTTTCATTTAGGTAGGACTCCCATCCATGCTTTGCTCAGAATCACGAATTTCTGGAAATCGTTCACTCTGATTCTGGCTCGAATCAAATCTTGTGCTTTGGTTTTTGCAATCTTGTCATTTAGTGCTGTAAACAAAAGCTGAGCGGCGACCACCGCTTTTCTGGCAGATTTAGGTATTAGAGGTATTGCTTTGGCTGAAACAGCAAGATCTTTGTTAATGTCCTCAACTAATCTTTGTTTGGTTTTTTCATCAAAAGTTTTTACATTAACTTGCGGGAAATAGCTTCTGCCAAGTTGTTCGAAGTCGGCAGCAAGATCTCTTAAAAAGTTAACTTTTTGAAACGCTGCCCCTAAAGCTCTGGCCCCTTTATACATTTGGTCTAACTGACTAGGAGTAAAGTCTTTTCCTTGGATGAAAGCCTGTAAACACATCAAACCAATAACTTCAGCAGAGCCATACACATATTTGTCAAAAGACTTCTCATCATGTTTGGTTTGTTGCAGATCTAAACGCATTGAATAAAAGAAAGGTTCAACTATTTCCCGCTTGATGCCTGTTTCTCTTGCAGTCTTGGCAAAGGCATGCACAACCAGATTGGTGCTAAAACCTGTCTGCATAGCTTTATAAGTCTCTGCTTCAAGTTTGTTCAATTCACTGCCAGCGGCTAGGGAACTGTTGGGACCCAAAGCGCCAGAGGCTGCACCATCAACAATTTCATCGGCGACCCTTACCAATGCATAGATGTTTTGCACATGCGATCTAACCGGTTGAGCTAAAAGCTTGGTAGCTAGACCAAAAGAAGTCGAATAGGACCTAATCACCTCTCGGCTAGAGTTCACTGCCGCTAGGTCATAGCGTTTCAGACTCTCTAGATCTAGTTGGGTGCGGTCCATAACTTCTAGGCTAACCCACCTTAACTTTTCTTTTCAGGCTTCAAGGTATTTCTCCTAAACTTGACTAATGGAAAAGGACTTAAAACCCAGAAGCCGCGTAGTTACCGAAGGCATTGAGCGCTCACCAGCTAGGGGCATGCTTAGAGCGGTCGGTATGACCGATGATGACTGGGAAAAACCACAAATTGGTATTGCTTCCAGCTGGAATGAAGTCACCCCATGCAACCTCTCGCTAGATCGACTAGCTAAAGCAGCCAAAGTTGGAGTCACAGAAGCTAACGGGTTTCCAATGGAGTTTGGAACCATCTCAGTTTCTGATGGTATCTCCATGGGGCATGAAGGCATGCACTTCTCTTTGGTATCTCGAGAAGTAATTGCTGACTCAGTTGAAACTGTGATGGAAGCGGAAAAGCTTGACGGGGCGGTTTTACTTGCTGGTTGCGATAAATCGTTACCAGGTATGTTGATGGCTGCTGCCAGACTAGATGTTTCAGCGGTAATGCTTTACGCAGGATCGATAGCCCCAGGTTGGGTCAAGTTATCTGATGGTAGTGAAAAAGAAATTACCATCATGGATGCCTTTGAAGCAGTTGGGGCTTGCAAGACAGGAAAACTAAGCCTTGAAGATTTAACTCGAATTGAGAAAGCAGTTTGCCCTGGTGAAGGAGCATGCGGGGGAATGTATACGGCAAACACGATTGCTTCTATATCAGAAGCTTTAGGAATGAGTCTGCCAGGCTCAGCAGCTCCACCTTCGGTTGATCGTAGAAGAGATGAATGGGCTAAGCGTTCAGGTGCTGCTGTAGTTAATCTGATATCTCTTGGCATTACAACTAGAGACATCTTGACTAAGAAAGCGTTTGAGAATGCCATCACTATCTTGATGGCACTCGGTGGTTCAACCAACGCAGTATTACATCTTCTAGCAATTGCCAGAGAAGCAGAAGTAGATCTGAGCTTGGATGACTTTAATCACATTTCAGATCGTGTTCCACTTTTAGCTGATCTAAAACCTTTCGGTAATTTTGTTATGTCAGACGTTGACAAGATTGGTGGAATACCAGTTGTATTGAAAGCTTTGCTAGATGCTCGGTTATTGCACGGTGATACTTTGACCGTAACAGGTAAAACGATGGCAGAAAATCTTGCAGGCATTAATCCACCTGATCCGGATGGAAAGATCATTCACGCCTTAGCAAATCCAATAACTAAAACAGGTGGAATCTCAATCCTTCGAGGATCTTTAGCTCCCGATGGTGCAGTAGTTAAATCTGCCGGCTTTGATAAAGAGAGCTTTACTGGTCCCGCTCGAGTTTTCGAGAGAGAGGCTTTGGCTATGCAAGCCTTGACCGAGGGCAAGCTAAAAGCTGGAGATGTAGTGGTTATTCGCTATGAGGGACCCAAAGGGGGTCCCGGTATGCGTGAAATGCTTGCTATTACGGCGGCAATTAAGGGTGCCGGTTTAGGTAAAGATGTTCTACTGTTAACGGACGGACGTTTTTCAGGAGCGACCAGTGGCCTTTGTATTGGACACATCGCTCCTGAGGCTTCGGACGGTGGTCCAATCGCTTTAGTTGAAGAGAATGACTTAATCAAAGTTGATCTTAAAACTAGGAGCTTGGAACTGCTGGTAGATGAAGCAGAGTTAGCAATCCGTCGCCAAAGATGGCAACCTTTAGCCCACAAGTATTCACGCGGTGTTTTGGCTAAATATACGAAATTAGTTCATTCGGCAGCTGAAGGTGCTTACTGCGGTTAGAGCTATACGAGGAAGAGCAGATGTTCATTATTGAAGGTGAAGGGCCAATCGACTATACAAAAGTCGATGACATTTCCCTGCTCTGGATGGCCGAATCCGGTGACAGTGAAGCTACTTTGGAGTTAGGTAAAAGACATCCTGATTATGTGAACTCTGTTCAGCTAACTGGAGCTGAAGCCGTAGTAAAGACCTTGGAACTACTTGGTGTAACCGATGTCTTTGGTTTGCCAGGTGGAGCAATCTTGCCAACTTATGATCCGCTGATGGATTCTAAAAAGATTAGGCATATTTTGGTTAGGCACGAACAAGGTGCAGGTCACGCTGCTGAAGGATATGCGGCAGCAACCGGCAGGCTTGGTGTTTGTATTGCAACGAGTGGACCAGGAGCGACAAACCTGGTAACTGCTATTGCCGACGCTCATATGGATTCAGTGCCACTTTTAGCAATCACTGGCCAGGTAAATTCAACCGCAATTGGAACTGATGCTTTTCAAGAAGCTGACATCGTAGGTATAACCATGCCTATCACAAAGCATTCTTTTCTAGTCACCAAATCTGAAGACATTCCTTCCACAATTGCCAAGGCATATCTAATTGCAACAACTGGAAGACCTGGACCTGTACTAGTCGACATTGCCAAGGATGCACAAATAGGTAAATTGCATTTCAGTTGGCCACCGAGAGTTGATTTGCTCGGATATCATCCAGTAATTGAACCAGATTTAGTCAAGGTTTCTGAAGCTGTTGAACTAATCAAGAACGCAAGCCGTCCAGTTTTATACGTCGGCGGTGGAGTAATTCGAGCCAGAGCAGAAAAAGAGTTATTAAAACTTGCAGAAAAGATTAATGTCCCGGTAGTAACAACTTTGATGGCACGTGGCGCATTTCCGGATTCACACAAACTTAACCTTGGAATGCCAGGTATGCACGGAACAGTTCCAGCTGTGACAGCTTTGCAACGCAGTGATTTGCTGCTAACTCTTGGAGCTAGGTTTGACGATCGAGTCACTGGGCAAATTAAATCTTTTGCGGTGAATGCCAAGGTGATTCACGCAGATATTGATCCGGCGGAAATAGGTAAAAATAAGCCAGTTGATGTTGCCATCGTGGGCGATGTTAGACACACCATCGCAGCATTAAATGCTCAATTGAGCAAAGAAACCGCCTCAGGGTTTAGTGACTTAACCAGTTGGTGGAGCTTTCTAAATGACCTTAGAACTCGCTACCCGCTTGGCTATAGCGCACCAGAAGATGGCAAACTTTCTCCACAATATGTGATTGAGAGAATAGGCCAACTAAGCGGGCCTGATGCTACCTATGCCGCCGGAGTTGGTCAGCACCAGATGTGGTCAGCTCAGTTTATTAAGTATGAAAGACCCAACTCTTGGTTGAATTCTGGAGGAGCTGGCACCATGGGCTATGCCATCCCGGCAGCCATGGGGGCGAAAGTTGCTGAACCAGATCGACTGGTCTGGGCAATAGATGGTGATGGCTGTTTCCAGATGACTAATCAAGAATTGGCTACCTGCACCATCAACAACATTCCAATCAAAGTCGCCATCATAAACAATTCTTCTCTGGGTATGGTCAGACAGTGGCAAACACTTTTTTATAACCAGCGCTATTCCAACACCGATTTGCATACCGGAACAGATTCGATGATGGTCCCTGATTTTGTAAAGTTAGCTGAAGCTTATGGGGCTTTAGGTATCCGTGTTGAAAAATTAGAAGACGTTGATCAAGCTATTCAAACCGCAATAGCAACAAATGATCGGCCAGTGGTAATAGATTTCATTGTTGGTAAAGATGCCATGGTTTGGCCTATGGTTCCTGCCGGAGTTTCTAACGATGAGGTGCAGTTTGCCAGAGGGTCGAGACCAACTTGGGATGAGGGGGAGTTGGAGTAATGTCGGAACATGTTTTGTCCTTAGTCGTAGAAGACACCCCAGGTTTGCTAACCCGCGTTGCAGGGTTGTTTGCAAGACGTGGTTTCAACATCGAATCTCTTGCGGTAGGGGCAACTGAGAAACCTGGTTTATCTCGAATCACAGTAGTGGTAAGTATTGATGGACTTCCACTGGAGCAAGTAACACAGCAGTTAAATAAACTAATCAATGTAATTGAAGTTGTTGAACTTGAACCTTTGACATCGGTTGAACGCGATCACATGCTGATAAAAGTAAAGACAGATCCGAGTAATCGGAGTGAGATTTTAGAAGCTGTAGAGTTATTTCGAGCAAGAGTGATTGATGTTTCTAATGATTCTTTGATTATAGAAATCACTGGTGAGACATCTAAATGTCAAGCACTTTTGGATGTGTTAAAACCTTTTGGCATCACAGAGTTGGTTCAGTCTGGTGTTTTAGCGATGGGCAGGGGAGCAAAGTCTTTGACTGAAAACATTGAGAAAAAGATTTAGTTAGAAAATTAAGGAGAAAGAAATGGCAGAAATCTATTACGACAAAGATGCAGATTTGAATCTGATTCAGGCAAAAAAAGTTGCTGTGATTGGATATGGGTCTCAAGGACATGCCCACGCGTTGAATCTGAAGGATTCAGGTGTGAATGTAGTTGTCGGTTTAGCTGAAGGGTCGAAGAGTAAGGCTAAAGCTGAAGAGGCTGGGCTAAAAGTGCTTAGCGTTGCTGAAGCTTCAGCTTGGGCTGAAGTAATCATGATTTTGGCGCCAGATCCCAGACAGCGTGATATTTATGCTGGTGAGATTGCTCCGAACCTTTCCGCTGGCAAGGCTTTGGTATTTGGCCACGGGTTTGCCATTCGTTTCGGTCTTATCAAGCCACCAGCCAATGTTGACGTGTTTCTAGTTGCGCCTAAAGGCCCTGGACACATGGTGCGACGTGAGTATGAAGATGGTAGGGGCATTCCAAACTTGATTGCTGTTGAGCAAGATGCTACCGGTAATGCTTTTGCGTTAGCCCTTTCATACTCTAAGGCGATAGGTGGAACTAGGGCTGGAACAATTAAAACTACTTTCACCGAGGAAGCAGAAACCGATTTGTTCGGTGAGCAAGCAGTGCTTTGTGGTGGAACATCGCAATTGGTTCAGTATGGTTTTGAAACCTTGATTGAAGCAGGTTATCAACCTGAGGTAGCTTACTTTGAAGTTTTACACGAGCTAAAACTGATAGTTGATTTGATGTATGAAGGTGGTATAGCTAAACAGCGTTGGTCTGTTTCTGACACTGCTGAATATGGTGATTATGTTTCAGGCCCGAGAGTGATTGGCCCAGAGGTCAAAACTCGCATGCGAGAGGTACTAACTGACATTCAAGATGGAACTTTTGCTAATCGCTTTATTGCTGATCAGGATGCTGGAGCACCAGAATTTCTTGCATTGCGAGCTAAAGGGGAAGCCCACCCGATTGAAGCTGTTGGTAGAAACTTAAGAAAACTTTTCTCTTGGATCAAAAATAAAGATGACTATCAAGAAGGTAAAGCTGCTAGATAAAAACTAGCTGGTCACTCTTTTATAAACTTCTTCAATAATTCCTGAAGGATAGTCTTTTTCATCCATCAAGGTGAAGTTGTTTAGTGCTGCATCGTCTTCGAAAGCCAAAGTTCCTGAACCTAGATCTTCTGGACAAACGAAGAGCCTTATAGTGTCAAGCAATTCGGCTTCAATTAATTGCTTGACTACCTCGGCGCCACCCATGACAAATAACTGACCAGGATGATTATCACTAATTAAGTTGATGACATCTTTGATGGGGCCACCGACGAAGAACAGATTATCTTCTTGGATGTCTTGATAGAGTTCTGGGATGTGTGTCAACACGTAGGTTGGCAATGGCCTAGGTCCTTGAGCTCCAGATTCAATTTCAAAATCGAATGTTGCACGACCCATCAAAATAGCCGAGGATGATCCAACTAAATTGACGTAGCCATAATCCTCACCGTCGGCCAAATACTTGGTTGCCCAAGACATGTCTCCGTCCGGTCCAGCCAGATAGCCATCGGCTGAGATGGCAGCGTAGAAGACTCTCTCAATCACAGTCCAAGACTAAGACAGGCTGAGTAGTATTGTTCTACGCTTGACCAAAGATGTCAGCCTAAACCCCCCAAAGGATAACGTGTCCAAACCTATTGTTGTTATTGCCGAGGAGCTTTCCCCTGCAACTATTGAGGCACTGGGTCCTGACTTTGAGATCAGGCAAGTTGATGGAACCAACCGAGCGGAATTGCTGGAAGCTTTGAAAAGCGCTAGCGCGGTCTTGATTCGCTCGGCGACCCAAATGGATGAGGAAGCTATTAACTTAGCCAGCCAGCTAAAAGTTATTGCCAGAGCTGGAGTCGGTTTAGATAACGTGGACATCAAAGCCGCAACCGCCAAAGGTGTGATGGTGGTAAATGCTCCCACCTCGAACGTCACCTCAGCAGCTGAACTAGCGGTTGGAATGATTCTTTCGCTAGCCAGGCACATTCCAGCTGCCAACCAATCAATGAAGCAGGGTTTATGGCAGCGCAGCAAGTTCAACGGAACTGAACTTTACGAAAAGACAATAGGCATCGTTGGTTTAGGTCGCATCGGAGCTCTAGTGGCTGCGCGTTTAGCAGGTTTTGAAGCCAAGCTTATTGGTTACGATCCTTTCATCAGCAACAACAGAGCTGATCAACTTGGCGTCGAATTAGTAAGTCTCGAAGATTTGATGAAGCAATCCGATTTCATAACAATTCATATTCCTAAAACAAAAGAGACAACCGGTTTGATTAGCAAAAAAGAGTTTGCCTTGGCTAAACCTGAGTTAAGAATTGTTAATGCTTCGCGAGGTGGAATTATTGATGAAGCAGATTTGTTTGAGGCACT
>JBEGRI010000006.1:0-22466 GCA_041180525.1 Actinomycetota bacterium | reverse complement strand
AGCAAGCTCCAGCTTCATCGTTCGACTTGCATGTGTTAAGCACGCCGCCAGCGTTCATCCTGAGCCAGGATCAAACTCTCCGTAAAAGTTTTTTAGGAATAAAGCAAGCTTCATTCCAAGTTTTACGAAACCATCGGAATAGATGGCATCAATTTGATCTGACTAAATCAGATTGTCTGACAATCTGTCTAACCAATAAATTTCTGAACATGAAAAGGCAAGCCTTTTCAAGCCAGGTTCTTGGCATCGACATTGTGCACGCTGTTGAGTTCTCAAGGATCGGATGCATCTGCGATTTCCGAGTAGGTCCTACGCAGAGCAACTTCACTAACTTACCACCAAATAGGCGTAAATCCAAGCGATATACGCCAAAAAACCCATAAATTTTTGGGTCATTTTTGCTAGTAAATTTGTCAACCAAAAGTCGCAAAAATGTCCTCTTTTCAAGGATTTTTTGGCTTTTTGATTGGTTGCACTTGAGCCGGTTTCCTAGTCAGGAGGCCAAACTTTGGGCAACGGTACCAAGATTACGCTTAAATAACGTTCAAGTCAAATCAGGGCGAGAATTATCAGCTGTTTTGAATGAATATTCCGGCCAGGGTTTTCTTACCTCGGCGCAGAACAGCAAACTTCCCTCTAATAGCGGAGTCTAGGACAGCTGATTCTTGCTCAACTTTGATGTTATTTAGGTATACCCCACCTTCAGCGATGGCTCTGCGACCAGCGCTGTTGCTTTGCACCAACTCAGTTTTTACCAGAAGATCAACTATCGGCTCTCCCAGTTGAGCATTCAGATGAGGTAACTCTGTCAAAGCCGCCTGCAGAGTTTTATCATCTAGGGAATCCAAGTCCCCTTGACCGAACAAAGCCTGTGAAGCGAGGATCGCTGATTCGGCATCCTCAGCTGAATGAACTAAAGTCGTAACTTCAAGTGCAAGTCGCTTTTGTGCAGCACGAAGGTGAGGTTCGTTAGCTAGTTGCTTTTCTAGTTCAGCTATTTCTGCTTTAGAAATAAAAGTGAACACTTTAAGCAAGTTAATAACTATTGCATCTTCAACGTTTAGCCAAAATTGATAAAACGCGTAAGGTGAAGTTGCGTTAGCATCCAACCAAATGGCATTGCCTTCAGATTTACCAAACTTCTTGCCGGTCGAGTCGGTAATCAGAGGTGTTGCCAAGATGTGGGCGCTCTTACCTTCAACCTTGTGAATCAAATCTGTTCCACTAGTTAGATTTCCCCACTGATCACTTCCACCGATTTGCAAAATGCAATCATTTCTTCGATAGAGCTCTAAGAAATCCATACCTTGAAGAATCTGATATGCAAATTCTGTGAAAGATATCCCGGCATCAGAGTTTAATCTTGCTGAAACAGCATCCTTGGAGAGCATTTTACCGACACGGAAATGCTTACCAATCTCTCTCAGAAAATCAATTGAACTTAAACTTTCAGTCCAATCAAGATTGTTAACCAATGAAGCTTTGTTTTTACCCTCGAATGAAAGAAACAACTTAGCTTGGTTTTCTAATTTAGTAACCCAAGCAGCAACAGTTTCTTTTTCATTTAGGACTCTTTCAGCTGTGGGCTTCGGATCTCCAATTAACCCAGTAGCACCGCCAATCAAAACTATTGGCGTGTGACCGGCCAGTTGTAATCTGCGCATAACCAAAAGTTGTACCAAATTTCCTAAATGCAAACTTGGCGCAGTTGGGTCAAACCCACAATAAAAAGTTATTGAACCTGAGCTAAGCGCTTTGTGCAGTTCTCCCTCATCCGTCGATAGGGCAATAAGACCGCGCCATTTGAGTTCTTCCCAAATGTCTTTGAACGCAGCATCGTTAGATTGCTTTGCTAAAACCTCTGCATTGGCCATGGCTCTAACTTACCTACTGCTTTCAGGAACTAATCTTCGCAACGCACTAATTTGATCCAACACTCGAGCCACGCTGCTACCGCCGGCACTGGTTCTGGTCTTGATGGACCCAGAGATGTTTAAGACCTCTCTGAGTTCAGGTGTCAACGAGGGCGAAATGCTGGCAAGTTCAGCGTCAGTTAGTTCGGCCAGGGTAACCCCTCGCTTTTTTGCATAATCCATGACTTTACTGGCGGTCATACTGGCCTGAGGCAGGGCTATCTTATTGCGAACCAGCCAATCAACTATGTCCAGTTCGAATGCAGTGTTGATACCAGCCAACTCTTCAAGGCGAGCGCTGTTGAAAATTAAATCAATACCCATTTGCTTTGTTGCAGGAAGCATTATCTTCAATTCAGCTATGACTTCAAATATTGTCTTGGCACCTTGATCTAAGCTCTGGCTAAAGCCAGTATTTGAAGAAGCTAGAGCATTCAAAATCGCAGTCAAATCAGAATTGATTTTGTTTGATTTTCCTTTGACAAGTTGAGCGATTTCAATCTGCTCTAAGGTCATCTCAGAAGCAAAACTCACATAATCAAATTCTCTAGTTGACCAGAGCAAAACATCATTAGCGAAGCGGGAAAGATTCAAAGCAATAGTTGAGGCTATAAAGACAAACTCGGCAGAAATATCTCTGGTTGTAACCGCGTCAATGGAGTTAGCCATCGGAGCACCTAAGCCCAACTCTTGAGCGAAAATGCCGGCATCGAGTTGCAGTGAAGTTCCAGAGAACTCTCCAGACCCGTAAGGAACAAAAACAGCACGTTCTCGCCACTGAGCTAGTCGTTCCAGATCTCTTACCAGCGGCCAAATGTAACTAAGAATTTGATGAGAAATTAGCACTGGTTGGGAAATTTGGTAGTTGCTTCTGCCTGGCATAACTTCACTTAGATGTGAATGTGCCTTGGTAGTGAAAGCATCAATTAAATCCAGAACAAGCTCTCTAACCTGTTTCGACTCTTCAAGCAAAAACAACCTGACCATCGTTGCTGATTGTTCGGCTTTGGTGCGACCTATTTTTACCTTGCTTGCTAAATCAGGGCCTAGCATTTCGGTTATCCCGCGAAGCACGGCTTGATGAACATCCTGATCAGTTGGTTTTGGAACAAACATTCCCTTTGTGATTCGACTTGCCAGTTCGGTAAAACCCTTGTCTAGTCTTAGCTGTTCCGCTTCATTGAGATAACCAATACTTTTCAAAACAACTAGATGAGCCCGATTAGATGCAATCTCATGCTGGGCTAGAGACCAATCTGAACTACCATTCAGGCGAAGAGCTAGCAGGGACTCTGCTGTGTGATTATTTTTCTCAGCCATAAACTGTTCTCTTCTTCATACCCTAGCTACGTAGGGTAGCTCCAAATTTCTTGTTCGCAGCGCTTACAGCTTTATCCCGAACCTCACTAGCCTCGACTTGAGTCAGAGTTCGATCTTGAGCCCTAAATCGTAACGCGAAGGTGAGCGACTTAGTGCCCTGCTCGAGATTGCCACCACGGAAGTCATCAACCAAGCGAATATCTTCAAGAATCTCACCAGCAGTTTGCTTGATAAGTTCCAGAACTTCTTGAGCCGGTATTGCTTGGTCCATAACTAGAGAAAGGTCTTGAGTAGCGGCTGGCAGAGTGTAGATTGCTTTGGCTGCTACTAGAGCCGGCGAAGCTTGAAGCAAAGTATCCAAATTCAATTCGAAGAAGCTTACCTGCCTTGGCAAATCATATTCGGCCGTGACATCAGGGTGAATCTCACCAACGTAACCAACTATTTGTTCGGCAACTTTAATAACCGCAGTGCGACCCGGATGCAAGCCACCTTGGACGCTCTGCTCAAAAGTTAACTCCACTGCCAGTAAGCTCGCCAAATTTCTAACAGCACCAACTGCATCTATGTAGCTTGATTTTTGAGCCTTAAGCCCAATCTGCTGGTTCAAACGTTCACCAAGCAGCAACCCAGCAATCATCATCGGTTGGTGAGGTATCGAAGAAGTTAATTCTTTCAACTGTTTAGCTGAAGGAATCTTTCCACCTTCTGGCAAAGTAACTTCAGTGTTACCTGGAACTTTCAAAAATACAGATCCAACCTCAAAAACACTTAGATCAACTAGCGTTCTTGAACTGTTTCTAGCTGCCGCCTCTAGCAAACCAGGTAACAACGAAACTCTAAGTTCATCGACATCAGACTGAAGCGGATTGGCTAACTTCACTTTGCCAATTTCCCAGTCGTAGAAGGTTTTATTGGCCTTTGCTGACACAAATGGGTAGTTCAAAACTTCAGTGAAACCATTTGCGGCTAAAGAGTTAGCTACCAGTCGACGAAGTTTCTGAGTTCTAGTCAAACCTCTACCAGGTGGGGCAACTGGCAAACGTGAGGGTATTTGCTCATAACCTAAAATTCTTGCCACTTCCTCAACTAAAGCCTCGGGAATAGTTAGATCTGGTCGCCAAGAAGGAACAACAACATTAAAGTAATCATCGGAATCCTGAACATGACAACCAATTTCTGTGAGGGTAGCGGCAATTTGAGCAGCCGTGTAATCAACTCCGGTTACCTTATTTGCGAAGTCTTTAGCTAATTGAATTGAACTCGGTTCAAAACCCAAGTCGAATATTGCCCCATGCTCAGTAGGCTTTGCCCCTGCAAGATCCTTAAGCAACTGAGCTACCCTGGAAACTGCTATCTCAGCAATCTCTGGATCTACTCCACGTTCAAAACGTTTCGATGCCTCACTTGGTAATTTATGTCTTCGAGCAGTTCGAGAAATAGTAACCGGATCGAAATTAGCAGCTTCAATCAAAACGTTTTTGGTAGTTTGCGAAACTTCAGTACTCAGCCCACCCATCACACCGGCAAGCCCAATAGCACCTGATTCATCACAAATCACATAGTCTTCTTGATACAGAGTCCGCTCTTGGCCATCTAAGGTAATCAGCTTTTCGTTTGGTTTAGCCCTTCTAGCTCCGAAACCCTTAGACAACTTATCTAAGTCATAAGCGTGAATTGGCTGACCTAACTCCAGCATCACGTAATTAGTGATGTCCACCACAATCGATATTGAACGCATCCCTGATAACTTCAGGCGAGAAACCATCCAAGGTGGTGTTGCGGCAGTTGCATCAACATCGTTTACCTGCAAGGCAACAAATTTAGTTGCACCTTGTTTTCCTCTTATAGGCGCATCGTCAACGATGTTGAGGTTAAATCCCGAAGGGCTCGCTGGTTTGACTAGATTTGCTGGATCTGAGAATGGGCTTTTAGTGGCGTGAGAATATTCTCTGGCTATACCCCTGATTGAAAAACAGTATCCACGGTCAGGGGTCACATTGACCTCAGCAGCACTGTCGTTTAGATGCAAAAGCGCTATGGCATCAGTTCCAACCTCTGGATTGAGCCCAAGTGTTTCCAGACGAAGAATTCCCTCGTGATCATCACCTAGACCTAGCTCTTTCGCTGAAGCAATCATTCCATCCGAAGTATGCCCATAGGTGCTTCTTGCTGAAATCTTGAAATCTCCAGGCAAAATCGCACCTGGCAAAGTAACCACAACCTTGTCCCCCACAAAAAAGTTCCTAGCCCCACAAACAATTCCACGAACCGGCTCGCCGCCGTCTTTAGCTTTCTGGCCTTCGCTTGAAACTCGAACTTGGCACCACCGAATTGTCTTGCCGTTGGATTGGGGTTCTTCAACAAAATCTAAAACCTCACCGACCACGATTGGTCCTGAAAGGTCATAGCCGAAAGAACCTTCTTCCTCTAGACCCACTTTGACTAATTCAGCCATCACCGAATCTGCGGTGGAATCTTTAGCAAGCTCAACGAACTCACTCAGCCAAGAAAGTGGAACTCTCATTAGAGCACACCACCAAACTGCTGCGAGAACCTAACATCAGATTCAACCATGTCGCGCATGTCTTTGACATCGTTTCTAAACATCAGGGTTCGCTCAATCCCCATGCCGAAAGCAAAACCTGAGTAAATTTCTGGATCAACGCCAGCTGAACGCAAAACATTCGGATGCACCATACCGCAGCCACCCCACTCAACCCAGCGCGCGCCACCTTTGGCACCTGGGTGCCAGACATCTAACTCGGCGGAAGGTTCAGTGAAAGGGAAGAAGGATGGACGCAGACGAATTTTGGCATCCGCACCAAACATGATTCGAGCAAAATGTTCCAAAGTGCCCTTGAGATCGGCCATAGTTAAACCCTTGTCAACCGCCAAACCCTCGACTTGATGAAAGACTGGTGTATGTGTTGCATCAAGCTCGTCCGTTCTAAAGACTTTGCCTGGACATAAAACATAAACCGGCAGATCTCGCTGCAATAGAGAGCGAACTTGGACAGGTGAAGTATGTGTTCGCAAAACCAAATGTGATTCTGTTGGTTCAATAAAGAAGGTATCCTGCATTGCTCTCGCTGGATGGTCAGCATCAAAATTCAAAGCATCGAAGTTAAACCATTCGCTTTCAAGCTCAGGGCCTTCGGCTATCTCCCAACCCATGCCAACAAAAACATCCGAGATTTCCTCTTGAAGTAAAGATAGAGGGTGCCTCGCACCTTTTGGAAGAGATGAGCCAACAGCACTCATGTCAACACTCTCGGCTAAAAGCCTCGCCTGCTGCTCTGCCTGATAAAACTCAATTTCCTTCGCTGAAAACGCTTCGTTCAGTGTAGTTCTGGCGTGGGTAATTAACTTTCCAGCTTCAGCTTTTAACTCAGGGGCTAATCTACCTAGACTTGCACTTAGTTTTGCGAAAGGGGAACTCTCCCCAATGACTTTAGTCTTGGCGACTTTTAGTGAGGCAAGATCAGTTGTCTCACTAACAATGCTCAAGGCATCAGAAACTAGGGCAGCAACGCTGGCCTCAGTAATCTCAACTTTATCTGACATTTGATTCAAGTATATCTTTCTAGCTCTAAACAGCCGTGTTCTGTTCAAATGCACTTGCATACAAACAAACACTGGCCGCAGTCGCTAAATTCAGTGATTCAGCAGCACCATAGATAGGAACTGCGACGCTTCTGTCTACCAAGGCCAACTCAGATGCGTTGAAACCCCAGGCTTCGTTACCAAAGACCCAGGTTGTGAGTTTAACCAAAACGCCATCTGCTATTAGCTGTGGCAGTGCAATACCAGTTGCATCTGCAGCAAGGATTTGATGTCCCTGTGCCTTCAATTTGGCTATGGCAGTGTCCAAATCAACTTCAATAACGACAGGCAAGTGAAACAAAGATCCAGTGGTAGATCTGACCACCTTCGGGTTATACAAATCAACGCTTGCTGCAGTAAAAATTACTGCATCAGCCCCAGCTGCATCGGCGGCTCGCAACACTGTGCCAGCATTACCGGGATCTCTAACTTGTGAGAGGATTGCTACCAATTTTGGTTTAGTTGCTAGAACATCATCTAGTGAGACATCAAGTTGCTGACAGATCGCAATCACGCCCTGCGGAGTGTTTGTGTCAGACATTGCTTGAAGAACTGAATCAGAAACTAGTTCGACTGTGACTCTGAGGTTTTTTAGTTTTTGAAACAGATCTTCATGACGAGCTAAGGCATCCTCGGTTGCGAAAACTTCGAGGATTAGTTTTGGTCGATCGATCGCCTCTTTAAGACCTTGTGGTCCTTCAAGCAGAAAGAGCCCGGTTTCTTGCCGGGCATCTTTCTTTACTAACTTGGCAACCCCTCGAACCTTTGCGCTCTTGGGATCGGTAAGCACTTAGATTACTTAGCCTTAGGTGCCGAAGTGTTTGCTGGAAGGGCAGCCTTAGCAGTTGCAACTAAAGAAGCAAATGCCTTTGGCTCGTTTACAGCAAGGTCAGCCAAGATACGACGGTCAACAGCAACGCCTGCAAGGTTTAGACCCTGGATTAGACGGTTGTAGGTTAGTCCGTTAGCTCTTGATGCTGCATTGATGCGTTGAATCCAAAGTCTGCGGAATTGACCCTTCTTATCACGACGGTCGTTGTATGCATAAACCAGTGAGTGCAATACCTGTTGCTTAGCCATGCGGTATAGACGTGAACGCTGACCACGGTAACCCTTGGCGCGCTCTAGTGCTGTGCGACGCTTCTTCAAAGCGTTAACTGCATTTTTTACTCTTGCCATTATGTTCTCCTTATAAAACTTCTATTACTAGTGGCCTAGCTGCTTCTTGATGGTCTTGAAGTCAGCTGCACTGACAACCTGGTCTTGGTTCAAACGTCTGGTACGACGTGATGACTTGTGTTCTAGGTTGTGACGCATGTTAATTTGCTGCTTCATCAACTTGCCACTGCCTGTGAAGCGGAAACGCTTCTTGGCTCCAGAGTGGGTCTTCTGCTTTGGCATTTTCTCTCCTGCTTTCTTTAGTCTGTGATCCTAACGAACCACAGAAAAGTTAATTTTCTTCTGTTGCTTTGGCTTCGCGCTCAGCTTTGCGCTTAGCTTCAGCTTTAGCTTCGGCTTTGTTCTTAGTCGGAGCAAGAACCATTACCAAAGACTTACCATCAGCTGACGGAGTTGACTCAACCGAGCCAGACTCTGCAACCTCTTCAGCAACCTTTTGCAACAGTTTGATACCCATCTCCGGACGCGATTGCTCACGACCACGGAAGACAACTATCACTCTTACCTTGTCGCCAGATCTAAGGAACTTTTCGATCTGCGATTTCTTCGTCCCATAATCGTGCTCTTCAATCTTCAAACCAAAACGAACTGTCTTGACAACTGTGTTCGTCTGGTTCTTTCTTGCTTCACGAATCTTCTGGGCCGCTTCATATTTGAACTTTCCAAAGTCCATCAGTTTACAAACAGGTGGTTCAGAATTCGGTGAGACTTCAACTAAATCTAAGTCTGCATCCTGAGCCATTCGCAAGGCATCGTCAGTTCTGACAATTCCTAGCTGTTCACCGTTAGGTCCGACTAGTCGAACTTCTGGAACGCGGATACGTTCATTTATACGCGGATCGCTGATCTGCATCTCCTTTTGACATGACTAAAATGGCCACGTCCGTGCAAGCATTTACTTGCCAACGCGCAGAACTGAAAGTTCAAAGCTTTACCCGGCAACCTAAAGAAATCGGTAGTCGCGGGTGGGAAATGAATCCACTTCTGACTGTTGACCTTAGCCAACAGAGCCGTAGGCTAGCCTAGCAGAGATAGATGGTGAAAGTGAAGCCCCAAAATGAGCGATGAAGAACAAAATAATGCCCTGCGAGAACTTGAAGAAGTCCCTGCGGTAGAGGTAATCACAGCGACAGCGGTGCACTTGATGAGCGCGGCTGCCGTCCAGGTTGGATTAGCTGACTCAGGCTATAAAGGTGATTTGGACGAAGCGCGAAAACTCATCAACGCTTTAGCTGCACTGGTAACTGGTGCTGCCAGTGAAATTGGTGACCATCATGCTAGACCCCTTCGAGATGGGCTTAGATCACTGCAGTTGGCTTTTCGTGAGGCTTCAGTGATCAAAGATGCGCCTGGAAATGGCCCAGGCGAGAAATATACCGGTCCAGTCAATTAGAGATACTGGACAGCTACAGAATCAACTAACTCAACAAAGCCCCGGTTTGCTGATAACTGGGTAAAAAGTCGAGATTCTATGGCATCGACTTCGGCTTGGCTAGTTTCCGGGCTTAGATAAAGACTCAACAAAAGTTCTTGACCTAGAAGCAAAGACTTGGGATCAGCTGAACCTAACTCGAACTTCAAAACATTACTTTCTGTCTTAGTAATTTCGGTGACGATCTCGAGCACCTTTGGGTTTTTTACTGGAGATACCCAAGCTGAGCCTTTGGCTAAGGCATCTATAGCTGGTCTTCTTATGACGAACTCGGTCTCACAAGTCGGATCCAGAACTATTCTCGTATTGCCTTCATTCAAAGCAGCTGTTGCAATTGTCTTACCAAAATTAGGAACCGGCCGGGCCTTGTCGTTCCATTTAGCCATTGCCCCAACCGAAGTGAAAATAGGTAACGCTTTTTGACCATCCGGGGCACTAACCGTAACAATCGAGAGTTCTGCACTCTTGTCTGTTTTTAGACCTTTTGCCCCTTCACCCGAATCCCCCAAATTTGCTACCAAAGGCACCAACAATCTGGCTGAGGCAAATGCACTGACTACTCTTTCCTGATCTGAGATTCCAGCTTGAAAATCAAGTAAAGCTTGAAGTAAAACTGGATCAGCTTCACCCTTATCGGATTGAAACTGGTTATTCGAGAAAGTTCTTCCTTGCCATGCAACACCTGCCGAATCAGTGAATTTAGCTTGATCTTCATTCAATTTTTTATAACCCCGAAAGCATCTGAGAGCGTAAATTTACCTGAATACAAAGCCTTACCGAGAACTACTCCTGCTATGCCTTGCATGGTACTCAGGGAATGTATCTCTTCAAGGCTTGAAATACCGCCAGAGGCAATCACCTTAGCTTCTGTTCTTTCAATGACATGAGAGAGCAAATCATAATTTGGACCAGCAAGCATGCCGTCCCTTTGGTTATCAGTAACAATGTAAGTTGAAATTTCTATCGAAATAAGAAAATCCAAAACCTCATCTAACGAACCGTGAGCTTCTTTCGAACCTCGTGCAACTACTTGACCCTGATTAAAATCAAGTGCAAATGAAACTTGATTTTTATGCTTTGCTACTAAATCCTCCAACCACTTCCGATTGGCCAGCGAGGATGTTGATATATTGATTCGAGCCGGAGACAGGTTTGCAGCTTGGTCGAAGGTGAATTGATCGCGAATACCACCACTTAGTTGAAAAGACGTCTCAGGAAACTTAGAAATGAGGTCAGTCACGAGTTCAATATTTGAGCCTCTGCCAAGAGCTTGATCTATGTCGGCTAAATGAATCCAATGTGCCCCATCTGATATAAATCCAGCAATTAGTTCTTCTGGTGTTTCAGCTTGGGAGCTAGTAATTTCAAAACCTTGAGCAAGCCTGACCGATGAACCGCCAATAAGATCTACTGCTGGTATAAGTTCAAACGCTAGAGACAAATGTCACTCCAAATTCAAAAGGTGTTCAATTATCCCACCAGTTCAATGTTGGATTAATTCTGTGGCAGAGCCAATCTCATGCCAGGAGTGATCAGACTGTCCCCTAAGTTATTTAGCGCGACCAAATCGATTATGAAATCTCTGGGGTCCCGGTTTGGCGCATACTGTTGGGCAAGCGACCATAAAGTATCACCGCTCATTACGGTGATGTAATCAAAAGATTGGGTTTGGCTTGGGCCGAGCTGTTCACCGGAGGCTTGGGCAGAACCGATGTTCGCGGTAGAACTGAAGAATAATCCATAAATAATTCCTGCCACTAATCCCCAGAAAAGAATCGCTCTGGTCACTCTTACAGATAGCCTGACCTGAGGTTGGACTTGAACTACCCGAGGTTTTGCCTTGATTTCCGGGGCAGCTGGGCGAACTCTGTGCATTGGAAATTCAATGATCTGAGCGGTCATTTTGGCCTTTCTTCGAACATTTGTTCTAATACGAACAAGATTACGAGATTAATTTGATTATTGTCAAGATTTTTAGCAAAAAATTCGAAAATGTGTTTGATTTTTATTCGAAAATCGAATACATTTTTGATAGTTGCCTTAGAAGTATTCAACTGGTGACCACTGACATGGCTGATCTGGAAGCGGATTGGCTGGAAAGGCTAGAAATGGCTAGGAAAACCGATTCATCTTTGACCGACATTCAGGCTCAAATCCTGCAAGTAATCATGCAGGCAAAGAGCAACAGCGGAATCATTCCGTCGATGCGTGAAATAGCAGATCTAGTGGGCCTGAGCTCAGTTGCCAGCGTTTCCTACCAGCTAGACAACCTAGAGGAGAAGGGATACATCCGTCGCCAGGAGAATCTGTCCCGAAATGTGGAGGTAATAATAGCTCCTGAAGGTTGGGACGAAATTGAAACTTCTGACAATACCATTCCCCTTGCAGCTAGCACCGTTGTACCAATGGTTGGACATATAGCGGCTGGTGTGCCTATTTTGGCTGAAGAAAACATGACTGAGAAATATCCACTTCCAAAGGAACTGGTTGGATCTGGCGAATTGTTCATGCTAAAAATCAACGGTGATTCGATGATAGATGCAGCCATTTGCGAAGGTGACTGGGTCGTTATTCGTAAACAAAATTATGCAGACAATGGTGACATAGTGGCTGCTGAAATTGAAGGCGAGGCAACCCTTAAAGTTTTCAAACAACGCGACGGAAAGACATGGCTACTACCTAGAAACAGTGCTTATGAACCGATCGATGGAACTCACGCAACAATCTTGGGCAAATTAGTCACAGTTATCCGCAAAGTTTAAACTTCGTAGGGTTTTAATTCTGCGGCTAGGTCTTCCCTGACCAAAGCTTCAATATATGTTCCGTGTTCTTGGTATTCCAATTTTTGTATTTCAGAGTTCAAGTGCATTCGAGAGACCAGTCCTCCCTTGTTATATGGGACCAAAACTTTCACAAAAACATTTGCTCTTGGAAGCAATGACTCAATAGCAAACTTTAATTTTTCAATCCCATCCCCTGTTCTTGATGAAACAAAGACAGAGTTCGGGTAGGTTGATCGAAGAGCAACTTCTGTGAGTTCATCAATCAAGTCACTCTTGTTGAAAACCAACAACTCAGGCAAGTTAGTCGCCTCAACCTCAGCAATAACTTTTCTTACCGTCTCAATTTGTGAACTTGGATCGGGATGTGATGCATCAACTACGTGCAGGATCACATCACTATCGGCAATTTCCTCCAAAGTTGAACGAAAAGCTTCAACCAGTTGGTGTGGAAGATTTCTAACAAAACCAACCGTGTCGGAGAGAGTATATTCGCGACCACTCGGCGATTTAGTATGCCTAACTGTCGGGTCTAGAGTGGCAAACAAAGCGTTTTGAACCAAAACTCCCGCTGAAGTTAACCTGTTCAGTAAAGATGACTTACCGGCGTTGGTGTAACCAGCTATAGCCACTGAAGGTATCTGAGTCCTATTACGGTTGGCTCGCTTGGTTTCTCTAGCTGGTTTCATAGCAGCTATTTGCTTACGCAACTTGGCCATCCGTATGCGAATTCTTCTTCGATCAAGTTCAATTTTTGTTTCACCAGGACCCCTAGAACCAATGCCTTCACCGCCGGCAGCACGTCCACCAGCCTGACGAGACATCGATTCACCCCAACCACGCAATCGTGGGAGCAAATATTCAAGCTGGGCAAGTTCAACCTGGGCCTTACCCTCACGGGACTTAGCGTGCTGAGCAAAGATCTCAAGAATGATCGCTGTTCGGTCGATTACCTTGACCTTTACGACATCCTCCAAAGCTCTACGTTGCGATGGTGCCAATTCTGTGTCAGCTATAACTGTGTCAGCCCCACGCTCTATTACCAATGCTCTAAGTTCCTCAGCCTTACCTTTACCCAAGTAGGTCGCTGGGTCTGGATGGTATCGTCGTTGCAAAAGTCCATCTAAAACTTCTGCCCCAGCAGTCTCAGCTAAAGCCGCCAGTTCTCTCAACGAATTCTCGGCATCAATCTGGCTAAGCTCTCCCCAAAGCCCAATTAGCACTACTTTCTCTAATTGGAGTTCACGATATTCAACCTCGGAGATGTCCTGCAATTGGGTTGAAAGACCCGGCACTCTTTGCAAGGCGGCACGGTCGGCTAGGTCTTGCTGGTCCCCGTCAAACTCATTAGGTTCCGTGTCTGGGACTCCAAGAGCTTGAGCTCTAGCCCCTCGGCGTAAAATCCTGCCTAGCGTCTCGTCGGTTTCTTGCTTTTCTGGTTCATCTAACATTTCAGGTTTAACCTTACCGATACAGGAGTAAAGTTTTTCAAGTGGCTACCAAACATTACTTCTCAGATGCCGAAGGTGAAGAACTAGACCTACGCGAAATTGAAGTAAAACTTGCTGGCGAGAAATTTTCTGTGTATACATCCTCAGGAATATTTAGCCCTGAACATTTAGATCAGGGAACTGACGTTCTACTGAAACAACTAGACAAAGTAACTCCACACGGAACTGTGCTCGACCTTGGTTGCGGTTGGGGGCCAATAGCTATAGTTATCGCTAAAACAAATCCGAAAACCAAAGTAATTGCGGTTGACGTCAACCACAAGTCTTTAGCGTTAACTAGACTGAACGCCGAAAAGCTAGGAATAAAAAACATTGAAGTTTTTCTTCCAGAGGAAGTTCCAATTGACTTGGTTTTTGATGAAATTTGGTCTAACCCACCAATCCGAGTTGGTAAACAAGCATTACATGGCATGTTGCACCAGTGGTTACCGAGACTGCGTAAAGGTGGAGTTAGTCGCCTAGTGGTGCAAAAGAACCTCGGTTCAGATTCATTACATAAATGGTTGATGGAGAACCTGAAGGATTTTGAAACTAGCCGCGTGGATTCAATAAAAGGTTTCAGAATTCTAAAATCAATAAGAAACTAAATCTCAAACTCGGCATCAAAGACTAGTTCTGCTGGCCCACTTAAGCCGATGTGTTCGCCCTCTTCGGTTGCAAACATGCGAACACCTAGGGTTCCGCCAGGCACTTCAACGCTCCAATGATTAGGTGCATCTGATCCGGCCCACAATCTTGTTGCTAGTGCAGCCGCAACTACCCCGGTGCCACAGGACAATGTTTCTCCGACTCCTCTTTCGTGAACGCGCATTTTTATCCTGCCAACTCCGTTTAGCACCATAGGTTCTAAGGGAACAACGAATTCAACATTTGCACCAGAATCTGGCTCAGGATCTATTACTGGAGCTTTAGTAAGATCCAGCCCAGCCAATTCTTCAATCGCTGCTAGCGCAACTACTACGTGGGGATTTCCCACATTTATACCTTGCCCAGGTCTTGCAACATCCATTCCCGAAGCACTAACCAGCACTTCATCATTAGTGGGTCGCCACCTACCCATGTCAACTACGAAACCTGCCTTGTTTATTTGCAGATCTTTTACCCCAGCTCGTGTCCCAACATGCAGAGTTTCACCTTCTACGAGGTTAACCAATCCCCTATCAATTAGATACTTTGCGAAAACTCTTACCCCGTTGCCACACATCTCCGCTAGTGAACCATCCGCATTCCGATAATCCATAAACCAATAGGCAGAAGATTCCTCCGCGAGAGCTTTATCGCCTTCAGCTATCAGGCTTGAAGGAATTACCCTAATCAAACCATCGGCACCGACTCCAAAATGTCGGTCGCAAATCTTGACAACATCATTCGGTGAAAGATCTAGCGAACCATCTTTATCTAGAACCAACACAAAGTCATTACCCGTGCCATGGCCCTTGGTGAAAGATATTTTTCGCATAAGAAAAGACTAACTTGCTAAAGCTCAAGCTCAGATTTTATGAGTTCAAAAACTTGGTCTTTTAGAGCTCCAGTTTGGTAGTCAAACCATTTAATACGTGGGTCACGTCTGAACCAGGACATCTGCCTTCTGGAATAGCGATTAGTCAGCAAAGTGGTTTGCTCGATTGCCTCTGCTTGCTGAATAAAACCATCGACTTGATTTAATGCCTGGGCATAACCTATGGCAGCTTTGGCCGTTTTTGATTCCCGCAGACCTTTAGAGACCAATCCCTCCACCTCAGCAACTAGTCCTTCATCCCACATTTTCCTCACCCTACTAGCTAAGCGTGAAACGAGGTGAGCTCGATCAGAGTTCAAACCAATTTGCAGATTAGGTTTATAAGAAACCCACTGTTCTGGAAGAGCAGCAGCAAAAGGTTTGCCAGTGTGCATAACGATTTCCATGGCGCGAACGACCCGTCTTCCATTCTTCGGGTCAATTCGGCTCGCCGCCGTTGAGTCCAACAGGGACAAACGCTTATGCATAGCTTCAGAACCGCCTTCAATAAGTTCTTGCTCGAGTTGGGCTCTCAGCTCTGGATCACGGCCAGGAAAATCAAATGGGTTTAGTAAAGATGCGATATAAAGCATCGACCCGCCAACCACTATAGGGTAAATTCCCGCAGTCTCAAGCTCAGTTATTTTTGCCCTAGCTAGTTTCTGGAAGTTAGCCGCTGTACTTTCTTCGGTGACCTCTAACCAATCCAGTAGATGATGTTCAATACCCTCTCGCTGCTCTAAAGGTAATTTCGCAGTTCCAATATCCATCCCCTTATAAAACTGCATCGAATCAGCATTGATAATCTCACTCTTGATTCCTTTTGAACTAAGCAAATGAGCTATTTCCAGAGCCAAAGAAGACTTACCGGTTCCGGTTGGGCCAACCACTGCAAGGAACTCAGGCTTAGACATCAAGAAATTATTCCGAAGACTTAACAGTGACATTCAAGCTAATCGCAGCAGAAGATTTAGTCGCAACGATTGGAACATCGCAACTGGCGGCCTCTGCTAAATCGAACGCGTCTCCTGCTCGAGTTCGAATAATCTCGCAAACTGAACCTGGCTCGGCAATCAAAAAGTATGGCTTAGCCTCAATAACATCGACCCAAACTAGATCACCTGGTCGTGGAGTTTGCTCAGCAGTCCAGTCAATGTGTACTAGGCGGTTGTCTTTAGCTCTCCCAGTTAGTCGGTTGGTTTGCGAATCTTTTCTACCTTCGCTGGCTCCAATCAAAACCTGGATGCGCTTTCCAATTTGATTGATATTCTCTTCCCAGGCAATTTGATTAACGACCTCTAGCAGTCGTTCGTAGCGCTCTTGCACTATTTCTTTTGGTAGTTGATCTGGTAGTTCTGCGGCTGGAGTACCTGGACGCTTTGAGTACTGGAAGGTATATGCAATCGCGAATCTTGCCTCGCGAACCACCCTAAGAGTTTCTTGAAAATCTTCTTCGGTTTCACCAGGGAATCCAACAATGATGTCGGTTGAAATCGCAGCATCGGGAATGGCTTTTCTAACTCGGTCAATTATGTTCAGGAACTTTTCGCTACGGTAACTTCGGCGCATTTGCTTGAGAATGTGATCCGAACCTGACTGCAAAGGCATGTGTAATTGAGGCATAACATTACTAGTTTGCGCCATAGAGGTAATTACATCATCGGTAAAAGCCGCCGGATGGGGCGATGTGAAACGAACTCTTTCCAACCCCTCAATTTCGCCACAGGCACGTAGCAACTTGGCGAAAGCCCCTTTGTCGCCAAATTCAACACCGTAAGTGTTGACATTTTGCCCAAGCAGTGTGATCTCTATCACACCGTCGGCAACCAAAGCTTTAATTTCAGAAAGGATTTCACCTGGTCGTCGATCACGTTCCTTGCCTCGAAGACTTGGAACAATGCAGAAGGTGCAGGTGTTATTGCAACCAACGCTGATGGAAACCAAAGCAGAGTAAATAGAATCGCGCTTAGTTGGCAAATCACTTGGGAATTTCTCTAAGGCTTCAAGAATTTCAACTTGAGCTTCATGATTGTGTCTTGCTCGTTCTAGCAATGCAGGTAGCGAACCTATGTTGTGTGTTCCAAAGACAACATCAACCCAAGGTGCTTTAGCCAAAATGGTCTCTTTGTCCTTCTGCGCGAGACAACCGCCAACTGCAATCTGGAAGTCTGGATTCTCAGCCTTACGTTCGACCAATTGGCCTAGATTGCCATAAAGCTTGTTGTCGGCATTTTCTCTAACAGCGCAGGTATTGAAAACCAAAATATCTGCTTCTTGACCTAACAAAACTGGTACGTAGCCCGCATCCTCGAGCAGACCCGACAAACGTTCACTGTCATGAACGTTCATTTGGCAGCCGAAGGTCTTAACTTCGTAACTTCGAGTTTTGGTGATCATGCGACCAATTTTAGCCGAGCAGCGAAATTAGTTCGACAAAGATTCTTCTGCAAACTTTACCGCTGTCCAAACCACTGAAGCCGAATAGCCTTTACGGCCTAGAAACCCAGCGACTCTTCTAGCACGAACTTGCGGTTCGAGTGAGCTGAGCCGGCTCATTTTGTTTACCGCCAGATCTTTAGCCGTCTCCAGTTCAGCATCCTGGTCAAGTTGAGCCAGTGCGTGCTCAATTACCTCTGAGCTAAAACCCTTTTCTCTGAGATCTCTTGCGATTAGTCCTCTGGCCTTAGATTTTCGGTTTGCAAGATTTTCGGCTAAATCTTTAGCCAAGCCAAAATCATCAATTAGACCAACTTCAATGAATCGAGCAATCAGCTGATCAACAAGTTCAGGTTGGTGTTCTTTTTCAATCAGTAGTTCTCGAAGCGCTCCAGAGGATTTGCCGCCGCGTTCAAGTAGCTTGAGCAAATCGCTTCGGATCTCTTCTTCCAAAGTATCAACCGAGCGAAGCGAATACTTCGGAGTCTCGCTCGAGAATTGAGTATCCTCGAGCAACTTCTTTAGATCCACTATTAGTCGTTAACTGCTTTTAGCTCAGAGTCCTCATCAGATTCGGGCAAATCTGCAACTGCTCTAGGGACTCCAATGCCAAGCTTGACTTTAATTTTTTGCTCTATTTCGTTAGCAATTTCTGGGTTTTCCAGCAAGAAATTACGAGAATTTTCTTTACCCTGTCCGAGTTGCTCACCTTCGTAGGTATACCAAGCGCCAGACTTCTTTACAATCTCCGCTTCAACACCATAGTCAATTAAGCTTCCCTCACGAGAGATACCAACACCGTAAATGATGTCGAATTCGGCTTGCTTGAATGGTGCCGCCATCTTGTTCTTTACGACCTTTACCCTGGTACGGTTACCTACGGCATCCTGACCGTCTTTGAGTGTCTCGATACGGCGAACGTCTAGTCGAACTGATGAGTAAAACTTCAATGCTTTACCACCTGCTGTGGTTTCAGGTGAACCAAAGAAGACACCGATCTTTTCTCTAAGCTGGTTGATGAAAATTGCTGTGGTCTTGGTGTTATTCAAAACACCAGTAAGTTTTCTAAGAGCCTGAGACATCAATCGAGCCTGAAGTCCGACGTGAGAGTCACCCATTTCGCCTTCAATCTCAGCGCGAGGAACAAGCGCTGCTACTGAGTCAATAACGATGATGTCAATCGAACCAGAACGAATCAAGGTGTCGGCAATTTCAAGGGCCTGCTCACCTGTGTCAGGTTGGCTAACCAAAAGAGCATCAATGTCAACGCCAAGTGCCTTGGCATACTCTGGATCCAGAGCATGTTCAGCATCGATAAATACAGCAGTGCCACCTGCTTTCTGACAGTTAGCAATTGCGTGCAAGGCGACCGTAGTCTTACCGGAAGACTCTGGGCCATAGATTTCAACAATTCTTCCCTTAGGAAGTCCGCCAATCCCAAGAGCTGCGTCTAAGGCGATTGAGCCGGTAGGAATAACTTCGACTGGGGCACGTTCATCTGAGCCAAGTCTCATCACTGAGCCTTTACCGAACTGTTTGTCGATTTGTGCGAGCGCAGTGTCTAGCGCTTTATCGCGATCTGATGCTGAAGGCATTTCTTTAGTTTCCTTTTCTGCTGCCGAAGCAGCTGGTTTTATGCTGTCATGACACTACGTCTGATACTGGCCAACTTCACCAGTGTCTAGAGAAATTGTTGATAACTTCAGCAATTTCTCCTTGTTGAAAGTCTAGCAAAATACGAACAAAATTACGAATAAAAACCTATTCGGCGTGTTTATTATTCGATTTTTTGTTCAAGCCCAGCCACCTAGATTCAGGGACTTGTTGAGCCCGACAGATTGCTAACCAGATGGTTCTAGGCTCTATCCCTTTGGCTAAAGCCTGCTCCCCGGTCATGTCATCGACTTCGGTAAGCACCAGATCTCTAATCAGGACGGCGGCATATTCTTTACCGAACTCATCCTCCATCAAAGTCTGAAAATCACTATGGCGCATAGACCAAAACTAGCCCCCAAAGCCAGCCAATTCGGGCTAAAACGCCAAAAAAGAACCCCTGCCGAAAGACAGGGGCTCTAAATCAGTGAGTTTTAGCGAGTTTTCGCCATCGCTCTAGAGTCATAGTTGGTGACTAGCTCTGCTGGGACGGTATCAGGGATTACAACCGTCTCAACTGCTGCAAAGCGCTCTGCAACCATACGCATGATCTGCGATATTGGTACGTTCAGAGCTTGAGCTACTGAAGCAAGAATCTCAGACGAAGCCTCTTTTTGGCCACGTTCGATCTCGCTCAAATAACCTAGGGCAACTGAAGCGCGAGAAGCCACCTGTCGAAGGGTGTATCCCTTCTGTTGGCGGAGGTCACGCAGAACTTCACCGATTTCTTGGCGAACTAATGACATTTGGTGCCTCCTTTCATTTGGTTGAAAACCTATCTGGCTTCCAACAAGGAACTCTAAGTTTCCGTATAGATAACTTACCCGTTCCTAACGACATTTATAGTCTAGATGACTGAAAGTTACCTTGGAATTACCTGAGTATCCCGACTAGGTAAGTTACCTAATTACTGGCTCAAGTATTCCCCAAGATAAGCAATTGCCTTGGAAACTGTAGCTTGCCTAATTTCCTGGCGGTCGCCTGCAAAACTCTCCTCCCAGACTTTATCCCCCTTAGCTCCAGAAATAGCTATGTAAACCAGCCCAACTTCCTTGCCGTCTTGAAGATCAGGTCCAGCCACTCCAGTAGTTGCAAGGCCGATAACCGTATCCGTTTCCAACATAAGCTGCAGTGAGAATCGAGATCTAATTCCCTGTGCCATTTTCAAGGCAACTTCAGGATCTACCGCACCATTTACTATCAGAAGTTCTTCATTAACGCCAAGTGCTGCAGACTTTAGCCCAGTTTGATATGCCACTAGCGAGCCCAAAACAACATTAGATGCACCAGGAACTGAAACCAATTCTGAACAAAGTAATCCACCGGTTAGCGATTCTGCGATGGCTAACTTGAGTTTCTTTAATTCAAGTAATTCTAAAACTTCCGAGTTTTTCATCGCGACTCTCTGATGTATTCAATAGCTGAGAACCAGGTCAAGAAGACGGCACCATAAAGTAGCCCATAGCCTATGTCAAAGCCAGTTAGCATGAAAGTCCAAGGTAATGGAGATATGTACCACCCAAGAGCAATGCACTGCAGAACGGTCTTTGATTTACCTGAGCCAGAAGCAGGGATAACTCTGTCTTTTATGACAACTAAGCGATATAGCGTTATCGCTATTTCTCTTACCAAAATGGCAATGGTCACCCACCACGGAATAATTTGCATCAAAGACAACGTAACAAAAGTTCCACCGAGAAAAACTTTGTCCGCAATCGGATCTAGTAATTTGCCCAGCTTGGTTACTATACCTTTGCGTCTTGCAACCGCACCATCTATTCCATCGGAAGCGGCGAGAAGAATGAAAAGCAAGAGCAGAATCCAGTTGCTCATGCCGCCTGGGTTGAAATAGTAGTAGAGGAAAAACAGATAAACCGGAGTTATCGCGATTCGAAATACTGTAATCAGATTAGCTAGATTCATCTAGACCAGCCTATTGCCTACCAGTTAACTGCCAAGCGTCTGGGTCATCATCTTCAGAATCATCTTTAGGTATAAAGTCATCAAACTCTCCGGCTGCTAAATTACTTGGAGCCTTTTCACCACGAAGGCTTGCTAAAACACTAGCCAAATCTTCTGGTCGAACCAATACCTCTCTTGCTTTAGAACCTTCACTTGGACCAACGATATTCCTAGATTCCAACAAGTCCATCAGCCTTCCTGCTTTAGCAAAGCCGACTCGCAGTTTACGTTGCAACATTGAAGTTGACCCAAATTGAGAATTGATAATCAGCTCAGCAGCTTGCAATAAGACATCCAAGTCATCGCCAATATCCGCATCAACCACATTGCGAGTAGCAATTTCATTGACATCCTGGCGATACTCGGGTTCCATTTGAGTCTTGACGTGTTGCACGATTGCATGCAATTCATTCTCTGCAATCCAAGCGCCTTGAACACGCATAGGTTTGTTAGCACCCATCGGCAGGAATAAAGCATCACCTTGGCCAATAAGTTTCTCGGCCCCCGGCTGATCCAAAATAACTCTTGAATCGGTTAGCGAGGATACTGAGAAAGAGAGCCTAGAAGTCACGTTTGCCTTAATCAATCCAGTCACAACATCAACTGAAGGTCGCTGCGTAGCTAGGACCAAGTGAATTCCAGCTGCTCTTGCCAACTGTGTGATACGAACAATTGAATCTTCAACATCACGAGGTGCGACAATCATCAAATCGGCCAACTCATCAACGACAACCATTAGGTATGGGTATGGTTGCAATTTTCTGGTTGAGTCTTCAGGTAGCTTTACATCCCCTGCAACTAAGGCTCGGTTGAAATCATCGACGTGCTTAAACCCAAACGATGCAAGGTCGTCGTAACGTGAATCCATTTCTTTGACTACCCACTGCAAAGCCTCAGCGGCCTTTTTGGGGTTGGTGATAATCGGCGTTATCAGATGTGGGACACCTTCGTAAGCGGAGAGTTCCACTCGTTTAGGGTCAATTAAAACCATGCGAACTTCTGCTGGCTTGGATCTCATCAGGACTGATGCAATCATCGAATTAACAAACGACGACTTACCAGCACCGGTAGCTCCGGCAACCAACAGGTGGGGCATCTTGGCTAGGTTGGCCACCACAAAACCACCTTCGACATCTTTACCTATGCCAATAGTTAGCGGGTGCTTGCTCTGCTGGG
>JBEGRI010000005.1:0-24731 GCA_041180525.1 Actinomycetota bacterium | reverse complement strand
CACTACTGGAGCGCTGATTGTTGGTGAGAAGCTTGCTTACACAAACCAGCCAGGTAACGGAAGCGCATTAATCTGGGTTGCCGGAAGCGACAAGAACACATATGCGTACATCAGTGCTTCAACAGCACCGAACTACCTAACAGTTCTTAAGTGGTTTGACAGCAGATATTCAGCTCCAAGCGGGCCGGTTCCAGCTGTGACTTCAAAGAACCTGAAGTATGCCAAGAACACTCCAGCAGCTGGAACTAAAGTAACGCTAACTGGAACCAATCTGAATGGTGTCACTGCGGCAAAGATTGGTGGTGTTACTGCGCCTATTGTTTCTAAGAGCGCTACATCAATAGTTCTAACTGTTCCAAACGCTTCTTCAGCTGGAACAGTGAACATTGTTCTTACCACAACTGGTGGAGATACTACCGTTGACACCTTCACCTATGTTGGTGCCGGTGTCAACCAGACCGTAACCATTACCACCGCTAACACCTCAGGTACTGTTGGCGACGCTGATGTTACTTTGGCTGCGACAGTTTCAGCTTCGCCTGCTGATGCAGGCACAGTCGGAGCAGTTACTTGGTCATCAACCACTCCAACCATTTGTTCGGTCACAGCTCAAGGAAGCCTTACTTACCTTGCTTCTGGAACCTGTACTGTCAAGGCAACTGCGGCGGCCTCTGGGCTTCTGCTAAGTGGTGAAGCGACAAAGAACATCACTGTTTCAGCTGGAACTCAGACGATCACCTTTGTTCCACCGGTAAGCCCACAGGTTGACCTGGATGGAATCGACCTAGTGGTCTCAAGTAGCTCTGGTCTAGGACTAACTTTCAGCACAAGCACACCAAGCGTTTGTTCTGTTGATGAAGTTGCTCACGTCATTGCAACCGTTGCTGGTGACTGTGTTATTACAGCTTCACAGGCAGGTAACCAGTCATGGAATGCAGCTAGCTCATCGATCACAGTAACCTTTGCTGCGGCTGACACCACACCTATCGTCGATGCTGGTGACCCAACAAAACCAACTGCAATATCTAAGACTGGAGTTTGGGTTTATAGCCGAGGTGTATGGGTTCAGTGGAACAGAACTAAAGGTATCTTTGCAGTCAAGCACTCGATTGTATACACCGGTCCAGTTACCACGACTGCTACGTTCAAGATTGGTTCAAAGAACTACACTTGCACGGTTACCTATGGTGTAACAAAAGTTCAGTCAAGCGCTAAGCGACTAACTCTGACTTCACCTAACATTTGTGGAACTTCTAAGGACGCAGCAGCTTTAGCGGCTCTTAAGAAGTCACCTGCAAATACCGTAGTGAAGATCACGATAGTTAGAGACATGCGTGTACCAACGACCTATGTCAAGTACCGCATGCTAACAAAAACTATTTATGTGAAGCTTGGCTAAATAGATTAAGAAATTGGGAGAGTCTTGGACTCTCCCAATTTCTTTATTAAACCCAATTGCAACAAATTGTTTACTTTGACAAAATCTACTTTTTTGTTTTTCTGAAATAAAGCAATCTAGCAATCAAAGTCATAATCAGAAGTATTGAACTTAACTGGATTAGTAGAAGCCAGATCGGAACATCTGCATACCACCAGTCTGCTTCTGGTAGAGCGAACACCCCCAAGATAATTAGGTGCGTAAGATACAAACCAAGAGCGTGTTTACCCCACCACGTGAAAACCCCTGGGTGTTTGTTTTCATCTTTTGAAAGAAATTTAATTAGTAGGTAAACAACCGTTGTGATAGTCAAACTCAAAAGTATGTAACTGGCTGAAACTCGGTTTTTACTTATCGGGGTAATTATCACTGAGATAACTGTGAGAGCTAGCAGACCAAGTATTGTCAACAAGTAAGTGTTACGGCCCTTCTTTAGAAGTTCCGCAATAACTGTTGCTAGAAGAAGTAGTGCACTCCAGGAGATTGCTCCGTAGAGTCCACCATGACCTGTTGTTAGAACTGTTTGTAAAAAGTATTTATCTAAAAAGTATTGATAAAAGCTAAGTATCAGTAGACCTAGAACAAACCTGATCCATGTGGGTAATAAAACGAAGGCTAAGTTAATCATTCCTGCTACACCAAGGGATTCTAAGACTCCCCAGCCGGTTGGTCGGTTAGTCCAGGCAGCACCCAAAGTGATGAGCGTTCCTAGGGCAAACAAGATTAGATACTTGACTAGGAAGTGTCTATAAGCCTTGAATCTGTCTTCTTGATATCTAGCTTTGAATGATGGAACGTAATTCAACCCAATAACAAACACGAAGGCGGGCGCAACAGTGTCAGCTATGGTGTAACCAACATCTGGAGCGTGCTTTAAATAACTAGGAATCCAGTTGATTCCAGCGATGTAATCACCGATAACCATTAGAACAACCAGAGCACCTCTGAACCGATCTATGACCAGGTCTCTGTCTCGGGCGGATCTCATGTCTTACCTAACATTTATGTTTCAACATCTTGAAACTATCAGCCTTATTACATTTTCAAATGAATGATTGACTGCCACCCAATAGGCTGGACTTATGAGACGCATCTGGTTTTTGCTTATCACTCTTTTATCAACCACATTGGTCTCGGCGTCTCCGGCACAAGCGTTACCGCCTACAGTTGCAGAAATCTATAATCCAGCAAAGATAGTCAGATTTGACCTAACTATGAGCGCGGATTCTATAGCCTCACTAAATAATCAAAACACTTTAGAGAACTATGTAGCTGTGAAACTAAGCATGAGTGTTGATAAGAAAACCTCAGGACTTTTAGATGTCAAAGTTAGGCTCAAAGGCTCAACCTCACTACAAAAACTAGATGAAACGCCTAGCTTCAAGATTAAGTTCCCCGATGGACCTTTCAATCTCGGCTATCAGGGGCTAAAGAAATTGACGCTAAATGCCATGACGCAAGACGGCAGCAAGCTTCACGAGTATGGTGCATACGCGTTGTTTAATGCGGTTGGGGTCCCAGCCCCAAGAACGGGTTGGGCAAGGGTATACGTGAATGGCGTTGATAAAGGCTTATACGTGAATGTTGAGACTCCAGATTTGTCTTTCACCGCTAAAAAGTTTCGAGACATCACACAGCACATTTATGAAGGTGCAGGTTCTGATTTTTGGACAGGCAGTGATTGGGGCGATAAAAACACTGGTCAATACGAAGTTGATTACGGTTGGAAAGCCACTCCAAATAAGAGTGATTTGAGAAATCTAATCGCTTTCGCAAGCATCGCAGATCAGAAAGCATGGTACTCGAACTTAACCTACGCCCTTGATCGGTCTGAGTTAATAAAGTTCATGGCAGTTGAAAACTTTTTAGGACATTGGGATGGTTACTCGGGTCCGGACAAGAACAACTATTTCATCAGGAGTAATACCAACGGCATATTCAGTTTTATTCCATGGGGCACGGATCAAACCTTTGGTGAGAACCGGGCAACTGCTCAAGTAGGCGATGGTTTTGACATGCCAATGCTTTCCGAGACTTCGGCACATCCATGGTCAGGGCCAATGACTAAGGGCATGCTGTATGTGAAATGCATACGTTATACGAATTGTAAAAATGCTTATCTGACCGCGCTTAAGACAGTTGCCGCTAAAGCTAAGTCGATGGACTTAGCCGGAAAGCTTAATAAGGCTGCCATTCTGATTGAACCAGCATTGCAGGGTAAGTTTTGGAACACCCCTGGCGGCTGGAAGGTTATGGATGATATTCATACTGAACAAGCTAGAACTATTACTTGGCTAAATACGCGAATTGGCCAGGTTTCTAGCCTTCTTATTGCAAATGGTATGAAACCCTAAACCTAACGTTTTAGTGTATTTCTTTTACAAACCAAACCCCCTAGTTAGAGTTTTATTGTGAAGTTGATCTGGGGCTTACTCACCTCAGTGTTGGTAGTCGCTGGGGTTATTACCCCTGCCCAAGCAGATCCTTTCGATTACTGGCCAGAGTATGGCAGCTTTGCATTTCAAAACTCGTGGAGCTATCGGAATGTGAATGCTGATAAGGTGAATGCTTTAGGCGTTACCGGCTCAGGTATTAGGGTTGCTGTGTTTGATGACGGGCAAGCGCTAACCGATCCAACCATGCGCTCAAAAGTCATTGCATACAAAGATTTCATTCCGGGTACTGAACCTGATAATGAACATGGGGCTATGGTTGCTTCGACTGTTGCTTCAGATTTCAGACCTGAAAATGGTGTTGGCGGTATCGCTCCTGGTGTTTCACTCTTAATCGCAAGGGTCTGTTTCAATAACGGCTGTGATGTAGTTGCAGCGCGTAAAGCGATTGCTTGGGCAATAGAACAGGGGGCAGATGTAATCACAGAGAGCTTCACGGGTTACGAAGACCCTATGATGCATTCTGCTTATGCTGCAGCAATTCTTAGAGGAGTCGTTGTAGTGACTTCAATGGGCAATGGTGGGTGCCAGCCCTATTTCTTTGGGAGTGTAAATCCTGGCTGTGTTCAAGGGAAACTCAGAGAATACACTCAAGGAGCATATCCAATCGCAGGTTTAATAGCTGTTGGAGCGTCAGATCGCAACGATGCAATGGTTAACACTATGGGTTGGGGAAGTAGTTACGGGCCTAACAATGACATTATTGCTCCAGGCTATGAGACCTCAGCTTACGATAACTTAGGTGCAACAAATGGTTTTGGTGGAACTTCAGCGGCAGCCCCAATAGTTGCTGGTGTTGCAGCACTGATTCTTTCAGTTAAACCTGACCTGACTCCAGCGCAGGTTCAAGCAATAATTCAGAGTACTGCTCGCAAGCCAGTCGAGATTAGGAATAAGGTCTGGGATAGTTGCACTAAAGATGAATCCAACAATTGGCATTGCAATAATGTTGTGGACTCAACATTTCCTCAGCAATATTTCACCGGTGCTGGTGTCGTTGATGCGGAAGCGGCTGTCAAGCTAACCATGGATTGGGCTAGCGGCAAACTGATTTCAGAACCAACGCTCACTCAGGCGGATCAAGTTCTAACCATAAGTTGGGATGGCGGGCCTGCTGACATTTACTTAAATTCAAAATTAATAGCTAGCCAAGTTAACTCTGGTTACACCTACCAAGGTTACCTAAAGCAGAGTGTCGCTGTTCAGATAAAGCAAAATGGCAAACTTTCTAAACCGAACTTAGCCATGATTACCGGCCCTGCCACGATCCTTCAACCTCAAGTCAGCAGTTCTAATTTCACTACGTACGCTAACGCAGACAATCTCGGTGAGGGCAGATATATTGAGCTGCGCATAAGCGAACCGACGCCGGAGGATAACGTTTTTACTTGGTCATACTGGTTTACTCCAGAGGAGAAAAACTATTCGGGGATTTTTAAGTTCTCGGATGGCGAGATAATCCCCTGCAAGGCGCAAAGGTGGAAATACGGTGACAGGCCCACCTGGATGTATTGCGAGTTGCAAAGAGATAGGACTAGTTATGAAGGAGATCTTTACTTTATCGGGCAAGATTCAAAACTTGGTCCTGCTTCCAATTTGATTGTTGGAACTATTCCTAACTTGCCTTTGAGCATGAGTCTGAGAGCTGATTATTCGGATTCAGGAGCTCCAACAATTTCATGGTCAGCAGTTGCTGGCGCACTCAGTTACAAGTACTCTTACAGCTCACAGGTTTGGACTGAAGTATGCACAACGGATCTAAGTGTTTCACCAATAGACACAGTCGAATGGGGAGCGAACTTTTACGTATACGCCTATGAGAATAGTGACTGTACTGGCCTCGTAAAAGGTAAAAGTGAAACTTTGAGAGTCACGAATAAGCCGGCTAAGCCTGCTAAGCCAACTGGTATAACTGTCACATCAATTGGGCGACAAATGATTACATTCGATGTGCCGAATCGTAACCCAAACAGTATTTGGCGTATCTATAGATCCGATGGTCTGATGCTTCGTATATTTCAGGGCCAAAACTTTTATGTTTATCTCCAGCCGAATGAAGATGTTAACGGAAAAACTTTCACTTATCGTTTTGCTGAAGGAAATAAGAAGTGGTGGGCCACAACTTGGAGTGAATTGAGCGAACCAATAACTGTTGCTTATGCCCCAGTAGAGCCTTTAGTAGTTGAGTGTTTCAATCACATTAGGACCAATGAAGTTAGATGTGATTCAAACGCAGTTAATGGGACAACTGGAACAAGAATTGAATATCTCGATAGCGATTACCAAGTTATTAAAGCGGTTCAGTATGAGAACACTGTGCCGAGACCAAGAAACAGAGCAGCTGAAACAGTAGCAGGAGCAGTTTATGTCAGAGTAGCTGGAGTTCTAGGCGAAGAAAATAATCGAGGCGGTCCGCCGTATCGAAGAGGTGAAGACAGGATTTATCCCATAAGTATGCGGGTCAAGCAAGGATCTATCGCGGTCGCTCGCTAATTATTTTCTGTATAGGGCCTGTGCGTAGGCTGCTGAGAATCCAAAACCCACTAGTGAATAACTTATAGTGAACCAGTTCAGTGTGGCTGGAATTAACAAAGTAAGAACACCTAGAGCAAATGCGCTAACCAGCATTACTCTTCCGGAGAAGATAACAGTTTCATCTTTGCCTCTGGTGGAAACAGAGAACATGTTTCCGGCTAGAGCGATTAAGGTAATCCCGATCATTCGCATCGACCACTCCAACTCAACTGTTGATGCAAAGCCAAGCAGAGAGTTGAAGATTTGTGGAGTGATGACTAGAGCTAAGGCGCTTAACCCAAAAACAATAGAACCTGCCTTTAAAACGGTTCTTATTCGTTTCACTTTGCTGTCAATTGACATAAGGATCATCCTTTCCTTGCTCATTCTAGGTTTAGACACAAAATAACTTGGATATTTCATGCTTTTTAGCAATACACTAAAAAGAACCCGATTGGGAATAATTTAGTGAAGGAGCTTTGATGGCTACCGAAGAAAGCAAGCGCTCAGATCAGCAAAAGAAAAACAGATTACTGAGTACGATCGCAACCATAATCGCAATCATTGCCTTACTTCTAGGGGGTTGGGGCCTTTATCTAGGTAACAATGCCGCTCAAGTTGCAATTCAAGCCGCCAAGGATTGTAAGGCTAATGCTAAACCTGGACCGAGCGGTCCAGCTGGTGCTAGCGCATATACTCTTTGGCTTTCTGTTGGTAACACAGGTAGTTTGCAGGACTTCTTAGACTCACTAATTGGAACTAAAGGTAAGGATGGCTACGTCGGTTCAACTGGTGTTTCTGGTAAGGATGGCAAAAATGGTGCAACCGGACCTTCTGGTACTCCAGGTGCCAGCGCATACCAACTTTGGTTAGATGCAGGTAACACAGGCACCCCACAGCAGTTCCTAGATTCACTTATTGGTCCAGCTGGATCTAATGGAACCAACGGAACCAATGGAACCGATGGAATTAACGGTACTAATGGTGTCGATGGAGCGGCTGGTCTGAGCGCTTATGAACTGTGGGTTGCTCAAAATAACACCGGAACAGAACAAGATTTCCTGAACTCTCTGGTTGGTAAGAATGGCGCTAATGGCTCAAATGGATCTAACGGTTCCAACGGAACCGATGGTAAGAGTGCTTACCAGATTTGGTTGGATGCAGGCAACAATGGAACAGAAGCGGACTTCTTGGCTTCACTGAAAGGCGCGGATGGCACTTGTTCACCTGGTAGTGGACTTGGTTATTTTGGATCTTTTTATGACACGACAACTCAGACCAATGATTCGGCCGTGAACTTGATGACCTTTAACAACTCTGACGTACACAACGATGGAGTATCAGTAAGCAATAATTCCAGAATTGTTATAGCTCATCCAGGCACATACAACCTAGCTTTCTCTGCGCAGATAGATAGAACCTCTGGCGGGCATTCTGCTGATATAAACATTTGGTTGAAGCAAAATGGTATCGACTATCCTTCCAGCGATACGGCCATTACCCTTCAAGCTAATGGTCAAAAAGTTGTTGCAGCTTGGAATTTCTTCGTTACGACAACCAATGACAACGAGTATTTCGAGTTGGCTTGGTGGTCAGATGAACCTTCGGTAAGACTTCTGAATAGACCATCTAACTCAACTCCTGAAATACCATCAGTAATTTTGACGGTAAATCAAGTGAACTAGTAAAGTTGCTGAGCTAAAAAACTTGGTCGATTGCTGTGCCTTAAAAGATTAGGCTTAAGGCATGACTAAAGCTGTGTTGGTTTTTGATGGTGACTGTAGTTTCTGCACTTCAGTCGCTTTTCATCTAGAGTCCAACTCGGTAAATAATTTTGATGTAGTAGCCTGGCAACTCACTGATCTATCTAAGTTCAAGTTGACAGCAGCGCAAACGGCAAAAAAGGTCTACCTATTAGTTGATGGCAAAAACTATTCAGGGGCTAAAGCTGTTGCTAAATCGCTAACCTTTATGAAGCCAAGGATTTATAGAGCGCTGGGGTATCTATTGTTAGTTCCGCCATTTAGTTGGATGGCGATACCCGGCTATTCGCTGGTAGCAAGATTTAGGCATAGGCTGCCAGGCGGAACTCCTGCTTGTAAGCTCTAATTCTTTCTAATTTCAAATGCAACGCGTGCTATTCGGTCTGAGCGGATGTCTCTCGGAGTAAAAGACGAGTAACTCAGATTGAGAATTGTTTTGAGAATGGAATTATTGAGCGAACTGGCGATTTGGTTACCATCGGCATCAATAAAGTAAACATCAAAGATGTTTCCTTTACAACTGGTTGAGATGTTCTTGATTGAGATCTGGCTGAAGTAGAACTCACCTTGTTGAATTCTCGACTGCATGGTTGCAGTAAGCGAGTTATCACAGACACCAACAGCAATATTTCCATTACCGCCAGCATTACTGGACTTGTATAGGGTTACCTTCACTTTTCTAGCCGCTGCAGTTGTCCCATTACCCGGAATACCTTGGGTGCTATAGACAGAGATAGCCCCAGAAACGTTGCGGATGTAATTGCATATGTTCTTAGCTCGATCTGTTGCTAGTTTCTGTAAGAAAGCAGCACTTCTCTTCTTTACGTTTTGACCAGTGAAACCAACACAACTGGCTACAGAATAGTCAGGATTGCTCTTAATCCAGGTTTTGATTTGGCTTTTCATCAACAGATTCAAATCTGGTTTTTCAAAAGCAAACCCAGAGAACGTTTTAGTTATGCTGTCACCGGCTGCATTAGCTTTAGCAGTCATCACTAAGGTTGAACCGACAGTGATAAGTAAAATACCAATAACTAAAATTATTCTTCTGATGCGCATTATTTATTGCGTAGTCGCCTAACCCCAACAACAACTAACCAAATTCCTGCAATTACTGAGACGACTGAGAGCATACCCAAAGGTGTGTATAGATTGCCAACACCGGTGAAGTTTGCAACTACTTTGCCAACAACATCTTTTTCTGGAACTACTAGAGCATCAATTGATTGATTGTTATCGCCTTTGAATTGATATTGTTTATCCGCTGTGATTGTCACCACTCGGTGAATAACATCCTGCTTGTAATTGCCAGCAACATCTCGTTCATGGTAAAGTCCAATGTCTTTTAGACCTGGTTTCATCCAGTTTGCTGAAACAACAAGATCACCAGGTTTGATGATTGGACTCATCGAATCAGTTAGAACAACTTTTAGCGAGATCACACCGAAAAGGTTAAGTATCAGAGGTAGGACAAAAATGGCTGCCAGAAATCCTGACAGCCATTTCTTCCAAATATTCTTTTTAGCCATTACTAGCTAGTAGTGATGGCAACTTTAACCACAGTAGTTGCATCGCAACCAGAAGAAACGGTTACCGTCTTGGTGACGTCATCGTTTGTTCCTGTTGTTGCACCATCGGTGATTGTGAATGAATCTTGATTTGCACCGCTGGTGTGAGTTCCATCCACGCTACAAATAGTTCCGCTTGAACCAATCAAGCTGACGTGCAAAGTCTTACCGTCGCATGAGTAGTCCTTGATTCCGCTAACCACGATTGTTGAAACCTCAAACTTAGAATCTGTAGTGTTGTAAGTTTGGTTCAAGGCGGTAGTTAGACCTGAATCGCAGGTTGAGGTAGAAACTAAACCTTGACCGAATTCAATAGTTCCACCGCTGTTTATGGTGATGCTGTTGGCGGCAAAAGCTCCACCGATGCTAGCCACAAGGGCACCCGCAGCGATCATTCCGATGATTAGAGGCTTATTGCGCTTCTTCTTTTCAGAAGTTTGGTTCTCTGAAGTCATGTGTATTTCCCTTTTTACGCTTATGGTTTGAGGTTTTCAGCCTCCTTAGAATTCTGCCAGAATATCTGTCAATGTCAAATAATTAAGGGCAGTTCTTATCTACTCCGCAGGGCTTTTTAGGCGGATTCTGTAATTAATTTGACCAAAGTGGTGGTTATTTGGCGATGATCCAACTTGTCTACCGGAAGCCCCGCATTTAGCAAAACTGCCAAACCGATACCTATGGTGTGGACTAAGTAAGGGATTGGGCCAGCCGCAAGCTGGGGGATGTTGAACTTAGCCAGCCTTTGAGCTACCTGTTTGTTGGTCTCGGCGAGGGCATTAGCCAGTCTTTTTTGTAAGGATGGGCGGCCAACCGCACCTAAATGAATTTCGATACGGAAATTACGCCAGATGGTGCGCTTAGGTAGTAAACCTGCAATTACAAAGTTTCCAAAGTCTTCGATCCCAAAGTTGTCTGAATGTAATTGACCAAAGTTTTGTTCAACTACCTTTGAGATGGCAACTTCAAAAGAACTCTCAATCAAAGTATCAACTTTAGAAAAGCGTGGGTAAACCGCACCGGTTGAAACTTGGGCCCTCCTGGCAACGCGAGCCATTGAGGCTGCTTCAACACCGCTGCTGGCGATGATTTCTATGGCCGCTCTAAGTAACTTGGTATCTAGAGTTACGTCTTCAACCTCTGGAGTTGCTAGTTCGGGCAAAGATAGTTTTGGTAATTTGTTCAAAAGATCATCGGGGATTGCAGATAGAACCTGTTCAATGAATTCGGACTGAATGACTTTGTTGTCAACAACTTTGGTGATAGTAGTTCCTAAACGATGTCCAATTAACCAAAAAACTTTTAGTTGATGCATCTCAGCCTGTGCACTAAGAGTTTTCCACCATTCAGCCATTTTCGGTTCAACGACTTCTTGAACTTGTGGAATGCGGTGGCTGGCTGCAAAGATTTCAGCCATTGCTTGATTAAGTACTCGCTCTTCGTTATTCAATTTAGAAATAGGTTTTGAGGGATTGGCTAATTGAGCTAACCACAGGTCTGCTTTAGCAAGCCAGATCTCAGCGAGTAGACCTTCAATGTCACCGAAATATGAATAGAAAGTTGGCCTAGAAGTTTTTGCTTCTTCGCTGACAGCTTGAACCGAAACTCTATCAACGCCAGATTTATAAATTGTTTTTATGCCTGCTTGGATCAGACTCTCCATTGATTTCTTCTGAGCATCAGGGTTGACTGTTCTCGGCATTTTTACATTGTAAACCTTATTTTTGACAATGTAAAGGTAATAAAGGTCTAACCTATATCTATGAGCAAATATGTTTTATCCAGGGAAGTTAAGGATGCTTTAGATAACAACAAACCAGTGGTTGCCCTAGAATCGACCATCATCTCGCACGGATTACCAAGACCAAGAAACTTTGATGCAGCTTTAGAGTTTGAAGAAATTCTCAGAAGCAAAGATGTCGTCCCAGCGACTATTGCCATTCTCGACGGCGTTGCCAACATTGGTCTAGATGCCTCCGGAATTGACCGCATTGCTAACGAAGACTTGGTTAAGGCATCGGTAAGAGACATTCCAATTCTTAGTGCTTTAGGTAAATCTGGAGCAACAACTGTTGCCGCTACGGCTCACTTAGCCAACCTAGCTGGAGTTAGAGTCTTCGCTACCGGCGGTTTAGGTGGAGTTCATAAAGGCGCTAACCTCACCTTTGATGAATCAGCAGACCTTTCTACACTTGCTGTAACGCCGATAACTGTTGTTGCTGCTGGTGTGAAGTCAATTCTTGATATCTCGGCAACCCTCGAAAGACTTGAAACACTGAGTGTTCCTGTAGTTGGTTGGAAAACCAATATCTTCCCTGCATTTTGGCTAAGCAAATCCGATTTCAACCTGGATTGGTCGGTGAACAGCACAGAGGAAATTGCCAAGCTGATGCAGGCAAGAGATGCTCTCAGTGAGAACCACGGCATCGTTGTAGCCAACCCGATTCCAGATGATAAGCAATGGGATCCTAAAGAGCACGATGAAGTTATTGCCAGAGCCTACGAGGCAGCAGAAAAAGCTGGTGTGACTGGCAAGGCTGTGACGCCTTTCATGCTGTCGCTAATTGTTGAGTTGACTCAGGGTAAATCATTAGAGGTCAATCTTGATTTGGCTAGAAATAACGTTTCTTTAGCTGCTGAGATTGCTAAGGCTTGGGCTAACCTCAAGTGAGCAAAATATTGGTTATTGGGGATGTGATGGATGACATCATTGTTGTCACTCAAGATCAAATTAGAACTAACACCGATACCACTGCTGAGATATCACATACTTTCGGCGGTTCCGCTGGGAACATAGCGAGCTGGGCAGCAAATAATGGAGCTTCCGTTTGCTTCGTGGGTTGCGTTAACGAGCATGACGCTTTGAGAATCAAAAACCAATTTGAGCAATACTCGGTTCAAGTTAACCTGCAACACGATAAGCATGCGACTGGGACTTTGGTGTCGATAGTTGAAGGTGCGAACAGAACCATGCTCACAGATAGAGGTGCAAATAAGTTTCTAGACTTCGAAGCGCTCAGCAATCACTTTTTATCAGAATATGATTTTGTTTTCATAAGTGGCTACGCTCTGTTTGGTCGAAGCGTTTCAGAAATTCAAAACTTTATTTCTCGAGTTACGTCACTAAATGCAAAAGTTTTGGTTGATCCAGGTTCAGTTGGTTTCATAAACGATTATGGTAAAGAAGACTTCATCAAAGCTTTGCATGGCATAGACATTCTGCTACCCAATGAACAAGAGTTTGAGATTCTTGGAACCAGTTTTCCTGTAGTGATAGTGACTAAGGGTAATCAAGGGGTTGATTTATATGTTGATGGACAATTAACGGAAAGTTTTGAGGTTGAAAAACTAGATGCAATTGATCCAACTGGAGCAGGAGATTCGTTTTCTGGCGCTCTGGTTGCCAGCTTGGCTAGGGGAGATAGCTATCACAATGCTGTAACTGCAGGAATTAAGTCCGCCGCTAAAGCCGTAATGACTATTGGTGCCCGCCCTCAGCTTTGAAACGTGCAATAGCTTCATCGATGAGCTTTTGTGCCGCATCTTTACCAGCCCAAGTTCCTACCTTTACCCACTTACCTGGTTCTAAGTCTTTGTAATGGGTGAAGAAGTGTTCAAGTTCGTTCTTAATCTGTTCAGGAACATCGTTTAGATCTTGGATGTGTTGCCACCTCTTGTCTTTGGCTGGAACGCAGAGAATCTTCTCATCAATTCCGCCGTCATCTTCCATCGGGAGTACGGCTACCGGCCTAACCTCAACAACTACCCCTGGGTAAACAGGAAACTCAAGTAAAACCAAGGCATCAAGCGGGTCACCGTCGCCACCGAGAGTGCTGTCAAAGTAGCCGTAGTCAACTGGGTAAACAAAGGGGGTAAACAAAACCCTGTCCAAACGAACCCGGCCAGATTCGTGGTCAACTTCATACTTATTTCTACTACCGCGAGGAATCTCGATGATGGCGTCGATACTCATGTTTCTCCTAAATAGGCTTGATGTAATAAGACTACCGAAAGGATAGCGATGAGTGTTCGACCACGACTGAGCCCAGCCATGGCTGATGTTCGTCGCGCCATTCGAACCGCTTGGCAACAACACGGAATTACTGAAGGATCTAAGGTTGTTGTTGCCTGTTCCGGTGGAGCTGACTCACTAGCACTAGCTAGCGCAACTATCTTTGAGGCCAAGCGAAAAAACATTCGGATCTTTGTGCTTATCATCAATCACAATCTTCAGTTGAACTCCAGAAAAGTTGCTGAATCAGCAGCGAAGATTGTTAGCCACCTTGAACCGGATGCAGTTGAGATAGTTGATGTTCAAGTCAGCAAAAACAAACTTGGCATGGAAGCCGCGGCTCGTGAAGCTCGGTATAAAGCCTTAGATAAATACGCATTGAAGATGAAAGCAAAAATAATCATGCTTGGACACACCCTAGATGATCAAGCAGAGACAGTTCTGCTTGGTTTGACTAGAGGGTCAGGCTCTAAATCGATTGCAGGGATGAGTGTCTTAAGTGCGGATAAGAAATATCTAAGACCTTTGCTCAATGTAAGAAGAGAGACAACCGTTGCATACTGCAACGACTTAGGTCTTAAGTTTTGGAAAGATCCACAGAACCAAGACACTAAGTTCACCAGAGTAAAGGTTCGCAGAACAGTTCTGCCATTATTGGAAAAAGAGCTTGGCCCTGGCATTGCCGAAGCTTTGTCTAGAACTGCTGAATTGCTGCAAGCAGATCTCGAATTTATTGAGAGAGAAGTTGAAAAAGCATTTAGGGCAACAGCTAAAGTTTTGGCAACCTCAGTCATTTTAGATGCAGTCGGCTTGGCTAAACTTCCCCTCGCCTTGTCTTCAAGGGTAGTTATAAAGGCTCTGAACCTATTAAATGTCCAACCCAGCAAGAAAGCGGTTGATTCTGTTCTAGAACTGGTAACGAATTGGCATGGACAGAAACCTTTGACCCTACCAGGGGCTAGAGTATTTAGACAAGGAACAGAAATAACTTTGAAAAGCACTAAAACACTAAAGCCAGGAGCATGTTAAGTGGACTTAGACCAAGTCAAAGACCAGATCACCAAAGTGTTGGTTACTGAAGAGCAAATAGCTAAGCGAGTCAAAGAGCTAGCTGCTGAAATAGACATCTTATATAAAGGTAAAGACGTAATGCTAGTTGGGGTGCTGAAAGGTGCTGTCATGTTTATGGCAGATCTTTCTAGGGCCATCCAAATCCCAGTGCAAATGGACTGGATGGCAGTCTCTTCCTATGGCTCAGGAACACATTCATCGGGAGTAGTTCGAATATTGAAAGATCTTGATGCTGATGTTCTGGGAAGACATGTGATTATTGTTGAGGACATTATTGATTCAGGACTGACCTTGTCTTGGTTAGCTTCCAATCTGGCTGCTCGAGGGGCAGCATCGGTTGAAATCGTTGCCTTATTGCGTAAACCTGAGGCCGCCAAGGTTGATGTTGATGTGAAACTCGTTGGGTTTGACATCCCGAATGAGTTTGTAGTGGGATATGGGCTGGATTACGCCGAGAAATATAGGACTTTGAAAGACGTTGGGGTCTTATCCCCAGCGGTATACAGCTAAAACCTCTTCTCTGTCTGCGAACAGGTGTTTCTAAGACCTTTACAGGCAGGTAGCCTAGAGTTTGTTCGTCTTTATCGAAAGGTTGGGGCTAAGCCTCTATGAAAATTCGCAAATTGCTTCGGGGACCATTTTTGTGGGTTGCTCTTGCATTCATCGCTGTGTCAGTTGGATTGAATGCTTTCGGTAACCAAGGTGTAACCACAGTTGACACTTATGTCGGTTTATCGGTTATTGAAAACAACGGAGCAAAATCTGTTCAGATGGTTGAAAACGAACAACGTGTTGACATTATTGTTGGCTACGCACCAGATTTCAAACCAGGTCAAAAACTACAGTTTTACTATGTTTCACCTCGTGGTGTTGCTGTAACCGAAGCTATAGCTAAAGCAAAAATTACGGATGGTTATAACGACCAGGTGGACAATACACCCTGGTATATGTCGCTTTTCTTTAGCATTCTGCCTTTCTTACTAATCGGTGGTCTTTTCTATTTCATGATGAGCAGTGCTCAAGGATCAAATAACCGAGCGATGCAATTTGGTAAGTCAAGAGCAAAACTTTATAACAAAGACATGCCTAAAGTAATGTTTAGCGATGTTGCTGGTGTTGACGAAGCAATCGAAGAATTACAAGAAATCAAAGAATTTCTAAAAGAACCACAAAAGTTTCAAGCCGTTGGAGCAAAGATACCTAGAGGTGTTTTACTTTATGGCCCACCTGGAACCGGTAAGACTTTACTTGCTAAAGCTGTTGCTGGCGAAGCAGGTGTTCCGTTCTTCACTATCTCAGGTTCTGACTTTGTTGAAATGTTTGTCGGTGTTGGTGCTTCTCGAGTTAGAGATTTATTCGAACAAGCTAAGCAAGCTGCTCCAGCGATTATCTTCGTAGATGAAATTGATGCAGTTGGTCGCCAACGTGGTGCAGGTATCGGTGGCGGTAATGATGAAAGAGAACAAACACTCAACCAGTTGCTAGTTGAGATGGATGGTTTTGATTCAAAGACCAACGTGATACTTATTGCCGCGACTAACCGTCCAGATATTCTTGATCCAGCGCTTTTGCGTCCAGGACGTTTTGACCGACAGGTTGGAGTTTCCGCACCGGATCTAAAAGGCAGAGAGCAGATTCTAAAGGTTCACTCTAAGGGTAAGCCAGTGGGTAAGAATGTTGACTTAGCTTTGGTAGCTAGGAGAACACCTGGCTTTACTGGTGCCGATTTAGCTAACGTGCTAAACGAAGCAGCACTATTAACTGCTAGAAGCAACCAAAAAGAAATTACTAGTGAGATTGTTGATGAGGCCATCGACAGAGTAATTGGAGGTCCAGCTAAGAAGGGCCGTCTGATGAAAGACGAGGAGCGTTTGAACACTGCCTACCACGAGTCAGGCCATGCTCTGGTTGCAGCTTCACTAAATCACAGTGATCCAGTGACCAAGGTCACTATTTTGCCTAGAGGCAGAGCCCTCGGATACACCATGGTTTTACCTATCGAAGACCGTTACTCAGTAACTAGGAACCAGCTACTCGACCAGATTGCTTATGCCATGGGAGGTCGTGTTGCTGAAGAGATTGTCTATGGGGATCCAACCACTGGGGCATCTAATGACTTTGAGAAGGCAACAGATATCGCTAGATCAATGGTCATGCAGTATGGCATGAGCGCAACGGTTGGTTCAGTTTCATACGGCCGTGGTGGCGAAGTGTTCATCGGCAGAGACATGGCCCAGGCTAAGGATTACAGCGACTCGACAGCCCAGAGCATTGATAAAGAGATTAGAGCAATCTTAGATGCAGCTCATGATGAGGCCTATAAGGCAATCAACCTAAACCGCAAGGTACTGGATGCTATGGCTAAAGAGTTGATGGAGAAAGAAACTTTGAATCCTGATGACATCAACCGAATCTTTAAGTCTGTCAAGAAATTGCCTAAGCGAAGCCAATGGCTTTCTAAAAAGAGCAGACCTAAATCTAAGCAAGGTCCTATCGCCATTCCAAAAAGTAAAAAGAAATAGTTACTAATGGTTGACGCCGAGAGAATTAAAAAAGCAGTAGTTGAATTGCTTTGGGCTATCGGTGAAGATGCTAATCGCGAAGAACTGAAAGCAACCCCAGAGAAAGTTGCTGATGCCTATGCAGGATTCTTCGCAGGTGTTGGTGTCGATGCTAAAGCAGTTTTGGCTGACACTTTTCCAGCTGAACACACCGATGCAGTGATTCTGAAAGACATTGAGTTAGTAAGTATTTGCGAGCACCATTTATTGCCTTTTACCGGTGTTGCCCACATCGCATACCTGCCGACTGATCGAGTGATTGGTTTAGGTAGGTTGCCTAAGTTGGTTGAAGTTTTATCAGCTAGACCACAACTGCAAGAAAATCTAACGAATCAGATAGCCCAGGCTTTAGAAGAGGGCTTGAACACTCAAGGTGTCGTAGTTGTAATTGAAGCCAGGCATCATTGTGTTGCATCTCGTGGTGCAAGACAACCTGAAGCAAACACTGTTACGGTTTCGACTCGCGGTGTTTATAGTGATCCAACGCTACGTCAAGAAGTAATGAACCTGATTGCTAAATGAAAATGCATAGACCTTTAGTAATGGGGGTTCTAAACATCACTCCAGATTCTTTTAGTGATGGTAATCAATTTATTGAAATGCAAGCAGCTTTAGATCAAGCACGATTACTTTCAATCAGTGGTGCTGACATCATTGACGTCGGTGGAGAGTCAACTAGACCTGGTGCAAATCGGATTCCAATAGCCGAGGAACAAAACAGAGTGTTAGCAGTTATCGAGCAACTGGTTAAGGAAAACATGGTGGTCAGCATTGACACTATGAATTCAGAAACAGCTAGAAAAGCTGTTGAGCTAGGAGCCAAGATTATCAACGATGTTTCCGGTGGGCTTGCCGATGAGAACATGTTTGAGGTGGCAAAAGAAACTAAGGCAACTCTGGTGATTTCACATTGGCGGGGGTTTAGCAACGAGATGGATCAGTTGAATAAGTATCAAGATGTTGCTAAAGATGTTGCCAGAGAACTAGAGGCTCAAGTGAATAAGGCTTTAGCTTTAGGGGTAGCTAGAGAGCAGATAGTGATAGACCCAGGTCTTGGCTTTGCCAAAGATATGCAGCAAAACTGGGTTTTGGTGGCCCGCTTAGATGAACTGGAGAAATTGGGTTTACCAATACTGGTTGGGGCTAGCCGGAAGCGTTTTATAGCTGGCGCTTTGGCCGAAGATGTTCCTAGTGTTGGCAATGACCGTAGGGATGTTGCTACCGCTGTTCTAACAGCATTACTTTTGCAACGTAAACTCTGGGGAGTTAGAGTCCACAACGTAATGACCACCGTAGATGCCATAAACGTAGTTGCCGCTTTACGTAATGCCGAATAGGCGAGAATGGTCTTATGCAACACAAAATCGCTATCACTGGTTTGCGGGTTTTCGCCCACCATGGCGTTTTTGATTATGAAAGACAAAACGGTCAAGACTTCTATATAGATGCAACTATTTGGTTAGATGGCGACATTGCTGCTTTCGGTGACGATCTATCTAAAACTGTTCACTACGGTGAACTAGCTAAAGGTTTAGTTGAGCTAACAAAAAATGATCCAGTTGATTTATTAGAGACTTTGGCTCAGAGACTACTTGACTATGCTTTGAATTTTGGTGGTGGAAAGGTTAAGAAAGCTAAAATCACTGTTCATAAACCTTCTGCCCCACTGCCTTACGAGTTTTCCGATGTTTCAGTAACAGTTAAGGCTAAACGTGAACAATAATGTCATTTTGGCTTTAGGCAGCAATCTAGGTAATCGACGTCAGTGGTTGATAAGGGCTTTAGCCGAACTGGTGAAATCTCGGAAGGTAACTTTAGAAAAAGTTTCAGCCATTTTTGAATCTAAAGCGTTAACGCTTAGTGGGGTTGATTCCACTAAACCTAAATACTTGAACTGCGTTGCTGAAGTGAAAACAGATTTAAAGCCAGAAGCACTATTAGCCCTAATTCAAAGTGTTGAATCAAAGCTCGGCAGAAAAAGGAAAGAGCGCTGGGGAGATCGAAACATTGATATTGACATAATCAAATTTGGCAACATTCACTACCGCAGCAAAGATTTACAAATCCCTCATCCTGAGGCTGCTAAACGAGCTTTTGTTATTGTTCCCTGGTATTGCATGGATACCGAGGCAGAGTTACCCGGGGTCGGCAAGCTTGAAAAGCTAGCAATACTATTTGCAGATCAGGTTAAGCTCAAATGAAACCGATAAGTATTTGGTCTTTAGTTCTCTGGTTCGTTATCAGTGTTGTTGCAGGTGATCAATACAGCACCTGGGCAGTAGCTAACTCTTTTCATGTTCCGCTAAGTCCACTCTCTCTAACCCTTTCAATCTTGGTGGTTGCCATAGCGCTTATACTTTTGGCCTTACCGATCTACCGCTATAAGCGAGCGCTAAAGAAAATCCTTGAAGCTAAAGATGGAGCCAATCTGAAAAGACCTTTGCCGGTTGATCCGTTTTACGCGGTTAGAGTTTTACTGCTAGCTAAAGCGAGCGCTATAACTTCCACAATTTTTATTGGCTGGCACGCAGGGATTATCTTCTTTTTAGTTACCGCTCCAGTGATAGCCAGAGAGGCGATTATGCCTAATTTGCTTGCTGGAATAGCCTCCATCGTTTTGCTAACCGTTGCCTTTATTGTTCAAGGGATATGTAAACTGCCTTCAGATAGCGGGCCTAAAGACGATACTGTGGCCATCTAATGGAATCAAGGCTAGATGTTGCCATTGTTGGGGCTGGTCCAGTTGGGCTAACCCTAGCTAAAGCTCTTGCGGATGCCGGGCACATGGTTTTAGCCATCGCCACAACCGACCCTGAACGCATCGAAAAAGCGCAATTGTTAATGCCAGGGATAAGAGTTACCGATGTTGCTAATGCTGTTGCTGGGGTGGATCTAGTAGTTTTTGCGATACCCGGTGTTGAGATTGCTTCAACAGTTAAGGGTTTAGTTGAAACTTCTTCACTAATGCCAGGACAGTTACTAGTTTCAACTTCGCCTGATTTCGGTTTTGAAGTTTTTGAGCCAGCGTATTCACTAGGTGTAGTTCCGATGGCCATGCATCCAGCGATGCGCTTTACTGGCTTTAGCTCAATTGATCGAGCTAGATTACAAGAATCGTATATTGCAGTTGATGCACCAAAGCAAGTTTTACCGATAGTTCAAACTTTAGCCATAGAGCTAGGTGGCGAACCTATCCATGTCCCAGCTGGTGCTAGAACAAAGTATGCTGAGGCTATTTCAGTTGCCTCAACTTTTACCTCTTTGATTGTTGGTCAATCTATCAAGTTGCTCGAGGAAGCTGAAATAGAAAAACCAAGAAATCTCCTTGCTGGCATTCTTCGCTCCTCATTAGAAGAGTCACTAAGAAGTTCTGTTACAGAAATAGATCCAGCAGATTTACTTGATGGTGATATTGAATGATTACTGTTTCGAGCGTTACAGAATTACAAGATGCTTTAACTAAAGCTAGAACAGAACACAAAAGAATAGTTTTTGTTCCAACCATGGGTGCTTTGCACGAAGGACATCTTTCTTTAGTAAAGATTGCTACTCAAATTCCAAATAGCTTTGTTATTTTTAGTATTTTTGTAAACCCAACCCAGTTCGGTAAAAATGAGGATTTTGATCGCTATCCAAGAACTTTAGATAAGGACGTTGAAGCGATAAATACTCTAACTAAAGTTCCAGACGTGTTGTTCTTGCCACAAGTAGCAGAAGTTTATCCGGATGGAATCCCAGAGCAGTTAACTCCTAGAGCAGGTGCGGTTGGGGCGGTTTTTGAAGGTGTAATTAGACCAGGTCATTTTGATGGGGTCTTAGCAGTTGTTTCTTGGTTCTTCAAGGTTATTGACCCAGACGTTGCAGTATTCGGTGCTAAAGATGCCCAGCAGTTGTATTTGATTCGCCGAATGGTCAAGCGAGAGTTCGATGATGCCATAGAGATTATTGAGGGACCAACGGTCAGGGAAGAATCAGGCTTAGCTAAATCCAGCCGCAATAGGTTCCTAACGGATCTAGCTAAGGTTAGTGCTCCATTAATCTTCGCTAACCTGAAATTAGTTGAAGCTGAAATACAGCAAGGCACCAAACCAAGTGAAGCTTTAGAGCAAGCCAGAAGTGCTTTGAGTTCCCTGTCTCTGGCTAAACTTGATTATCTAGCACTAGTTGATAAAGGCAGTTTCAGGCCTGTTTCAGATAGCTTTACAGGTCAAGCACTGTTGATAGTTGCCTTGAATTTGGCTGGAGTTAGGCTTATCGACAATTTGGAAATAACTATGCAGGAGCCGGCATGACCGACGAGAACTTTGAACTAAACGAAGAAGAGCAGGATCTGCCCGAGCAGATAGCTATTCGTTTAGCCAAGCGCGAGCGGTTAATTGAATCCGGCTCAGGGGCCTATCCGGTAACGCTAAAGATAACTTCAACGATTGATCAGCTCAGAGCTAAGTATCCAGATCTTGCTATTGATACTGCCACTGGGGACGTCGTTGCTATTGCCGGGCGAGTTATGTTTCAAAGAAACACCGGAAAACTTTGCTTTGCAACATTACAAGCAGGTAGTGGTGCTCGAATTCAGGTGATGCTTTCTCTAGATAAAGTTGGTGATTCCTCGCTAGAGCATTACAAAGAAATGGTTGATTTAGGCGATCATCTATTTGTGAGCGGTGAAGTTATTACATCTAAACGAGGTGAGCTATCGGTTTTAGCTGATAGTTGGAAGATGGCAGCTAAAACCATTAGACCTCTGCCTAATTTACACAACGAGCTTGGCGAAGAGTATCGAGTCAGACACAGGTATATCGATCTGATTGTTAGAGATCGTGCCAGAGAAGTAGTTCAAATTAGAAGTAAAGTTATGCAATCGCTACGCAAAACTTTTACTGGTTCTGATTACATCGAAATTGAAACCCCGATGTTACAAACCATCCACGGGGGTGCTTCAGCTAGGCCTTTCAAAACACATTCAAATGCCTTTGATACCGAGCTGTTCTTGAGAATCGCACCAGAACTTTTCTTGAAGCGTGCGGTTGTTGGTGGTATTGAACGTGTTTACGAAATCAACCGTAACTTCAGAAATGAAGGTGCTGATAGAACTCACTCACCTGAATTTGCCATGCTCGAGGCTTACCAGGCTTACGGTGATTACAACACCATGGCAACTCTTACTCAAGAGTTAATCCAGAATGCAGCTAAAGATATTTTTGGAACACTTCAGGTCGAACTTGACGGTGGCGAAATAAACGACCTCTCTGGCGATTGGGATCGCATTTCGATGTTTGAGTCTTTATCTCAAGCCTCAGGTGTTGAGATTACTCCAGATACAGACATTTCAGTGTTAAAAAAGCTTGCCGATAAAGAAGGTTTAGAGATCGATCATCCGTTGCACGGAAAATATGTTGAAGAGCTTTGGGAGCATTTCGTCAAAGCGAATCTTGTCAAACCAACATTCGTGATGGACTTTCCAGTCGATACATCACCATTGGTTAGAAACCACAGATCAAAGCCAGGGGTAGTTGAGAAATGGGATCTGTATATTCGAGGCTATGAGCAGGCAACTGGCTACTCTGAGTTGGTTGACCCGGTTATTCAGCGGGAGAGATTTGTTGAGCAGGTCAAACTTGCAGCAGCTGGAGACCCAGAAGCTATGAAGCTAGATGAGGAGTTCCTCAAGGCTTTAGAGTTCGGTATGCCACCTTCAGGTGGTATGGGCATGGGTATTGATCGCTTGCTGATGAGCCTTACTGGGCTTGGAATTAGGGAAACCATTATGTTCCCATTGGTGAAGTAATGAGCCAGCAAGACTTAGTAGCAGCACTTTTGTCATTACTGCCACCACTTGGCATGGTTGCGATTGTTTACTTTCTTTTCAAATCATTAATTGGCGCTGATGCTAAGGAGAGGCAAACTCGAGCAAAGATAGAAGCCGAAGAAAGAGCTAAGGCGAAGAAAGCCAAAGAAGGTAAGTAACGGTTTCATCTCGGAAAATAAAAAACTCAAACTTCGCCCAAATCAACCTAGACTGTAGTTCAGGGAGAGGGAATCAATGAGAAAGAACTTTATTACTGGAGCCGTGCTTGCACTAGCGCTAGCTTCGCTATCTGCTGTGCCTGCCGATGCGGCTATAGTGAAGACGACAATTGGCATCAGCTTACCTTCAAATGTCTTCGCTGGGGTTCCTAATCCAATTGACATTGCAATCTGTCCTAAGGCAACTTTGTCTGCAACAGAATGCGAAAGTGGCGTTGAACGAAAAGTTACTTTATATGCGAATAACGTTAAGGTTCAAACCCTCACAACTATTGGTAGTGGCGGTGTAGCAACCTTCTTCTGGACACCAAAGTCATCTGGAAGAACCATTCTAAAAGCAACAGCTGCAGCCAGTGGATCGCTTAGAGCTTTGACAAGTGAAAACAAGACTGTAGTGGTGAAAGCAAAAACTACTGCTACGTCAATTTCTACTTTTACTTGTGGTGACACTTGTATGAATGGAATTCCAGACACCTTGGATTTGAACGAAATCTCAATTGTGAACGCAGGCATCAGTTCTGGAGTGACCAAGAATCGCAAGATTAGACTGCAAACTTTGAGAACCAACAACAGTTATGGTGACGAAACCTCGGGAAACTCCGTTTGGCAAGCTGACATCGGTAAATATGGTTTCGCTGTATCGATGTCTGATGTCGAAGGCTTAGTTTCTGAGTGCGAGGCGGGGGATGATGTCTCGTGGAATTTTCGTTTCTATGTTGATGCAACTACTAAATCTCCAGCTGCAGCAACTAAAGCAAAGTGGATTGACATAGTTTGCCCAGCTGGTTCGCAAAATAGTGATATTCAACTTGATGTTTCATATTCCGATCAGAGTCTTGACTACTCCGTAGACACTCCACCAGACATAGAAGTTTCCGTAACTGCACCTGAGACAACTCAGTACAGCATTTACTCTGAGGTTTGCCTCAAGTCTGATGACTGCACTGACTACGACAATTGGGTTTGGTTGGATGGCAAATTCCAGAGTGACAACATTTTCGGCAGTGGCACTTTTACATTCTCGACAGATCCGGGGGAATATGGAGACTACTGGCTGAGGATAGAGGTATTCTCTTGGGTCGACGCTTCTGAAACTTACTCAGATTGGTACACCCTGTCACTTAATTAGAGGGTTCTACCGCCTCGAAAACTGGCCCGTAACACTAGTTCCCCTTATGGCGAACAGCCAGAATAAATGGGTGGTTTTCGGGTTATCTTCTTTGTAAGCACATAAAAAGTGCCAAAGGAGTAATGAAATGTTTGAGAAATTCACCGATAAGGCCCGAAGGGTCGTTGTCTTAGCTCAAGAAGAAGCTAAGAGTTTGAA
>JBEGRI010000004.1:0-26740 GCA_041180525.1 Actinomycetota bacterium | reverse complement strand
ACCTGCTTCTCGCCACCTCTAGTCCATAGCACTGCGAAACCTCTAGGTAGCAGATAGTTACGAGCGTAACCGTTCTTAACTTCAACAACATCTCCTGCTGAGCCAAGACCTGACACCTCGTTGGTCAAAATAACTTTAGACATTTCTTATCTCCTAGCGTCCTGCACCAGCGTAAGGAAGCAAAGCGACCTCGCGAGCATTCTTAACGGCCTTAGCAATAAGTCTCTGCTCTTGAACAGAAACACCAGTGATACGACGTGAGCGGATCTTTCCACGGTCAGTAACAAAGCGACGAAGAGTTGCAATGTCCTTGTAATCGATAACACCAACTGTGATTGGTTTAGCTGGTGGAAGGTTCTTCAGGTTCTTAGCGTTACGTCCCTTCTTGACGCGATCGCTGTTTACTTTTCCTGCCATTTTATTTTTCTCCTAATAAATTCTTTTTAGAAAGGTGATTCTTCACCGGTTGCGAAACCTTCAGTACCTGGGTTAGCCCAACCATCGTTAGTCGATGTTGTTGCTGGGGCAACTGGTGCGTTGTTCCATGGGTTTGAATCAACAGCTGGTTGGCCATCACGTGCACGTCTAGTAACAGCAGCTGTTGCGTAACGTAGTGAAGGACCAATTTCTTCGATTTCAATTTCGATTGAGGCACGTGCCTCACCAGTGTTTGACTGGTATGCGGAAGCTGGTTTTAGTCTTCCGGTGACAATAACGCGAGTTCCCTTGGTAAGGCTCTTTGCAACATTCTCAGCAACTTCACGCCAAGCTGTGCAACGAACCCAAACGGTTTCACCGTCTTCCCAAGTAGAAGTGTTTCTGTTGTATGTTCTCGGTGTTGAAGCAACATTCAAACCAACAAAAGCAATTCCGCTGTTAGTGTTTCTAAGTTCAGGGTCATTAGCTAAGTTGCCAACAACTGTGATTGATAGTTCTCCAGCCATCTTGATTACTCAGCTACCTTAGCTGGACGCTTAGCTCTAGCTGGCTTGTCTTCACCTGGAGTGAATTCTGGAACGGTTACTGAACCGATTCTGAAAACTGCATCTTCAGCGCGTAGAACTTTAGTTCTAACAACAGCTTCAGATAACTTCAGTTGACGATCTAACTCCAAGACCTCCGCAGGATTACAAGTCAAGTAAATGACTGCGTAAATACCTTCGGTTTTCTTGTTGATTTCATATGCGAAGCGACGTCTTCCCCAAATGTCAACACTGTCAACAGTGCCGCCACCGTTGCGAACAACGTTTAGGAATTTGTCTAGCTGGGTGCCAACGGTTTTCTCGTCGACGTCTGAGTCTAGGATTACTAGAACCTCATATTTATGCATGACTAACCCACCTCCTCTGGACTAATCGGTCACGGCCTTTCCGTGACAGGAGGGTAAATGCATTGGTTATCTAAATCGTTGAGCACAGGGTCTCAACCAGGACAACTTCACAACTCTACCTTGAAGACCACCAAGCAAGCAAGCGCTTTTTAGCCTCCACTGTCCCCAATGGGCCTTCATCTAGGCGCAGTTCCATCAAAAAGCGGTACGCCTGCCCCACCAGAGGGCCTGGGCTAAGACCTAAAATTTCCATGATCTCTTCACCAGTTAGATCTGGTCTTATGGCATCAAGTTCTTCTTGTTCAGCTAGCTCTTCAATGCGTCTTTCCAGATCGTCGTAGGCGTGGGCTAACCGTTCTGCTTTACGTTGGTTTCTGGTCGTTACATCAGCCCGAGTTAAAACATGTAATCGAGTTAGTAGTGCGTCAGCATCCCGAACGTATCTTCTGATAGCTGAGTCGGTCCAAGCTGAATCGCTGTAACCAAAAAAGCGCAGATGCAATTCAATTAGCCTTGAAACATCTTTTATGGTGTCATTATCAAAACGCAGTTCCCTCAACCTGTTACTAGCTAGTTTTGCTCCAACTACATCGTGGTGATAGAAAGTAACACCACCACCGGGTTGCAATTTGCGAGTTACCGGCTTTCCGATGTCGTGCATGAGAGCTGCAAGTCTAAGCACAACATCTTTTTCTAAACCGTATTGCTTCTCATAACTAATCGCTTGCTCTAAAACAATGATGGTGTGTTCATAAACATCTTTATGGTGGTGATGCTCATCTATTTCTAGTTTCAGAGCTGGGATTTCTGGTAGTATGTATGATGCGATTTCAGACTCAACTAAAGCTTCAATACCGGCTCTAGGGTGGTTTCCTAAAACAAGTTTGCCCAGCTCAATCTGAATTCTTTCTGCTGAAACTATTTTTATTCTTTCAGCCATAGCTTTCATGGCGGAGAAAGTTTCATCTTCAATGTGAAAATCTAATTGAGCTGCGAACCTAGCCGCTCGCATGATTCTTAGCGGGTCATCACTAAAGCTATCTTGAGGTTTACCTGGTGTTCTAATAATTCCATCTAGCAAATCTTGCAAACCATTAAACGGATCTACGAAAACACCGTCGGGTAACCGAAGAGCCATCGAGTTGATTGTGAAATCTCGTCGGAAGAGATCCTCAGTTAAGTCAGTTCCAAACCTGACTTCAGGCTTACGCGATTGCGGGTCGTAGTTATCAGTTCTATATGTCGTAATCTCAACATCAACTTGCCCTAGTCTTGCCCCAATAGTTCCGAAGTCTCGACCGACGTCCCAGATGGCATCAACGTTGCCTTTTAGGATGCCAATGATCTCATCTGGTTTAGCGTTGGTGGTGAAATCCAGATCAGCGGTCTCCCTGCCAAGAAAGGCATCCCGGACTGGGCCACCAACTAGGGCTATTTCAAAGCCGTTGGCTTGGAACAATCTGCCCAGTTTGCCGAGTAACGGACTGTCAGTAGTCCGTTGAAGATTGGCTAGAGCCTCGGCAACAGTTCGCATGAATTTAAGTATGCCTGTGAAAAGGGTCAGCGTTAGGCTTGAAGCTATGAACTCACGGGCGAAGCCGCGCGTCGAGGAGACTTCAGCAGGGGGATTCGTTCTCGCTGCTTCTGGTGCTCCTCGCGTTGCTGTTATTGGTCGACGCAATCGAATTGGTCGAATTGAATGGTGTGTTCCTAAGGGACACCCAGAAGGCGTTGAGACTATAGCCGAGGCAGCACTTCGAGAAGTTGAAGAAGAAACGGGACTAAAGAGTGAGATTTTAGAAACCCTAGGCACCATTCATTATGAGTTCAGCACCCCAACAGCCGTGATTAGCAAAACTGTTCACCACTTCCTAATGAAGCAAATAGGTGGCGAGCTAACCATTGAAAACGATCCTGACCAAGAAGCCATCGACATCAGGTGGATTCCGATAGATCTTTTAGCCGAAGAGCTAACCCATGAAAATGAGCGTCGGTTAGGTTTAGTAGTTCAAGAGTGGGTGGCTAGACAATGATCAAAAAGATTCTTGCTGCAGTGCTCCTAATAAATGTCTTGCAGTTACCTCAAGCAGAGGCTGCTCTGCCTCCGGCTCAGGTCTTCATCGTTTCTGGCTCAGAGATAAACATGGTTTCACGAGAATCAAAAGTTCCCGTCTCGGTTCAAAACAATTACGACAGAGCGGTTCGAGTTAGGGTTCATGCTATTTCCAACAATCCTGGAGTCAATGTTCAAGAATATGTCTCACTGAACATACCTGCTCGCTCTAGAAAAGATGCTCTAATCCCTATCACTGTAATCAGTTCTGGCGATTTCAAAGTTAAGGTTTGGGTAACCACCTTCACCGATATTCGACTTGGCAGCTCGACATATCTAAAAGTTAAAGCAAACCCAGATATCGAATTCGTGATTCTAGTTGGTTTCGGAATTCTAGTTGTGTCACTGCTTGCACTGGGTTCAGTAAGGATGCTTAGAAGAAACCGAGCCAAAGTATGAGCGTTCTAAAATCCTCTCTGATCATGGCATCAGGAACAGTGTTTTCCAGAGCATTAGGGATAATTCGGGCAATTCTTCTAGCTGCCACTATAGGTGTTACCACTAACGCTGCTGATGCTTTTGGTGTTGCTAACCAATTGCCTAACAACGTTTACGCCATCATCGTTGGTGGTGTTCTTAATGCTGTTCTAGTTCCTCAGATAGTGAAAGCTAAAAGTCATCTGGATGGCGGTAAAGCGTATATAGATAGGTTGCTAACTCTAGCGATAGTTATTTTCGGTGGACTAACTGTCATCACTACTTTGGCAGCGCCCCTTCTTGTTGATTTATATACAGAAGGTTGGTCCCCAGCTCAATTAGCCCTAGCCACAGCCTTTGCTTACTGGTGCTTACCGCAACTGTTCTTTTATGGTCTATACACCTTGCTTGGTGAAGTGTTAAACGCCAGAAGTAAATTTGGACCGTATATGTGGGCACCGGTTTTGAACAATATCGTTTCCATAGTTGGAATGGTTATTTTCATCTGGCAGTTCGGTTTAGACCCAACCGGTAAAAGAACTGTAGAGAACTGGCATGAAACCCAGATTTCAGTGTTAGCTGGTTCGGCTACCCTAGGTGTCGCCGCTCAAGCTCTTATCCTCTTTGTTTTCTGGCGAAGAATGGGTCTACGTTTCAACCTGAACTTCTCCTGGCGAGGAGTGGGTCTAGCTCCCGCCATGAAGACAGCTTCTTGGACTGTTGGAATGCTGTTAGTTAGCCAACTTGGTGGGTTGGTTCAAACAGCCGTTGCCTCAAAAGCGATCGGCGGTAGAACCTTTTTTGAAGGTAAAGAAGTGGCCATTGCATCGGTGGCTGCGATGACTATAGCTTGGCTGATCTTTATGCTTCCCCACTCTGTGGCGACAGTATCGATAGCCACGGCTTATTTCACCAGAATGTCCACTCACGCCATGCAAAAGCAGTTCGACGAATTGAAGAAAGATTTAGTGGATGGGCTCAGAACCATTGCGATGATCAGCGTATTGGCAACCGCTGGATTAATAGTTTTGGCCTATCCAATATCCAGAGTGTTCATCGGTGAACTACCCGGTGCTATTGCTTTGGGTAACGTCGTAATCGCGATGGTGGTTGGTTTATTACCTTTCAGTTATGTCTTTATGATTCAGAGAGCTTTCTACTCACTTGAAGACACAAGAACACCATTCCTATTCACAACTGCTCAAACAGTAATAAACATAGTTGGTTCTATTTTGATCGGAATTTATGTTGAACATCTTTGGATGGTTGTTGCTTTATCAACTTTGACTTCCGGAAGCATTTTGATTCAAGCAGTTCTAGCATTCTTCCTATTCAAGAGAAAGTTTGGTTCTCTAGGTCACAGTCATTTATCTATCGCAACTCTAAAGTTCGCCATCGCGGCGACGCTTGCTGGTCTTGTTGGGTTTGGAATTTTGCAAGCTCTAGGTGGAGCAAACCCGGGCAGGTTCCCAGTCTTATCAATCTTTAGTGCCTCGCTTACTTGCTTACTTATCGGTGGAGTAATGCTAGTTATTTATCTGGGTGTGTTGAGATTATTAAAAGTTCCTGAAGTCGAAGTATTAGCTAAACCAATTAAGAAGCTTTTTGGTAGATAAACTTGACTTCACCATCAATCCAAATCTGGAGTTAAAGTGCGCGAAGTAATAATCATTGGATCAGGTCCTGCCGGATACACGGCAGGAATTTATTCGGCAAGAGCAGGTCTTAAACCTCTGCTCATTGCTTCATCTGTTGAAGCCGGTGGTGAATTAATGAAGACCACTGAAGTTGAAAACTATCCTGGTTTCCCGAACGGTCTTCAAGGTCCAGAACTGATGGATGCTTTTCGTGCACAAGCAGAAAGATTTGGAACAGAGGTTTTATTAGATGATGTTGTTGAAGTCGATCTCAAAGGTGAAGTAAAAATTGTTAAGACTGGCAATGGTTTAACCTTTGAAGCAAAAACAGTAATCATCGCCACTGGTGCTGCATATCGTGAACTTGGTTTACCAAAAGAAAAAGAATTAAGCGGATACGGAATATCTTGGTGTGCTACCTGTGATGGCTTTTTCTTTAGAGAGAAAACTATTGCAGTTGTTGGTGGAGGAGACTCCGCTATGGAAGAAGCAACATTCCTTACTAGATTCGCATCAAAGGTTTATCTGATTCACCGTCGCGACAGTTTCAAAGCATCGAAGATTATGCAAGAGCGAGCCTTAAACAATCCAAAGATTGAAGTGATTTGGAATACCGAAGTGAACGAACTACTTGGCGATGGAAAATTATCCGGCGTTATATTAAAAAACACCGTTGATGGCTCAACCCGTGAATTAGCACTTGATGGATTGTTTATAGCTATCGGAAATGATCCAAGAGTTTGGTTAGTCGAAAACCAAGTTGAACTTACTCCAGAGAAATTCATAAAAGTTGAAGGTCGTTCCTCTAAAACCAGCCTGCCTGGCGTGTTCGCAGCTGGTGACGTAATCGATCCAACTTACAGACAAGCCATCACCGCTGCTGGCTCAGGTTGTGTTGCGGCGTTGGATGCAGAACATTACTTAACCGACTTAGAATAGATTCACTAAACAAGGAGCAAAATGTCAAAGCACGTCACAACAAGCACTTTCCAAGCCGAAGTTCTATCATCACCAAAGCCAGTCCTAGTAGATTTCTGGGCTGAGTGGTGTGGTCCATGCCGCCAGGTATCACCGATTCTGGACGAAATATCAGCGGAACATGGCGACAAGCTTGAAATCGTAAAAGTGAACGTGGACGAAGAGCCTCAACTAGCTCAACAGTATGGAATTACTTCCATACCTGCCTTGCACGTATTTCAGAATGGCCAAGTTGTGAAACAAATTATTGGGGCTAAGCCAAAGCCAAGTTTGTTAGCTGATCTAAAAGACTTTATCTAAAGAGAATTGCCTGTGGATAACTATCCACAACACTCCGATTGAATATGTGGATAACTTTCCACAGGTTTTAGAAGTCTGTATCCTGACCCATTTCCTTAAGGATTCGCTTAAGGTCGTCCACACTAGCAAAATCTATTTCAATAGTTCCCTTTTTGAGGGTCATCTTGATGCGGACGCTCGTATTTAGCTTGTCGCCAACCTTGTTTGCGAGATCTTTGAGAATAGCTTGACGGCTTCCAGGCTTAATGTTTGCCCTTTGCTTCTTCTCTTTAGTTGCTTCCTCGGTTTCACGAACAGATAGACCTTGGTTTATAACCTTTTCGGCTAATTGTGCCATTTTCTCCGGATCTTCGACTGAAAGAATCGCCCTGGCATGACCAGCAGTAAGAACACCTGCCGCCAATTTCATTTGAATTGATGTCGGAAGTTTTAGCAACCTCAAAGTGTTGGTTATTTGAGGACGAGAGCGCGAGAGTTTATCTGCCAATTGATCCTGGGTGCAGCCATACTCTTCAAGTAGTTGCTGGTAAGCATTGGCCTCTTCAATGGCATTTAGATCACTACGGTGAAGGTTTTCGAGCAAAGCGTCGCGAAGCATGTTTTCGCTGCCGATTTCTCGAATAACAGCAGGGATTTGAGCTAGGCCAGCTTCCTTAGAAGCCCTAAGACGTCTCTCCCCCATAATCAGTTCATATTTGTCAATTCCGTTTTGTTTTCCTAAAGCCCTCACTGAAACAGGCTGAAGAACTCCAAATTCTCTAATGCTGCCAACTAATTCCGCAAAATCTTCAGGATCAAAGTTTGTTCTGGGCTGCTTAGGGTTAGGAACAATGTCATCAACGTTTAGATAGCCAAATGTTGCTCCTGGAACTGGGACAAGGTCAACCGGCCCATTACTTGAACCGCCGAAAAATACGCTGAGGGGATTGCCGTCCGCAGGACGTTCCATGCGTTCCTGAGATTGGGCACTTGGAATCAAAGCGCCAATTCCCCTACCTAAACCACCTTTTTTCTCAGCCATGCATGACTCCTCTTCTGGCTATTTCTATAGCTGCTTCCATGTAGGAAATTGCTCCGTTTGAATTACGGTCATAGTTAATCACGGTTTGGCCGTAACTTGGCGCTTCGGCAACACCTATTTGTCTTGGAATTACTGTTTCAAGCGTCTGAGTTGGGAAGTGAGCCCTGACATCTTCCACAACAGCGGCGTTTAGCTTGGTTCTTCCGTCATACATAGTCAGAAGAATCGTTGAGAGAGCTAGCCCTGGGTTGCTTTTACCCCTGATCCAATCGATAGTTACCTTTAGCTGAGTCAGCCCTTCCAGAGCATAATATTCGCATTGAATTGGAATCAGGACTTCTGTCGCAGCTGTAAAGGCGTTGATTGTGAGGTGTCCGAGGCTGGGTGGGCAATCAATAAAAACATAGTCTGGCTTCTCAGAAACAGCCTCTAGGTATTGCTGAATGGCACGTTTGAGCTGGAAATGATTATCCGGAAGGGAGTAAAGTTCCATTTCCGCACCAGCAAGATCCAAAGTGGCCGGAACGCACAACAAATTAGGCGATTCTGGGCTGATTCTGACCAAATCCGCTAATGGGACGCCCTTTACGAGAGCGTGATAGCTAGAAGGAATTCCAGTTGGATGTTCTATTCCTACTGCGGTTGAAGCGTTGCCTTGAGGGTCTAAATCTATTAGCAAAACCTTCATTCCCTTTTCTGCAAGGGCGACTGCAAGGTTTACAGCGGTAGTTGTTTTACCAACTCCACCTTTCTGGTTAGCAACGGTGAATATTCTTGTCTGGGTAGGTTTATCAAGAACTACGCTCTTAACTCGACTCATCCGATTAGTGTTTTCGCTGATTTCGGCTGCCAAAGGCGTGTCCTGGAAACCACCTAAGGGCAGAATGTCATCGGATTGTTTCACGTGAAACCTTCTTCTCGATCTCTAAAATCTCATCATTTTGATTCAACCAGCCAGTGGGCTCTGAGCTGATCTCTTCGCGACCATTAGGGCAGCCAAGCCCCCTGACAACCGTTGGAGGGGTAACTGAAGATTCCTCAGCAGGGGATTTTTCAGTCATTCTTACTCCATCAATTAGGTTTCTAGAGTAGTCCAATTTTTACAACAGTAGTCGGCTCGGTGAGTATATTTTGTCCAACTGTAACTATTTCAAAGGAATTTAGCCCAAACTTTTTTACTAGTGGTTTGGAATCCTCAATTTCTTCGGCTGCCTTACTCCCCTTCAACGCCAAAATTGTCCCGCCTTTATGACACAAGGGTGCAAGCATTTGGATCAGTTTAGGAAGCGCAGCTACAGCTCTGGCCGTGACAACATCAAACTCACCTTTTGGAGCATCTTGAGCTCGCATTCTGAGAACTTGAACATTGTTAAGACCTAGGGTAGGCACTACGACTTCCGCTAACCACTTTGCCCTGCGCTCCATGGGTTCAATAAGCGTAAAGCTTGATGTTGGCATTTTGATGGCCATAGGGATTCCTGGCAGCCCTGCTCCTGATCCGACATCAGCAACCCTGCTGCCGGCTTCAAGCAAATCGGCAACCACTGCCGAATTTAGGATGTGCCTGGACCATATTTTTGGCAACTCTTTAGGTCCAACCAGCCCCAGTAAGTCTCCATCTCTTACCAGCAAATCAACATACTTCTGGGCCAGTGGGAGAGCCTCGCCGAAAACCGCTTTAGCGTTTTCTGGAACAGGCTCTGGAAAAGTCTTTTCTGTGGTCAATGTTTCACGTGAAACTACTGGGCTGGCTTGGCTACGATATGGCGGTCTTTGCCTTCGCCCTCAGACTCAGAAATCAGTCCCGCTTCTGCAATAAGGTCATGGGCGATTTTGCGTTCATATGAAGACATCGGTTTCATAGAAACTGGGGCATTAGTCTCATTGACTTTGGCAATAATCTTGTTCACCAATCTCGTTAGAGAATCTACCTTTGCTTGCCTAGAGCCAGCGATATCTAAGATTAGGCGGCTGAAGCTCTGGGTTTTAGTTTGGACTGCGATACGGGTAAGTTCTTGAAGAGCTTCAACCGTCTGTGGGTCGGAGATCAATTTGATGTTGCTGTCTCCTTCAGCACTAATCTCGATGTACGCACGATCTTGCCTGACGTCAATGCTGATGTCACCATCTAAGTCAAAAATATCTAGCAATTCTTCTAGGTAGTCGGCCGCGACTTCGCCTTCTTCCTCCAAGTCCTGAACGGACTTAGGAGCCTTTGATTCACTTGATTCTTCAGGAATTTCTGGGGTTTCTAATTCTTCACTTGACATAATTATTTCTTACCTTTTGGCTTCTTTTTGGCTCTAGCTTTAGAGACTGGTTGAATTCTTTGGGTTGGAAGCTCAGGAGTTGTTTCCTCAACTTCTTCAACTTTGGCGGTTAGCTTGCCCTTTTTTATGAGGCGTGCTTCTCTTTCTTTGTGAGCAATAGAGCCTGGAGTTGGGCTTCTCTTGATCACGTAATACTGCTGACCCATGGTCCAGAAGTTGGAAACTAGCCAGTAAATCAATACACCTAGCGGGAATGAAACACCGGAAATCAAGAAAATTACTGGGAAGAAGTAAAGCAGGATCTTTTGAGTCTGAGCAAACTGTGAATTTTGAATATCTGGGTTCTGGTTTTTAGCCATGATTTGCTTCTGGGTAATGAACTGTGAAGCAGTCATCAAAACAATCATGACACCAGCCAGAATTCTCACTGAATCTGAAGTGGCTGTTGTGAAAGTTTCGGAAAGGCTAGCGCCTAAGAAATGTGAGCTAGCAAAAGATGCAGAGAGCTCTTTGGTGAGCAGACCAACGCCTGCCTTGCCGTGTTGGGCTTCAGTAAGTGTTGAAAATAGTGAGAAAAACACTGGCATTTGGGCAATAAGTGGCAAACATGAAGAAAATGGGCTTGATCCGTGCTTCTTGTATAGATCCATCTGCTCTCTAGCCATGCGCTCGCGGGAGTCACGGTCATTTTTACCCTTGTATTTCTTCTGTAATTTCTGCAACTCCGGCTGCATTGTATACATCGAGCGCTGGGTCCTGATTTGCTTGACAAACAGAGGAATTAGGGCTGCTCGAACAACTAAAACAAGCCCAACAATGGATAGGACCCAGGTGCTGCCAGCATTCTCGGGAAGCCCGATAAAGGTTAGTGCCTGATGGAAAAACACCAGAATGGCTTCCAGAATCCACTTGAAGGGAAGCAAAATCAAATTGAGCAGGTCCATTATTTTCCTTTTTCTTTTGAACTTACATAGACAAAACCATGTTTTGATACTTGGAGCCAATTCGGGCCATGGATGACTTCATCGACTCCGCCTTTACTCCAAGGATTACAGCGACAGATTCGCCAAATCGTCAAGGCTGAGCCGTAAATAACTCCATGTTGCTGTAATGATCCAAGTCCATAGGCTGAACAAGTTGGGTGATAACGGCAAATGTCACCATACAGCGGTGAAATCAGCTTTCTCCAGAATAGAACAAAGGCGATTGGCAAATTCCTAGGCATAACCCAGATGTTAAGCATGAAATTCTTCATTTGGCCGCCTTCGAGGCAAGTCTAGTCAAAGAAGAATCAAGTTCTTGGTTGAACTCGGACCAGCTGATTTCAGCTAAACCTGGCAGCGCTCTCAGGACCAGATCCGAACCGGCTTGTAATAAGTCGATTTTGGCCATCAAAACGGCCCGAGCACGCCTTTTCACTAGATTTCGTTGGACTGCATTTCCAACGGTTTTACCAACCACTATGCCGAATCGAACCTGGCTTTGATTGGTGTCACGATTTAGATAAACCACCATGTGTTCGGTGGAGGCTTTTAGACCCTGCTTCATTGTGTTGCGAAAATCAGCAGCTGATCTGAGCCTGTTCTCGCGAGCAAGCAAAGCTTTTAGGCTGAAAGCTCGCTACGGCCCTTACGGCGACGGGCTGACAGGATAGCGCGACCGGCACGAGTCTTCATGCGGATGCGGAAGCCGTGGGTCTTTGAACGACGCCTGTTGTTAGGCTGGTAAGTTCTCTTAGTCATGTTGAATTACTCCAGAAAGTTTATTGGGTTCTCGTCAAACAAATGCAGATTGTCGCCAGCGAACCTTTAGCCGAGCAACCTTTTAAACCTAGGGCAAACAATTAGATTGGTCAAGTTCCCTGTAGAAAAAATTTTGAAAAATTTGATTAGTCGAATTTGATCAAGCTCAATCAAAAAATTCATAACATTTTGAAAAAACTTGCGTTTTGAGGCGTTCTCGATTTGCAATTTCATTAGTTTTAGACTTAAATACCAAGAAGTAAAAGTTTTCCACAGGGATAAATCAAACTTGAGTTGTGCACAGGTTGTTATCCACAGGCACAAATCTTAAGCCCTCGGATGTGGAAAACTGGCTGTAACCCCTTATTTTACTAGCTTCGAAAGATAGAGATGGCTGAAACCTTTAGCATTAGCACAGACCAGTGGCAAGCGGCACTGTCCATTCTCTACAAAGACGACAGAATCGGCCTTCAAGACAGGGGATTTATCCCTCTAATGACCGTTCAGGGGCTAATTAACGAGACCTTATTCCTTGAAGTTGCCAACGAAATGACTCGTGGCATCATCGAAAACAAGATCAAACAGCCTTTGCTGGATAGTTTGAAGCAGGTTGGATTGCCTGTTTCACCTTCAAATGTTGGGATAGTTGTCAATCCAGATTTAGCTGAAGCCTTCAAGCCTCTAAGGCAAGTTGATCTTGTAGAGGAAGAAGCACCGGTCGCTCCCCTTGAAGCAGTGGTTCAACCTGCTGAGGGATCATCAAGACTTAACCCTCGTTACACCTTCGACAGTTTTGTCCAGGGAGAATCAAACAGATTTGCCTACGCTGCGGCATATGCAGTAGCTGAAGTTCCTGCAAAGGCATACAACCCGCTATTTATCTATGGAAACTCTGGTCTAGGTAAAACCCACCTGCTTCACGCAATAGGTAACTATGTTCTGGAATACTGGCCACAAAAGCGTGTTAGGTATGTTTCCAGCGAAGTTTTCACCAACGATTTCATCAATGCTATTCAAACAAACACCAGTTTTAATTTCCAAGCAAAATACCGCCAGGTAGATGTCTTGCTCATCGACGACATCCAGTTCCTTCAAGGTAAAAAAGAGACTCAGGATTCTTTCTTTGCTACTTTCAATGCTTTACATGAATCAGGCAAACAGGTAGTTATAACTAGCGATGTCTCCCCTAAATCTCTTAACAGCTTTGACGATCGCATGAGAAGCCGCTTCGAATGGGGTCTAATGACCGATATTCAGGCTCCAGAGTTGGAAACTCGTATCGCTATTCTTCGTAAGAAGGCTGAAAGCGACAAGATTCGTATTGGTGATGAGATTCTTGATTACATGGCAACCAGGATTTCTTCGAATATCCGTGAGCTAGAAGGTGCTCTAATCCGTGTCACTGCTTACGCTGCCCTGAATAGAACCCAAATCGACATGCCTCTGGTTCAAGCGGTCCTAAAGGATCTTGCTCCGGCAGGTGAAGATGGAAACTCTATCGCCCCTATGGAAATAGTTAGGGCTGTTTCTGATTACTTCAAACTAACCCAGGAAGAGCTATTCGGTAAATCTAGAGCCCAAGGAATAGTAGTTGCTAGGCAGATAGCTATGTATTTATGCCGTGAAAAGACCTCTATGTCTTTACCTAAGATTGGTGCGTTATTTGGCGGTAGAGATCACACCACTGTGATGTATGCCATAAGTAAAATAAGCGACTTAATGAGTGAACGTCGTTATATCTACAACCAGGTAACCGACATTCGAGCCAATTTACGCTAGTTTTCAACAGAACTGTTGAGAACATTTAGAATCTGCCGATAATTCTGTGAAAATCAACTATTTTGATGTGGAATCTACTTTATGAATACACAGGACTATAAGTTATCCACAGGACATTCAACAGGTGTGTATACAAGTTTCACGGTTGTTATTTAGGAGTTAAATAAGGAAACTAACGACTTATCCACATTATCCACAGCTGTTAATAATGTTGTTAATTAAATAAAGATATAGATAAACCCTTATAACATTAGGGTTCTGTGGCAAGTCATAGTTCTGAAGTGTGCCAAGATTAACTAACCGCTCTCATGAAAGGTTTACTGTGAAGTTTCAGGTAAATAGAGATGTTTTGGCTGATGCAGTCTCATTCGTAGCCAGGATGCTCCAATCCAAGCCAACATCCCAAGTTCTGTCAGGTATTCGGCTTGTTGCTGACGCCAATTCACTCCAAATTAGTGTTTTTGATCATGAAGTTTCAGCCCAGACCGACATAGTTGCCAACGTCGAGTCTTCTGGAACAGCTTTAGTGTCTGGTCGTTTACTCAATGAAATTGTTTCCCGACTACCTAATCAACCAATTTCATTCACAGTTGACGGGACAAAGGCAGTTTTGGTTTGTGGAACATCAAAGTTTGACCTAGCCACCTTACCAATCGAACAGTATCCAACACTGCCGCCTATACCTCAAGTAACCGGAACTATGGATGGCGATGCTTTTATTAATGCCATCAGAAGAGTTTCAGTTGCTTCCGCAAAAGATTCAACTAGACCATTCCAAAAAGGTGTTCAAGTTAAAGCAGACAATACCTCAGTTATGTTTACTGCAGCTGATCCAAATCGTATTGCCAGATGCAAAGTTTCTTGGCTAGGAAAAAATGTTGCAGGCGAAGTCTCAGCAGTTGTCTTAACTAAAACGATGCAAGATATTGAAAAGAGTTTTTCCGGTTTGGGTGAAGTAAGTATTTCTATTGCACCTGAGGGTGAAAGAGGTATGGTAGCTTTTCAAGCTAAAAACAGAATCGTAACAACAGTTGTTCTAAATATAGAAAACTATCCAGACATAGATCAATATTTCCCGAGCAACCTAGAGGAATCCGTAGTAATTAATCGTCAAGATTTAATTGATGCAACTAGAAGAGTTGAACTGGTTGTTAATGAATCTGAAGACACAATCAGATATGCATTTGAATCTGGTGGTGTATTACTTGAATCAACAAGTTCAGAAAATCAAGCGACCGAGTCAGTGGAGGCAAATTTAACTGGTAACCCAACTGCGTTAAGATTTAAACCTTGGTTGTTCTTGGATGGATTAGCTCAAATAAATACAGAGTTTGTAAAAATAGAGTTCACTAAAAATCAACGCGACCCGCAACGACCAGGTCCAATTATTATGTCTGGACAAGCCTCCAAAGATGCTGCTACCCCAGACACATATCGTTACTTGTTAAATCCAAACATGCTAAAGCGCTAAAGGTTATTGAAAGGTTTCAAATGCACATCGGTCTAGTTGGACTAGGAAAAATGGGTGGCAACATGCGCACTCGACTTCGCAACAAAGGAATCGAAGTTACCGGTTTTGCAACCGATCCAACAGTGAGCGATGTTTCAAGTATTGAAGATATGGTTGCCAAATTACCAAGCCCAAAAATAGTTTGGGTTATGGTGCCCCACGGTGAAGCAACAGATCAAGTTATTGACTCTTTGGAGAATTTGCTTGGAGCTGGTGACCTGATTATTGAGGGAGGCAACTCTCGTTTCAGTGATGACATTAGACATGCAGAACAACTATCCAAAAAAGGCATTGGCTATTTGGACTGTGGTGTTTCCGGTGGTGTCTGGGGACTAGAAAACGGCTACGGTCTAATGGTTGGTGGCGATAGCAAGTTGGTTGAAGTCGCTATGCCAATTTTTGATGCTCTTAGACCAGAAGGTGAAAGATCAGAGAGCTTTGTTCATGTTGGCGACGTTGGTGCCGGCCACTACGCCAAGATGGTCCACAACGGAATCGAATACGCAATGATGCAAGCTTTCGCCGAAGGCTATGAGCTTTTAGAAAAGAAAGAAATCATCAAAGATGTTCATGGCACTTTTGCAGCTTGGCAAAAGGGAACCGTCGTTCGCTCCTGGTTGCTTGATTTGCTGGTTAAAGCCTTAGCGCAGGACCCTGGTCTTAGCCAAATCAAGGGGTACGTTGAAGACTCTGGTGAGGGGCGTTGGACTGTTGAAGAGGCTATAGCCAACTCTGTGCCAATGCCAGCCATTACGGCAGCACTCTTTGCTCGTTTCTCATCTCGCCAAGAGGATTCTCCTGCCATGAAAGCAGTCGCTGCTCTGAGGAACCAGTTCGGCGGCCACGCAGTTAAAAAGGCTGAATAGGTTAGTATTAGATGCACGTCAAGCATCTTTCAGTTTTGGGTTATCGCAATTACAACCAAGCTGACCTGTTTTTAAAGCCAGGAGTGAATCTTCTAGTTGGCAGAAACGGTCAAGGTAAAACAAATTTAGTTGAAGCAATTCTTTATTGCGCAACTTTATCGAGCCACAGAGTTTCAGGGTACCTTCCACTAATAAACGCAGACAGTAAGCAAGCAATAATCAGATTGCTTGCAGGATTTAATGATCGAGAAAACCTAATTGAGTTAGAACTCAATGCTGAAAGCAACAATAGAGCGAGAATTAACAAAGCTGATATCAATCGCGTTCGAGATGTTCTTGGTTTTGTTCAATGCATAATTTTTGCACCTGAAGATTTAGTGATAGTTAAAGGCGATCCTGGTGATCGAAGAAAATTTATTGACGAACTACTAGTTCAATTCAGCCCCAGACTTGCTGGTGTTTTTTCTGACTACGAAAGAGTATTAAAGCAACGCAATACTTTATTAAAAACCTCTAGAGGGCTAGCAAAAGATTCACCTGGTTTATCTACTCTTGAAGCGTGGGATGAATCTTTGGTTAAGTTGGGAACTGAAATTATTGTCCAAAGATTTTCTTTGGTTCAAAAACTCAAACCTTTAATTGCTAAAAGCTACGCAGAGATAGCTGATGAGAAGAATGATCCGAGCGTTGCTATAAAAAGTTCAGTATTTGCTAGCAACCTTGAAGAAGGCGGAGAAGAAATCACTTTTGGTGATAGTGAAAGTATCGCGAATGCTTTTATGAATAAATTGAGAGAAGTGAAACCTAAGGAACTTGAAAGAGGAATCACTTTGGTTGGTCCACACCGAGATGACCTATTCTTCACTCTAGGAACACTGCCAGCTAAGGGATACATCAGTCACGGTGAAACTTGGTCATACGCTTTGTCATTGAAGTTAGCAAGTGCTCACCTTTTGAAGGCAGAGGCGAAAGCCGGAGATCCAATTTTGATTCTTGACGATGTCTTCGCAGAACTTGATATTGTTAGAAGATCCCGTTTAGTTGAACTCATCTCGGACTTTGAACAAGTAATTATCACAGCGGCAGTTAGAGAAGATGTTCCAACTGAGCTAGTGGCAACGACTTTTAATATTGATCACGGAAAGGTGCTTGAGTAATGGATAAGCCAGACATCGCCGTGGATTTTTATCTAAAGGTTAGAGCAGCACTGACCGGCAAAACCAGTAGAGATGCTAAACGTCGAGAGAAGAACAGCAGACAAAACTCTAAACCTTTTGATACTGGCAGGGCCCCAAAGAGCGCGGCTAATGCAATAGAGAATCTGATTGCCAGCTTTGGTTGGCAGGGCAAGGTTGCCGAAGGAGACTTATTTGCCCATTGGGCCGAAATAGTTGGCGACCGTGTTGCCCAGAACAGTTTCCCTGAAGATTTCCAAAAGGGAACACTAATCGTCAGGTGTAAAAGTACTGCTTGGGCCACGCAGCTTCGATTGATGACCAATGAGATTTTGAGCAAGATTCAGGAGCGTAGCCCTGAATTAGAGGTCAAAGAATTGAAGATTTTAGGGCCTCAAGCACCTAGTTTTAAGCGTGGTTTGAGATCTGTTCCAGGCCGAGGACCAAGAGACACCTTCGGTTAAGCCAATCCCTTTATTTATAAGGGCTTTAGAGAGTTTTCCACAGGCAAAATAGTCTAGTTTTAAGCCCATATTTGGCCTATTTTGGTCCTAAAAAAGGTAGAATTGGAGAGTCAGCAACCCCGGATTTAAGTCAGTTTTTAGCTGCAGTCGTGAGGGCCCGACTAGATCAATTAGGAGCAGTACCCCCATATGTCTGAACCCAAAAAAGGCTACGATGCCTCGAATATTCAAGTCTTAGAGGGCTTAGAGGCGGTTCGTAAACGTCCTGGAATGTATATCGGTTCCACGGGTCCTAGGGGTCTACATCACTTGGTCTATGAAATCGTGGATAACGCTGTTGACGAGTCCCTAGCTGGTTTTTGCAAAAACATTGATGTCGTCATTTCTAAGGATGGCTGGTGCAAGGTTGCTGATGACGGCAGAGGTATTCCAGTTGACCTGCATCCGATTGAGAAAAAACCCGCAGTTGAGGTTGTTCTAACTGTTTTACATGCTGGGGGTAAGTTCGGCGGTGGCGGCTATGCAGTGTCAGGTGGCTTACACGGTGTTGGTGCTTCGGTAGTTAATGCACTGTCAACAGATCTTAAGGTAACTGTTGCTAGAGATGGTTACTTTTGGTCACAAAGCTACAAGCTTGGTGTTCCAACTGCACCTTTGAAAAAAGGTAAAGCAGTTGACTTTACTGGAACCGTAATTGAGTTTTTGCCAAGTGCAGACATTTTTGAAACAGTCGATTTTGATTATGAAACTTTGCGTGCACGTTTCCAACAGATGGCTTTTCTAAATAAAGGTTTAAGTATTTCCATTTATGATGAGCGATCAGAGCGCAGTGATAAGTATCTTTATGAAAACGGTTTGAAGGATTACGTTCAATATCTGAACTCAACTAAGAAAACAGAATTAATTCACGACGAAATTATTTCCTTTGAAACAGAAACCAAAGATAAAAACATGTCTTTGGAAGTTGCAATGCAATGGACAGCTTCGTATAACGAGGGTGTTCACACTTACGCAAATACTATTAACACGCACGAAGGTGGAACACACGAAGAGGGTTTTAGAACTGCCCTTACTTCGCTAATAAATAAATATTCCAGAGACAAAGGATTATTGAAAGAAAAAGATGAAAACCTCGCTGGTGAAGATGTTCGCGAAGGTCTAACTGCGGTAATTTCTGTTAAGTTAGCCGAACCACAATTCGAGGGTCAAACTAAAACCAAACTTGGTAATACCGAAGCCAAAGCCTTTGTTCAAAAAGTAACAAACGAACGTTTAGCAGATTGGTTTGATAAAAATCCAAATGCGGCAAAAAATATTTGCAAGCGCGCAATCGATGCAGCTAATGCAAGAATCGCAGCAAGACAAGCCAGAGATAAAACTAGACGTAAAAGTTTCTTAGAGTCCACTGGTATGCCGGGCAAGCTACGTGACTGTTCTTCAAGAGATCCTAAAGTTTCAGAGATCTACATTGTTGAGGGTGACTCAGCAGGTGGTTCTGCAGTTAGAGGTAGGGACCCAGAGACTCAAGCAATTTTGCCGCTGCGAGGTAAAGTTCTAAACGTTGAAAAAGCTGGTAGAGATCGAGCAGAAAAGAACAGCGAAGTTCAAGCACTTATCACAGCTTTCGGAACAGGCATTGGTGCAGATTTAGATATTTCTAAGATCAGATATCACAAATGCATTTTGATGGCTGACGCTGATGTTGATGGTCAACACATCAGAACGTTGCTACTTACCCTGTTGTATCGGTTCATGCGGCCAATCATTGAATACGGCTACGTGTATTTAGCCCAGCCGCCGCTATACCGAATCAAGTGGTCGAACGCTGATCATGAGTATGTCTATACCGATGCTGAGCGTGATGAGAAGCTGGCTCAAGGCCAGGCAGCCGGTAAGAAACTGCCTAAAGAGAACTCCATCCAGCGCTATAAGGGTCTTGGCGAAATGGATTATGACGAGCTTTGGGCAACCACGATGGACCCTGAGAGAAGAACTCTATTGCAGGTAACCCTTGAGGATGCCGCGAGAGCGGATGAGATTTTCTCAACACTGATGGGTGATGACATCGAACTGCGCAGAAACTTTATCCAACAAAACGCGAAGGATGTTCGCTTCCTAGATATCTAGAGCGAGGTGAATGATGACTGAAAACAACGAACCGATAGTTGATCGAATTGAACAGGTTGATCTCAACCTAGAGATGCAAAGATCTTTCTTGGATTATGCAATGAGCGTCATCGTAGGTAGAGCTCTGCCGGATGTTCGTGATGGTTTGAAACCAGTGCACCGCAGAGTTATCTATGGAATGTTTGATGGTGGTTATCGACCAGACAAACAATTCAGCAAATGCTCACGTGTTGTTGGTGAGGTTATGGGTCAGTTCCATCCTCATGGTGATGGTGCAATCTATGACACTTTGGTTCGCTTGGTTCAAGAATGGAACTTACGCTACCCATTAGTTAAAGGTCAAGGTAACTTTGGTTCGCCAGGTAACGATGGCGCAGCTGCACCACGATATACAGAATGTCGTATGGCACCTTTGGCTATGGAAATGGTTAGAGACATCGAGGAAGACACAGTTAACTTCCAAGATAACTACGACGGTAGAACTCAAGAACCAGTTGTATTACCGAGTCGAATTCCTAATTTACTTATCAACGGCTCCATTGGTATTGCCGTTGCAATGGCAACCAACATTCCACCACATAACCTAACTGAAGTTGCTGAAGCTGCTCAGTGGGCATTGAAACATCCTGATGCTACTAAAGAAGAACTACTTGCTGCGTTGATGCAAATCATCAAAGGACCCGACTTCCCAACTGCAGCTACCATTCTTGGTTTGCAAGGAATCAAAGATGCTTATACCACTGGTCGTGGATCTATCACCATGCGTGCGGTGGTTAATGTTGAAGAAATTCAAGGTAGAACTTGCTTAGTTGTTACCGAACTTCCTTATCAAGTTAATCCAGATAACCTTGCGCTAAAGATTGCTGATTTGGTTAAAGAAGGACGCATCAACGGTATTGCAGATATCCGCGATGAAACTTCTGGTAGAACAGGCCAGCGCCTTGTTTTGATTTTGAAGAAAGAAGCAGTTCCCCAGGTTGTGTTGAATAACCTGTATCGTTTCACCCCGTTGCAGGAGAACTTCAGCGCTAACATGCTGGCTTTGGTTGATGGCGTGCCAAGAACTCTAAGCTTGGATGCTTTCATCACTCACTGGATAGATCACCAGATTGAAGTGATAGTTAGGAGAACTCAATACAGACTTAGAAAAGCTGAAGAGCGCGCACACATCCTACGTGGTTACCTAAAGGCACTGGATGCTTTAGACGCGGTAATCGCCCTTATTCGTAAGAGCGCAACCGCAGATGATGCTAAAGACGGCCTTATCAAGTTGCTGAAGATTGATGAACTGCAGGCCAGAGCCATCCTAAACATGCAGTTAAGGCAGCTAGCCGCCCTAGAGCGTCAGAAGATAGTCGATGAGGCTAAAGAGCTTGAAGAGCAGATTATCGATTTCAAGGCCATCATTGCAGATCCAGCGAGACAGCGAAGCATTGTCAGCGAAGAGTTAGCTGAGGTAGTTAAGCGCCACGGTGACGAGCGCAGAACAGTTATTCTTCCAGCGGAAGATGAAGTTGACGATTTGGATCTAATCCCAGAAGAGCAGATGGTTATCACTATCACACGCGGTGGATACATCAAGCGGACAAAAACACATAGCTATCGGGCTCAGCACCGTGGCGGCAAGGGAGTCAAGGGAGCGAACCTGAGAGCTGATGATGTTGTTGATCATTTCTTCGTGACCACAACACACCACTATTTACTTTTCTTTACCAACAAGGGTCGTGTCTATCGGGCTAAAGCCTATGAAGTCCCTGAAGCTGGTAGAGATGCCAAGGGTCAGCATCTAGCTAACCTGCTTGCATTACAACCAGATGAAAAAATTGCTTCTGTCTTGGACATACTCGATTACAAACAAGCAGAGTATTTGCTTTTAGCTACCAAGAAAGGTTTGGTTAAGAAGACGGCTTTAGAGGCTTATGACACTTCTAGAACTGGTGGCGTTATTGCAATCAAACTTAAAGATGGCGATGAAGTTATTTCAGCGCAGTTAGTTAACCAAAAAGATGATTTGTTGCTTGTCTCAAGAAAAGGAATGTCAATTAGGTTCTCTGCAAGTGATGAATCGTTGAGGCCAATGGGTAGAGACACTTCAGGCAACATCGGTATGGCATTTAGATCAGGAGATAGCTTGCTCTCTGCTGATGTAATAAGCGATCAGGGTTATGTCTTTGTGGTTACCGCAGGTGGTTTTGCTAAACGAACGTCGGTAGCTGAATACCGCTTGCAAAATCGCGGTGGTATTGGTATCAAGGTTGCCAAGCTCGAGGAGCGAAGAGGTGACATTGTTGGAGCACTGATCGTAGAAGAAGATGACGAGGTGCTAATAGTCTTGGCCAGCGGTAGAGTGGTCAGGTCGGCTGTGAGTGAAGTGCCTGCTCGTGGTCGTGACACTATGGGTGTTGTTTTTGCCCGTTTCGAAGAAGATGATGTTGTTCTAGGTTTAGCTAAAAACAGTGAAAAGAATCTAATTCCAAATACTTCAACGATTGCGGTCATACCCGAGAAAGCAGGAGAGTAATGAGTATTTTTTCAAGGTCAGTAAAGAAAAGTGAATCAACAACAGCTAAGCCGGTAAACCTGAAGCTAGTGAAAGTTAACTTCTGGTCAGCAGTTCGTTTCGCTTTCGTGTTAACTGTTGCCATGGGCATCGGACTAGTTGTTGCCTTGACAATAGTGTTCTTGATCATGAACGTGACAGGTTTCAGCAACCTGTTGAAGAGCTTTGTCGGTCAGGAAGTTACCTTGCCAGCGGTGTTATCTATCGGCTTGAGTATCTCTCTGTTCGAAATCCTGATTGGAACTATCTTGGCCGGGGTGTGGGCAGCTATTTTCAACATAGTTGCCCGTATAACTGGGGGTGTTTCAGTAGGCTTCACGAACAACTAAATCTGGGTTTGAGCCTTTGGGTTTAATCGGCTAAGGTTAAATCTGCTCTACGGGCCTATAGCTCAGGTGGTTAGAGCGCTTCACTGATAATGAAGAGGTCGGAGGTTCAAGTCCTCCTAGGCCCACCAGGAAGCACTCTCACCGAGATGGCTTCCGAATGGGGACTTAGCTCAGTTGGTAGAGCACCTGCTTTGCAAGCAGGGGGTCAGGGGTTCGACCCCCCTAGTCTCCACTCAAGAGATACACCTCCCAAGCGGGAGGTGTTTTTCTTTTAAGAGGGGTAATTCCGAATATTGGCTAGCATCGAGTTATGAACCAGCCAACAAAACTAAAAACCTTTATTTGGTTTCCAGGAAACATGGATGAAGCTCTAGCTTTCTATCAAGAGATTTTTACAGACTTCAAAATCAATTCAGAAAATAGACCTGATTTGAATGGCCCACGCTTTACAGCGGACTTCAGTATTTATGGCCATGAGTTCATTGGAATGAACTGGCCTGGCGGAGATTCTTTTAACAATGCAATCTCGTTATCTCTAAATGTTGATGGCCAGGCAGAGGTTGATCGTTTATGGGAAGCCATAACGGCTAAAGGTAAAGAAGGTCAATGTGGTTGGTGTGTTGATCCTTTCGGTATCACTTGGCAGGTAAGCCCTATTCAAATGCGCGAACATTTAGAGAACCCAGATAAAGCCAAAGCTGAATACGCTAATCAAGCTTTGATGAGAATGACCAAGATTGTGATAGAAGATCTTTACGAGCACTAAGAGAATAAAGTTAGCTATGAAGAAAATATTCGCTTTAGCAGCACTGGCCTTACTGCTCACCGGTTGTTCACAAGCTGCAACATCAACGCCCACGAATTCACCAACCCAAACCAAAACTCAAGCTGAGATCGAGGCCGACTTTCTAAAGATTGCCGCTGACTCTTGCGCTAAAGCCCAAAGCGAAAACATAGTTGAGAAAATTGCTGATGGTTCCAGAACCATAGTTTTGGCTCGAGCTAACGCTTATCGTGACTTCAGCGCTGTTTATATTGATGCCCAGGGAAAAACCCAAGTTATTTATGAAATGGATCTGCTGGTTTGCCAGCCTGGCTATTTAATCTCTATGCAGCAAGAAGCCAATCACGACAACAGCGGTGATTATGAGCACCACACAAAGCTAAACAGCGATGGAACATACACCTGGAGTCAAGCTTCATACGTTACCCCTGGAACTTTAGATGACACCGTGTACACAGTCACAGACGGCATAATTACTGCAGCTAAATCTGACCCCTACGATTACACCTTCATCTATGGTCCAGTTAGCGATTCAGATATGGCTATGTTCAAAAAAGCTATCGACGATGAGATTGCAAGCCAGAACTAACTCTTAGATGTAAAAACGAGTTTATTTTTCGTTTGCCCTAAACGAAATATAAAGACTTCTGACTATAAGAGCAGCTACCAGAACAACTAAACCACAAACCAAAATAGTCGCTCTAATACCAAACATTGAAGCGAAGAAACCAACTAGAGGTGAACCTAAAGGCGATCCACCCATGAAGATCATCAAGTAGATTCCCATCACACGCCCACGCAAACCCGGTTCAGTGGTGCTTTGAACGTAGGTGTTAGCCGAGATAAGGGTCAGCAAAACTGCTGCACCAAGGAAAGGTAAAACTAGAGCATAGACAATCACGTTAGGTAGGTAACCAGACAGGGCAACACCGATACCAAATACAGCCGCCCCACGAAGAATGTTCTTAATGGTTCTATGTTTCTCAAGCCTTGCAGCGATTAAAGCTCCGCTCAGTGAACCGGTAGCGAGAACTGAACCGAGCGTTCCAAATTCGCCAGCGCCTAAACCAAACTCTTTGGTTGCCATCAGGGCTATGAACATCTGGAAGTTCAAACCAAAGGTGGTAGTAAAGAACACCACTGTCATGACCAGCATCAAGTCTTTTCTGCCTCGAACATATTTGAATGCTTCGACTAGCTTGTTTTCACGTTTGGGTTCAGTAGTGATGTGAAGGTCGGAGTCCCTGATGGCAAAGAGCGTTACAACCATCACCACATACGTCAAAGTGTTGAGAAGGAACGAAGGGCCAGTTCCATATGCTTCTATAAGGAAACCGCTAAGAGCAGGGCCGATGAGTCTTCCAGCGTTGAAGTTAGCCGAGTTTAGGCTCACCGCATTAGCCAGATCATCTTTACCAACTAGTTCACTGGTAAAGCTAATTCGGATAGGGGAGTCAACCGCGGTGAAGATACCAAGAGCTAGAGCTAAAGCGTAAACATGCCAAAGTTCAACAGATTTGGTCATAACCAAGATGCCTAAAAGCGAACTAGTTATGCCAGCACCAATGTTGGTTAGCAGTAATAGTTTTCTTTTGCTAAACCGATCAGCTAGTAAACCACCGTAGGTGGATAAAAACATGGCCGGCAAGAACTGGATGGCTGTGACAAAACCAAGGTTTGCTGGGTCGTTGTGAGTCAGTTCCAAAACTAACCAGTCTTGGGCAACCCGCTGAGTCCAAGTTCCGATGTTAGATAGGGCGTTAGCCGGATAGAGAATTCTAAAATTACGGTGTTTGAAGGATCTGAGGGTGGGGGATTTGGCCACTAGACAAATATACCTTCAAGGCTAAGGTATTTTGTTTGGTATGAAGATTAGACAAATAGCTATGGGCTATAAAGACATGGAAAGAGCCCAAGCTTTCTATACCAAGCTCTTAGGTAAAGAACCAACCGCGGTTTTCAATCCACCAGGTTTTTGCTTTTTTGATATGGATGGCACCAGATTGCTTTTAGAAGCTAATGGACCAGCAGCTCTGATTTACCTTCAAGTCGATGATGTTAGAAGCAAAGTCGAACAACTAAGAGCAGATGGGTTTAACATCAGCACTGAGCCACATATAGTTTTTCCTGATCCAAGTGGTGTTTTTGATGCACCTGGCAATGAATGGTTAGCCTTTATTGAAGATTCTGAAGGTAACCAAGTTGGACTAATGAGCAGGGAAGTGCTTTAGTCAGGTTTCGTTGGCATCTCGCGCATTGTTCTTAAAGGTGAGAACAAAACAAAGCTAGCTGTAAAGACAGTCATTACAGCGCCAAACCAAATGGTTGGTATCAAACCAATCGTGCTACCTAAAACACCAGAGATAAAAGCACCTATAGGCATACAGCCCCAAACCATGAACCTAATTGAAGCGTTCATGCGACCAAGCAAGTGCTCTGGGCATAGTCGTTGTCTTGCAGTTACCTGAGTGATGTTATAGGTCAACACAGTGAATGAAGTAAAGCAGGTATTGAACAGCAAAGCAGCTAAAGCAAACTCTCTAGGCATATACCAGGACAGCGGGATCAGTAATTGAGAGAATCCCATCAGAACCGCCGATAAAACTATTAGCGGTCCCTCACCAAAGATCTTTATGAGCTTAGGTGTTGACACTGCTCCTAGCAGACCACCAACTGCTCCGAATGAAGCCATCACACCGAAAGCAGCCGTATCGAAACCTAGATATGTTTGCCTGAAGAAATAGATTGCAAACATCGTTCCAGTTATTGTGCTGAATAAGTTGCTAGTAGAGGTAGTGAAAGAGATAGCCCTAATTAGCCTTTGGTTCCAAACAAACTTTAGGCCTTCTGCTATTTCGTGAACAATGGGCTTACGCTCCGATTTAGCCTTAGGTATTTCTTTGTCTTTGATGAGGGACAAAGATAAAGCTGAAATGAGGAAACTAAAAGCATCTGCAATAAGAAGGAAAGGGGCTTGCACTATTCGTAACAATGCGCCAACCAAGCCGGGAGAAACTATCCCAGAAATTTGGTTAGTAGTTTCTAATCTAGAGTTACCGACACCGATATATTCCTTAGGTAAAAGAATAGGAATGTAACTCTGGTATGAAACGTCAAAGAAAACAGTTGCAACACTGGCGATAGCGCCAAGCACCATTAGCTGATAAATGTTTAATACATTGTAGAAGTAAAGAATAGGCACTATACCTATAACTAGCATGCGCACTAGGTCGGCGATAATCATTACTTTACGTTTAACCATTCGGTCAACTAACGCGCCAGCAAGCAAACCAACCACCAAGAATGCTGATGTGTCAGCAGCCCCTAGTAAACCCATT
>JBEGRI010000003.1:0-33889 GCA_041180525.1 Actinomycetota bacterium | reverse complement strand
ATTTGAGAAGACCTATCCCTAGTACGAGAGGACCGGGATGGACGAACCTCTGGTGTGTCAGTTGTTCCGCCAGGAGCACCGCTGATTAGCTACGTTCGGGAAAGATAACCGCTGAAAGCATCTAAGCGGGAAGCTTGCTTCAAGATGAGATTTCCATGACTTCGGTCGAGAGGCTCGCAGTAGATTACTGCGTTGATAGGTTGGATGTGGAAGCGAGGACTAAAGACTCGTGGAGCTGACCAATACTAATAAGCCAATAACTTGATTACTTTTTGCTTGCGTCCACTATGTGGTTCCCGAGGTATGGTCGGGAATCAAATTCACACTTCACTGTGTGTCACGATTCACATAACTCAAAACGCCCGGTTACATTCCGAACCCGGAAGCTAAGACTCTCTGCGCCGATGGTACTGCAAGGGGGACCTTGTGGGAGAGTAGGACACCGCCGGACTTAATTTATGAAAATGGCCACCTTCATCGGTGGCCATTTTTGTTTAAGCCCAACTTAGACTTAGAAAGATATCATGACTGAGAATCAAAGACCTAAGAGATCTGCTGCCAAGCCGGCTGCTCGCCCAAATGAGCGTCGCAGTGGTGCTGGCGAGCAGAGACCAGCATGGCAACAGCGTGAGGTTAAACGCGAAACGGAAAAATCTCCGATGATTCCAGAGCAAATTACTGCTGAAGATTTAGACATGTCGGTACGTGTTCAACTTAAGACACTGACAGCCGAAAATGCTGAGATGACCGCCAGACATTTAGCGATGGTTGGTTACCTTCATGATCAAGATCCAGAGTTGGCATTGCGTCATGCCAAGGCAGCAGCGAAAAGAGCAGGACGCATTGCAGTGGTTAGAGAAACTCTAGGTATAGCTGCATACATCGCTGGAGATTATGCTCTGGCTTTGCGCGAACTAACAACTTATAGAAGACTCTCCGGTTCTATTGAACAAGTTCCTTTGATGGTTGATGCAGAGCGTGGATTGGGTCGGCCAGAACGAGGATTGCAGTTGGGGCGTTCGATAGATCGTAAGAAATTATCTCCCGAGAGTCGAGTTAATTTAGCCATCGCTTTATCTGGAGCCAGACTAGATTTGGGGGAAGACGAATTGGCGCTGGCCGAATTAGAAATTCCTGAATTAGATCCCAAGCGAGTTTTTGAATACTCAATCCCACTGTTTAGAGCCTATGCGGAAACACTTAAAGGACTAAAGCGTGCTGCTGAGTCTAAGCAGTGGTTGGATTTAGCTGAGCGGGCAGAGCAGCACTTTAGTGCCAAAACTACTGGCGAGTCAGAAGTTTTTGAGGTCTTGGAAGAAATCGAGATTCCTAAACCACATCCAAGAGGGAAATCTGAAAACCCGAGATCGGCAAAAATGCGAGAAAATAGAGACATGGAAGAAAAACCAGATAAGTCTGAAAAGCCGAAGCGTCCGCCTTTTGAAAAGAAGCAGGGAAACTTTGGCCCACCACCTAAAGGTGGTAAAGGCAACAACAGAGGTTTCGGAGGACCACCTAAGGGTCGCAGCCGAGGACCTGGTCGTGGCCGCTAACCTGATTTGGAATAACTACGACGTTCTTTTAGCTGACCTTGATGGAGTTGTATATGAGGGGTCAAAGCCAATTCGCGATGCAGTAGCCAGCATCAATGAACTGCAAGCTACAGGGGTTCAAGTTGGTTATGTCACCAACAACTCTTCAAGAAAACAAAGCACTATCGCTGAACAGTTGCGTGAGTTTGGCTTAAGCGTTCAGCCTAAAGATATTTTTTCTTCGGGGAAAATTGCCGTTGATTTGTTGCAAACGAAAATATCACCCGGAGCTAAAGTTTTTGTTGTAGGTGGAGAGGGCTTAAGAAGTTTTGTTGCTGATGCAGGATTTGAAATAGTAACTTCATCAGAGGATGGACCTAGTGCCGTCATTCAGGGTTTTGCCCCAGATGTTAGCTGGAAAGATTTAGCCGAAGCGGCTTATTCAATTCAGCGTGGAGCAATTTGGATTGCAACCAATAACGATTGGACGTTGCCGCAAGAAAGAGGAATAGCGCCAGGCAATGGAACCTTGGTAAGTGCAGTTCACACAGCTGTCGGTGATTTTCCTATCTTTGCTGGTAAACCTGAACCGGCGATTTTTCAAGCGGCAGCTTTAGGTATGCAAGCCAAAAGGGCTTTTTTTGTTGGCGATCGTTTGGAGACAGACATTCTTGGTGCTAATCAGGCGAAATTAGACTCAGCAGTAGTCTTAACCGGAATTGCATCCAAGAAAGATGTTTTAGCAGCCAGAGCTGAAGAAAGACCAACTTATGTTTTAGAAACTTTAGCCGATCTATTACAGGACTATCCAGTAATCAAAGAGACCAAGCGAGGTTTTAGCTGCGGAGAAGCTCAAGTTGAACTGCTCGCTAACAAGGTTCTTGTTGTTGCTGGTCAGCCAACGTCCATGAATGCTTTTAGGGCAGCCTGTAAAGTTATTTGGAACGCCGACAGACATATTCATTTCTTGGAAGTTCAAAAAGAACTGTATTTATAAAAGAGGTATAAGTGAACGATAAGTTAGAGCAAATTAAAAACCAGCTTGAAGAGATTTTGCAAATGGACATCGACCAGCAACCCGCTGCCTTCGCAGCACTACATGAACAACTCGAGAAAGATCTTAACTCAGATAAAGGTAATTCAGCAGAGTGAGTTTGACTCGTCTAGATGTTGCTTTAGTTCAGCGAGGTTTGGCTAGAAGTCGAAACCACGCATCAAAACTGATAGCCGCTGGGCGAGTTTACCTAGCTGGTCAAGAAGCGAAGAAATCATCGCAGCAAATTTCAGATGACGCTGAATTAACGGTCCTTCAAGCCGAAGACTATGTTTCTAGGGCGGGGCATAAGTTGGCCGCTGCTTTAGATGAATTTCAAATTAGTCCAGAAGGCAAAATCTGTCTCGATGTTGGAGCATCAACTGGGGGGTTTAGTGATGTGTTGTTGCGCAGAGGTGCCAGAACTGTTATTGCCGTTGATGTTGGTCATTCGCAGCTCGCGCCTGAACTTGAAGATTATCCAAAACTTATCAACATCGAAAACTTTAATGCAAGGGAGATGACTTTAGCTAACCTAAGCCAGGCCAGCTCATTAAAACTGACTGAGGATTCAATAAAGCTATTGGTTGCAGATTTGAGTTTTATTTCTTTGACCCTGGTTTTAGCAAACTTTAAAGCAGTCGCTCCGAGTGCAGATATGGTCTTATTAATCAAACCTCAATTTGAAGTTGGCAAAGCTTCCTTAGATGCTTCGGGAATTGTTAACGACCATAGATTGAGAGCTAATGCTGTAAACCAAGTGCTAGAGGCAGCCAAAGAGCTGGGGCTTGGCTTGCATGGCTTGACGCGATCTCCATTACCGGGAACCCATGGCAATCAGGAATACTTGGTTTGGTTGAATTCTGTGGAGACCAACTGGTCCAAGGGTTGGTCTGCGAGAATTGATGAAATGGTCAAAAGCAAGGGCTAAATTAGTTAGTGAGGTGACAGGCATGTCTGAGCGCAATGTTTTGGTTGTAGCACACACTGGTAGAGCAGACGCTGTGCATGCCTGCCTCGAATGCATCGCCCAATTGCAAACAGCTGGGTTAATTCCAGTTATGACTAAAGAGCAACTTGTTGAAGTTGAAGAGTTTTTTGGCGCGAATAGCCTTGGGCAAAAGCCACTGGTTGGCGTAAAAACTCTAGGTGTTGATCTGGCCGAGAAAGACTTAGAACTAGCTATGGTGCTAGGTGGGGATGGAACTATTCTCAAAGCTGCCGAGTTGGTTAGAGAAGCAGCCATCCCATTGATGGGAATTAACTTAGGGCACGTAGGGTTCCTGGCTGAAAGTGAGCGTGAAGGACTATCTAACGCGGTGGCTAGAGTCGTTGCGAAAGACTATGTTGTCAAAGAGCGTCTAACTCTCGACGTTCGTGTATTGGTTGACTCTAGAGAGGTGTATCGAACTTGGGCTTTGAATGAGGCTACGGTTGAAAAGAGTGCAGCAGAGAAAATGCTTGAGGTTGTTTTAGAAGTCGATGGACGACCACTATCTAGTTTTGGTTGTGACGGAGTGATCATGGCCACCCCAACTGGTTCAACAGCTTATGCTTTCAGCGCTGGTGGCCCTGTGGTTTGGCCAGGGGTTGAGGCCATGCTACTTGTCCCACTTTCAGCGCACGCACTTTTTGCTAGACCAATGGTCGTTGCACCAAATTCTCTGCTTGCTGTTGAAGTTTTGGATAGATCAGCTGGGACTGGAGTTCTTTGGTGCGATGGTAGAAGGACACACGATCTTCCCATTGGTGCAAGAGTCGAGGTAACTAGGTCTGAAGTTCCGGTCAAACTAGCTAGGTTACGAATCGGCCCTTTTACCGACCGGTTGGTCAACAAGTTCTCACTTCCAGTTGCCGGATGGCGTGGGCCTGGTAACTGAAAACTAATTATTCAAAATCATGATTGAAGAAATTCGAATAACCGATCTGGGCGTTATTAGTGAAGCTGAATTATCTTTCGCTAAAGGGTTAACCGTTTTATCAGGTGAAACAGGTGCTGGCAAAACTATGGTGTTAACAGCTCTTGGTTTGTTGCTTGGTGAACGTTCAGATTCTTCTTCGGTAAGGTCTGGCGCAACTCAAACCAATATTTCAGGAACTTTTAAACTCAACCAAGAACATCCTTCACTGGCTGCGGCAATCGAAGCTGGTGCTTTGGTGGACGATGGTGAATTAATTCTCGCCAGGCAAGTCCATTCGGATGGCAAATCTAAAGCCATAGCTGGCGGAAGAGCAATTCCGGTTGGATTACTTGCTGAACTCGGACAAAATCTGGTTGTGGTTCACGGACAGTCCGACCAAATCAGGTTGAAATCGGCTTCAGCTCAGCGCCAAGCATTAGATCAGTTTGCTGGGAGAGAGCATCTGTCGTTGCTGGCGGAATATTCGATTGCCTATTCGAATTGGCAAGAGGCCAAGACTCGATTAGCTGATGCCCTGGCAGGAACGGAAGCTCTGGCCAAAGAAAAGCAAGAGCTGATTGAAAGCCTCGAGATTTTGGGCAGTTTGGACCCTAAGGCTAATGAAGATCAGGAATTGGCAGAACTAGCTCAAAGACTTACCCATTCTGAGAGCCTGCGCAACCTTGTTGGGCAAGCTCATGATGCCTTAGTTTCTGACGGATTTGACTCTGTAGATGCCCTCGGCCAACTCGGCGTTGCCAGAAAGGCTTTAGAAAATGCTGCAAATTACGATAGCTCACTAATTGCTAAAGCTGACGCGTTAAATCTTCTTGGCCAACAGCTAAATGATTTAGCCGCAGAGCTATCAAGTTATCTGGTTGACGCTGCTGAAGGCTCAAATTTGAGCCTGGATGAAATTCAGGAGCGCAGATCTGAACTAACCGCTGCGATGCGAAGATTTGGTCCATCTTTGGATGAAGTCATTCAATTTAGGGCTAAGGCTGAACAGAGGTTAGCATTTTTATCGGGGGAGTCGCAAAGCATTGAAGTTTTGGATCAGTCGGTGATTGAGACAGAGAAAGTCGCAAGAAACCTTGCGGAAAAACTAAGTAAATCTAGAGTTGCTGCTGCCCAAGAGTTAGCAACCAGGGTGACTGAAGAACTTATTTCTTTGGCTATGGCGGATTCTAAGTTGCATGTTCAAGTTGAAACTCTAGATCAGTTAAATAGTTTTGGTAGTGACTCAATAAGTTTTCTGCTCGAGTCTTACAAAGGTGCTGAACCTAGACCGGTTTCTAAAGCTGCCTCTGGCGGTGAACTTAGCCGAATCATGTTGGCACTGGAAGTTATACTCTCGGAATCTGAAGAAGCAGCAACTTTCATTTTCGATGAAGTAGATGCTGGAGTAGGTGGAGCTGCTGCGATAGAAGTTGGCAAGGCCCTGGCCCAGCTTGCTAAGCGCGCTCAGGTTATCGTTGTTACTCACTTAGCTCAGGTTGCAGCTTTTGCCGATAAGCATTTACGGGTAGTAAAAACTAGTGAGGCAGGCTTTACCTCAAGTGACGTTAGAGATTTGACTGGTGAAGACCGGGTCGCCGAGTTGGCTAGGATGCTATCTGGACTAAGTGCTTCTGATTCGGCTAGAGAACATGCGGTTGAATTGTTACAGTTGGCCAAAAGCTAGAGCATTTTCGGAGTGTCGCCTGCTGCCAAGTTGATTAGTCTTCATCGGCGATGGTAGTGTTAAATTCCATGGCTGATGCGATGGATTCTTCTAAAACAAGACAAATTTTCGTGACCGGTGGTGTCGCGTCTTCTCTGGGCAAGGGTCTTACCGCTGCCAGTTTAGGAAATCTGCTAAGAGCTCGTGGTCTTTCTGTTGTGATGCAGAAATTGGACCCTTATCTAAATGTCGACCCTGGAACCATGAACCCATTCCAACATGGTGAAGTTTTTGTTACCGATGATGGTGCAGAAACCGATCTGGATATCGGACATTATGAAAGATTTCTGGATGTCAATCTTTCACAAGCCGCTAACGTAACTACAGGTCAGGTTTACTCTGAAGTTATTAGACGTGAAAGAGCTGGAAGTTACCTAGGTGACACAGTTCAGGTTATTCCACACATTACCGACGAAATTAAACGACGCATGCGCATGCAAGCCATGCAAGATCCCGCACCTGACGTAATCATCACCGAAATCGGTGGCACAGTTGGTGACATTGAATCTCAGCCTTTTATTGAAGCGGCTCGTCAGGTCAGGCACGAACTTGGTAGGGACAAAGTGTTTTTCGCCCATGTTTCTTTAGTTCCATACCTTGCTCCTAGCGGTGAGCTGAAAACCAAACCAACCCAACATTCAGTTGCCACTTTGAGAAGCATCGGTATTCAGCCGGATGCGGTAGTTTGTCGCTCAGATCGCCCGATAGGTGAATCTATCAAAAAGAAGATTGCTTTGATGTGTGACGTTGATATTGAGGCTGTTGTAAATGCGGCAGACGCTAACAGTATTTATGACATTCCAAGCGTGTTACACAGTGAAGGACTAGATTCATACATCATCAACTTCCTTGGGCTAGAAGCGAAAGAAGTCGACTGGTCAAGGTGGTCCTCGGTTTTGAAAGCCGTTCACGAACCCGTTGCTGAGATTACGGTTGGCTTAGTCGGTAAATATATTGATTTACCGGACGCCTATCTTTCGGTCACCGAAGCTCTTCGCGCCGGTGGTTTTGCTGAACAGGTTAAAGTCAACATCAAATGGGTAGCTTCAGATCTTTGTGAAACAGAGGAAGGGGCAAGAGCTCATCTGAGTGATGTTGATGCAGTTTGTGTTCCTGGCGGCTTTGGTATCAGAGGTATCGAAGGCAAACTTGGTGCTTTAAAGTTCACTCGTGAAAATGGAATTCCAACTTTAGGTTTGTGTCTGGGATTACAGTGCATGGTGATTGAGTACGCCAGAAATGTTGTTGGGCTTTCTGACGCCTCGTCAACTGAATTTGAGCCTGAGACAGCACATCCGGTCATTGCAACTATGGCTGAACAGGTTGAAATTCTTGCTTCTTCAGATATGGGGCACACCATGCGGTTAGGTCTATACGAAGCCAAACTAACCCCCGGTTCAGTGATCGCAGAAACGTATGGCAAAACTACTGTCTTTGAACGTCATCGTCATCGTTACGAAGTAAACAATGCTTACCGGCAACAACTCTCCTCAGCTGGTTTAGTCTTTTCTGGTATTTCACCAAACGCCGAACTAGTTGAGTTTGTTGAGCTTCCTAGAGAAGTTCATCCCTATTATGTTTCGACCCAAGCGCATCCTGAATTCTTATCCAGACCGACTAAAGCTCATCCACTTTTTCATGGTTTGATTAGAGCCGCACTTGCAGGTAGATTGTTTGATTCTCAGGCAGACTAGTCTTATATTTCTCTTCAGGTGAGAGAAATTGAATTAGACAGGTGAGTAATGGCTAGTCTTGAGCGACACGTTGACTCATACATTCGTCACCTCACCATTGAACGAGGTATGGCAAAAAATACTTTGCTTGCTTATAAACGAGATCTAAAAGTTTATACATCGTTCTTAGAACAGCGCGAAGTTCTAAGTCCAGAGCTAATTACCGAAGTTTTGGTAAATGATTTCGCTTCATTTCTAGTCGTTAACAAAGGCATGGTTTCGACTTCGGTAGCTAGGGTGCTTGCTGGGGTTAGAGGTTTTCACAAGTTTATGTTGCTCGAGAATGTAATTGATACTGATGTTGCAGCGAGCGTGAAACCTCCAAAACAACCTAAGCGGCTGCCCAAAGCTATAAGCGTTAAGGAAGTAGAGGCGTTACTAAATGCCTCTGGGCCTGAGCCAGATTCAGATTACTCTGGCGATTTAATTCGAATTCGAGATCGTGCAATCCTTGAACTTTTATACGCAACTGGAGCTCGTGTCTCGGAAATAGTAAATATGGACGTCGATGACCTAATTGATCCAGAGATTATTCGCCTGTTTGGTAAGGGCTCTAAAGAGCGAATTGTCCCGGTTGGCAGGTATGCCCAAGGAGCATTACAAAACTATTTAGTAAGAGTTAGACCAACGTTGGTGCTTTTTGGCAGGGGAACTCCAGCGCTGTTTTTGAATCAGCGTGGCACCAGGCTATCCAGACAAAGCATCTGGCAGATCATCTCGGATGCCGCTGAAGTTTGTAAGTTGGGCAAAGAAGTTTCACCGCATACCTTTAGGCACTCTTTTGCAACCCACCTGCTTGAAGGCGGGGCAGACGTTCGAGTGGTTCAAGAATTGTTGGGGCATGCCTCGGTGGCTACCACCCAGATTTACACCTTGGTTACGGTAGATGCTTTGCGGGAAATCTATGCCACGGCACACCCACGGGCTCAACGCTAAACTAGTCCAAGAAGATTAGTCTGTTTAGACCACCCATTCTTACTGCTGTGAAGCCAGAGAGGAAACCTAAAGATGCCAAGCAAGAACACCGATCTAAGGTTTCCTGTCCCGAAAAGACTAACCAGCCACGGCCCAGCTAGGGTTATTGCTCTTTGCAACCAAAAAGGTGGGGTCGGTAAAACCACAACCACGATCAACACAGCCGCGGCCTTGGCTGAGTATGGACGTAAGGTTTTGTTGGTTGATTTTGATCCTCAGGGAGCTTTGACCAGAGGCTTGGGGATTGAAGCCGAAGAGGGCAACACCATTTACGAACTGATGCTCGATAGGAAATTAAAGGCATCAGATGTAATTCGTAAAACAGAGGTTGAAGGCCTAGACATAATTCCTGCCAACATTCAGCTCTCCGCAGCAGAAATCCAATTAGTCTCGGAGCCAGGCCGGGAAAAAATCTTAGCTTCGGTTTTGCGACCAGTCCTCGGTGATTATGACTTGGTCATGATTGATTGCCAACCTTCGCTTGGCTTGTTAACAGTTAACGCTTTGACCGTTGCCCACGGAGTCATAATTCCTGTCGCTTGTGACTATTTCGCCTTGAAGGGCTTAGAACTTCTGATTAATAACACCGTCGAATTGGTGAAAGAGCGTTTGAATGAAGGGTTAAAGATTGATGGCATTCTAGCCACCATGTTTGATCCGAGAACCTTGCACTCTAGGAACATGCTGAACCAGCTCAACGAAGAGTATGGGCCAATGGTTTTCCGTTCAGTTATAAAGCTAACGGTTAAGTTTAAAGACTCCTCCGAAAAGGGTAGACCAGTAACTCAATATGCTCCTTCCTCCGAAGCAGCCGAGTTGTATCGAACAGTTGCTAGAGAAATGGTTGATCGTGGCTGCGCTCCGTAATGAAATGGACGAACTTTCTGGTTCTGGTTTCTCTCTTTCGGTAACTGGCTTTGAAGGTCCGTTTGATCTATTGCTTTCGCTAATTGCCAAGCATGAAATGGATATAACTACCATTTCTTTGAGTAAGGTAACTGAAGACTTTATCGCCTACGTTAGGACACTTGAAGAAGCAGATCAACTTGATGAAGCCAGTGAGTTTTTAGTTGTTGCAGGAACCTTGTTGGATTTGAAGATAGCTGAGTTGCTGCCAAAGGGGGAGGTTGTTGATCCAGAAGATGTTGCCCTGCTAGAAGCAAGAGACTTGCTATTTGCAAGGTTATTGCAATACCGAGCTTTCAAAGAAATTTCGTCTTGGTTCCAGAGTTCAATAAGTCTTGAGGATAAAAGAATTTACCGTTCCGTAAGGTTGGAAGACAGGTTCAAAGATCAGCAACCAGAACTTATCTGGACACTTTCAGTTTTAGATTTCGCCAAGCTAGCCGAAGAAGCTATGACTCCTAGACAGATTCCAACTGTTGGATTAACTCACCTGCACGCTCCAAGAATCTCTATCAGGGAGCAAGCCATGGAAGTAGTTGCCCTTTTACGTTCAGCTAGGACCTTGAGTTTCAAAGAGATTATTGGGTCAGTTCGTGACCGCGGAATTTTGGTAGCTAGGTTCCTTTCGGTTTTAGAGTTATACCGGTTGTCAGCCATTAGTTTTGAGCAAAAAGAAGCCTTGGGGCCCCTACAGATAACTTGGCTGGCAGATAATTTCGATGAAAACGATTTAGCGACTTTAGGAGCAGATTATGACACTTGATAACAATGTCGAGGAGCAGAATTCGGATGTAGCAGCTATCGCAGAAAGTGATACTTCTTTGCTATCGGCTATCGAAGCGATATTGATGGTTGCTGAAGTCCCGCTTTCCATTCTGCATATTGCAGCTTCCCTCGATACTCCTGTTGCTGAAGTAAAGGATGCAGTTTTAGCTCTAAAAAATGAGTTTGACGGAAGCAATGGCTCGAGAGTTAGGGGCTTCGAGCTTAGGGAAGTTGGTGGTGGCTGGCGAATCTATGTTCGCGAAGAATTCGATTGGGCAGTCAAAGAATTTATTTCGAATGAGAATCCAACCAAGTTATCCCAAGCTGCTCTAGAAACACTTGCTGTAATTGCTTACCGCCAACCAATAGCAAGGGGCCAGATCGCTTCGATACGTGGTGTGAATGTCGATACCGTAGTGAAAACCTTGCTCAGCCGAGGTCTAATTACGGAGATGTTTACTGACAGTGAGACGGGGGCAATCAACTATGGAACGACAGAAACATTTCTTGAAACTCTAGGAATAAACACATTGGATGACTTGCCGCTAATTAGCCCATACCTTCCAGGGGCTGATGCAGATCTTTCAACTGACAACGCCGTAGAAAGATAATTCGATGGGTTTAGTCAATGATGGCGTTCGACTTCAAAAAGTTTTAGCTAACGCAGGTGTTGCTTCTCGAAGAGCCAGTGAAGAATTAATTCTTGCTGGAGCGGTAAAAGTAAACGGTAAGGTGGTCAAAGAACTCGGCACCAAGATAAATCCTGAAACCGACAAGGTTGCTGTTCGCGGAACTCCAATACAACTGGATGCCTCTAGGGTTTACCTGGCGTTGAATAAACCAGTCGGCGTGATAAGTTCGATGGCTGATGAATATGGCAGACCAGACTTGTCGCAATATGCTCTTAGAGATGATCGGGTCTATAACGTCGGAAGACTTGATGCTGACACATCTGGGTTAATTATTCTGACCAACGATGGTGATTTAGCCAACATGTTGGCTCACCCAAAGTATGGAGTGCAAAAAACATATTTAGCTAAGGTCGACGGGCAAGTTACCTCCCAAGAAATACATAAACTACTTTCAGGTTTTGAATTAGAAGATGGTTTCATGAAAGCCGATAAAGCAGTTTTAGTTGACAGCAAAACCGATCAGTCTTTAGTTGAGTTGGTAATTCATTCTGGCCGTAACAGAGTCGTTAGAAGAATGTTTGATGAGATTGGGCATCCAGTTAGAGAGCTGGTCAGAAGACAATTTGGTCCAATTCAACTAGGTCCATTGAAGCCCGGTCAAACAAGGCTGCTATCCAAAGTTGAGGTTGGAGCTTTATTAAAAGCAGCACAAAACTCCAACAGTGAACCTAAAGCCAGATCAGCTAAGCCTGGCCCTAAGCCGAGAGGTAGAAGAAGATGGTAGTTCGTGCCATAAGGGGAGCCGTTCAGATTGATGCTGACACACGCGAATCTGTCCTCAAGGGGACAACTGATTTACTAAAAAGTATGTTCGAGTCCAATGGAATTGAAAATCAGCAACTCATTTCGATTCTCTTCACAGCAACCCCCGATATCACAAGCGAGTTTCCTGCTCTAGCCGCTAGAGAACTTGGCATTGGTGATGTTCCTTTGCTTTGTTTTGTTGAAATGAATGTTGTTGGCTCAATGCCAAGAGTGATTAGAGTGATGGTCAATGCAGATTTAGATATTCCAAGGTCACAAATTCAACACGTTTATTTGGGGGGAGCTAAAGCGCTAAGACTGGATATCGCTCAATGAGTGAAGCGGTTTTGCATGAGGTTCACCTGATTGGTTGTGGGCTTATTGGAACTAGCATGGCGCTGGATCTAAGAGCAAAGGATGTCAAAGTCACTCTGGAAGATTCTGTTTCAACTAACTTGGCTGAGGCTATTAAATTAGGCGCAGGTTCAACTGAAGCCCAAGATTCACCAGATTTAGTTATCGTTGCCGTGCCACCAAGTGCAGTATCGGAAGTTGTAATAGCTGCCTTGGAGAAATATCCCGAGGCTCTGGTGATTGACGTTGCCAGTGTTAAGACTCCTATTTTCGATGCTCTCGATGCTGCCAAGATTGATTTGACCAGGTTCATTTCTACGCATCCGATGGCAGGCAAAGAACTCACTGGTCCTGAAAATGCCAACGCAGGGCTATTCAAAAACAAAGTCTGGGCAGTTATAAAAGAACAAAATCAAACCCCAGCGTTAGTTCTCGAGCTGATCCATCTGCTTGGCGCGAAGCCAGTGCACTTAAGTGCTATAGAGCACGATAAAGCAGTTGCGCTAACTTCTCACACTCCACAACTTTTAGCAAGTGTTCTCGCTTCACTAATTGCCGAAGCAGATGAAGCTGAGCTTTGTTTATCTGGTCAAGGGTTATTAGACATGGTAAGAATTGCGGGCAGCGACTCAAAGCTCTGGAGCGATATCGTGATGCTGAATACGGCAAACATCGTTGCGCACATCACTGCTCTCCAAGCAAAGCTCACTAATTTAGTGGAAATACTTGAAAGCTCTGAGACGTCAACAACTAAAGATGAGTTGATAACTCTAATTGAGCAAGGTAACAGTGGCTTAGCTAAGTTAAAGCAGATTCAGGATCGGAACTTGAGTTGAGCAAAGTAATTGTTGCGGTTGATGGTCCAGCAGGTTCTGGCAAATCAAGTGTCTGTAAAGAAGTTGCCAAGCGTTTGAATTATGGCTACCTAGATACCGGAGCAGCTTATCGGGCACTCGCCTGGGCGGTGCTTGAAGGCCAAGTCGAAATCGAAAAAGTTTCTGTTGCGGATTTGATTATCGAATTTGCCTATGCAATCAGCTTAGATCCCAATAATTTTTGGGTTCGCGTTGGTAAAACCGATGTGACTTCGGCTATTAGGGAACCAAGAGTTAGTGAATTGGTTAGTTCGGTAGCAGGCGTATCCGAGGTTAGAAAATACATGCATAATCTAACTAAATCTTTGGTGAACAATGCTGAATTTAGGGGTGTGATAGTTGAAGGCAGAGACATTACCACTGGGATTTTCCCTGATGCCCAGACTCGAATCTTACTAACAGCCTCTGAAGCGGTTAGACTTGAAAGGCGTTCAAAAGAACTTCCAGTAGATATTTCTGCTGAAGAGCAAGTAATCAATCGAGATAAAGCCGATTCCAAGGTCGTAGATTTCATTAGGCCTGCTCGCGGGGTCAAGCTTTTGGATTCAACCAATTTGACCTTCGAAGAAACTGTTACAGCAGTGATAAACCTGGTCCAAGCCGCTAAGGAAAGCTAATGCACGACGAAGAGTTTGATTATGAGTCAGACGAAACTCAATTCGTTGAGAAATTAAATTCGCTTACCCCAGAGCAAGAACAAGCTACCGCAAAAGCGCTTAGAGCTGGCCTTACTGATTACGATCTTGATGAAGATGACATTCGCATACTCGAGGAACTAGGCGAAGCCGAAGGCAAGCCTGTTTTACTTCCTGCCTTGCCTGTGCTGGCCATTGTTGGGCGACCTAACGTTGGTAAATCTGCTCTAGTGAACCGAATTCTCGGTCGTCGCGAAGCAGTGGTGGAAGACAAGCCTGGTGTGACGCGGGATCGAGTTTCATATAAAGCTTCTTGGAATGGGCGAAATTTCACCTTAGTTGATACTGGTGGTTGGGAACCAGATGCCAAAGGCATCGATAAGGCAGTTGCTTTGCAGGCTGAAGTTGCCATCGAATTAGCCGATGCAGTTTTATTTGTAGTTGATGCAACTGTTGGTGCTACCAGCACCGACGAGAAGGTAGTCAAGCTACTGCGTAGTAGTAAGAAACCTGTCATGCTGTTGGCTAACAAAGTCGATGATGAAAGACAGGAAGCTGAAGCTGCCTCACTTTGGTCGCTAGGTTTAGGCGAACCTCATCCAGTTTCAGCTTTGCACGGCAGGGGAGTTGCTGATGTTTTGGATCTGGCTATGAAAATGCTTCCTGAGGTTTCAAAAGTTGCCAAACAAGAATTTGGCGGACCAAGAAAAGTTGCCATTATTGGTCGACCAAATGTTGGTAAATCTTCGCTTTTGAATAAGGCAGTTGGTTCTGAGCGAGCCGTAGTTAATGAACTTGCCGGAACAACTAGAGATCCGATTGATGAACAGGTTGAATTGGGTGGCAAAACTTGGAGATTCATCGATACTGCAGGCATTAGAAGAAGAGTTCACCTGACTCAAGGGGCTGATTTTTATGCATCCTTAAGAACGGCCGCAGCTCTAGAAAGAGCTGAAGTTGCCGTCGTCGTTTTTGACGTTACGCAAAAGATAAGCGAAGCAGATATCAGGATTGTTGACTTGGCTCTTGAATCAGGCCGAGCCTTAGTTTTGGCTTTCAATAAGTGGGATGAGTTAGACGATGATCGGCGTGAATATTTAGAACGAGAAATTGAACAAGATTTAGCCCACGTTGCTTGGGCACCTAGAGTTAATATTTCAGCAAAAACGGGTCGTCACTTAGAGAAGTTAGTCCCAGCACTTGAATTAGCACTTGCTTCTTGGGATACCCGAATCCCAACCGGCAAGTTGAACGCTTTAATCCAAGAGCTAGCCATGCAGTTCCCACACCCAGTTCGCTCTGGTAAGCAACCGAGAATACTCTTTGCAACTCAGGCTTCGTCGAGACCGCCTAAGTTTGTCCTGTTTACAACCGGCTTCCTGGACCCTGGCTATCGCAGGTTCATTATTAGAAGGCTCAGGGAAACCTATGGTTTTGAAGGTTCGCCCATCGAATTGGGCATGCGGGTAAGAGAAAAACGCAAGCGTTAAACTTTTATTCAACGGGCTATAGCGCAGCTTGGTAGCGCACTTGACTGGGGGTCAAGGGGTCGTGGGTTCAAATCCCGCTAGCCCGACAATAAACTAGAGAGAAATATGACTGAGAATAACTTGCAACTAACCGATCGGGTGTTCACTATCCCTAATCTGCTTAGCATGCTCAGATTGCTCTTAGTCCCAATTTTCTTATGGCTTATTATCAGCAATCAGAATCTGCTAGCTTTTGCCGTCCTAGCCTTTTCTTCAGCAACCGACTGGTTAGATGGATTTTTGGCCCGAAAGCTAAACCAAATGTCACGACTGGGGCAGTTGTTAGATCCAGCCGCTGATCGGTTATTCATTTTCGCAACACTTTTAGGGTTAGCGCTAACTCATCAGGTGCCATGGTGGTTACCGGTTGTGATTATCCTTCGTGATGTGATGTTGTTTTTTACTCTGCCGTTTCTGGCTCAGGTAGGCTATGGTCCACTTCCAGTGAATTACACAGGCAAAGCGGGGACCTTTGCACTGCTCTATGCCTTCCCACTTATGCTGCTTCCGGCTATCTTGCCAGAGCAAGCTAGAAATTGGATTCTGCCCATAGCCTGGGCGTTCGCTTTCTGGGGGATTTGGCTTTACTGGTGGACCGGTGCTGTCTATTTACTGCAGGTTCGTAACATCCGCAAAGCAGAGCGAGTCAAGTCGGGTATTCTTATTAGCGAACAGGAGTGAAATTGGACGAGCTATCTAACCAATCTGCCAGCGACTTAGAATCGACCCGCAATTTCAATGAGGGCCTGCTCGCTCCAGAAAATAGCCAACTTTCGGCTGAGGAGGAAGCAGCTATAGCAGCATTGCCTCAGGGCAATGCGCTTTTGATAGTTCACCGTGGGCCGAATGCCGGAGCTAGATTTTTACTCGATGCAGATTTGATAACAGTTGGCCGTCATCCTAATGCTGATGTTTTCCTAGATGATGTGACGGTGTCAAGACGTCACGCTGAAATAAAGCGCAGTAATGGCAAGTTCACTATCGTAGATTTGGCTTCACTCAATGGAACCTATTATCAGGGTCACAGGGTTGAAAGCCAGGAGCTAGCTGACGAGTCTGAACTGCAGATCGGCAAGTATCATTTCACTTTCTATTGCGCTAAGCGAGGTAAGTAATGGCTAATACCGAAGCTGCCCAACTTTTCCCAAATCGTCCTAGCAGATTACTTACCATCGGCCGAGTAATCGAGCTACTAGTAGCAGATTTTCCAGATTTATCTCCATCTAAAGTCAGATTTCTTGAAGACCAAGGTCTAATCAATCCGGTGCGTACTGAGGCGGGTTATCGAAAGTATTCAGAACTAGATGTTGAAAGAATCAAACTTATTCTTGAACTTCAAAGAGATAAGTTCCTCCCACTGAAAGTGATCAAAACATACTTAGATGACCTGGATGCAGGTAAGCAGCCTGCTTTACCAACTGATAAGCGCAGACCAAGCGTGAACAAGCGTTTCAGCAAACTGGAGTTGATTGCAGAGTCAGGTATTAACGAGACACTAATAGCTGAAGCTCAAGCAAGTGGGTTGATAGCCAAGGATTCTTTTGAGTATGGCGACATTGAAATAGCTCGTGCCCTGATGGCTTTGCAGCGTTTTGGAATCTCAGCAAGACACCTCAGAGGTATCAAGACTGCAGTTGACAGAGATCTTGGTTTGATTCAAGGTGTTGTTGCCTCGGTTAAGAAACAGCGCGATCCAGCCGCCAAGTCTAGGGCAGCAGCCTACGCTGCTGAAATTGAAGCTCAGATGGCTGTTATTCGAACGGAATTAATTCGTTCTGTGATAGACAAGATTGACTAAGGCGACACGCCGAGGAAGAATATTAACCGCAGTAAGTCAGCGGTTTCAGCAAGAATTAAGAAAAGGTTCAACCACTACCTGAATGTTAAGGAGGTCAGTTAATGCATCAAGAACCAACAACCGAAACTGGCCGCATTGACCTATCTAAGGCAAGTGACTTTGCTTACTTGCAGGATGAACTTTTCGCTGAAAAGCAACCTTGGCATGATCCAAATGTTGGCTATCGCGGAACATCAGCTGCTGCTGCTGCCGGAATTACATATCGCCAGTTGGATTACTGGGACAGAACTGACTTAGTTCAGCCAAGTGTCAGGGGAGCATCGGGCTCTGGAACTCAAAGACTTTACTCTTTCCGCGACATCCTGGTACTAAAACTGGTCAAGCGTTTCTTGGATGCTGGCATTTCTCTGCAACAGATTCGTATCGCCATCACTGAACTTAGAGCCGCTGGCATCAACGACCTAGCTAAAATCACTTTGGTTTCAGATGGCGTGAAGGTTTATTTGTGTACATCTAAGGACGAAGTTATTGACCTTCTAGAAGGCGGTCAAGGCGTCTTTGGAATTTCGATTGGCAAGGTCTTTGATGAAGTGGAAGCTTCACTTACTCACATCGACCCAAGTCACGTTGAAGATTTAGACGAGCTTACTTTGCGTCGCCTTCAGAAAAACGTCGGCTAGTCTTTTCCTTCATTTTCTTCTTGTTGGGTCAAAGCCCTGATCTGCTTCTCAGTCATAGTCTGTCGAAGCGTTTGTTCAAATCTGTCTTTGAACTCATCTGAGACAGGTAGGTGCTCAACCATCTCAATCCGCTCAGGTTTAGGTTGTAATGGGTTATCGGCTGAGCGACGGCCATGCGACTTGGTATTACCAACCTCGCGTGAGCGATGAGCGAATTTTGAACGGTCTCTAGCGCTGTTTGGCTGTTCGAGTCTTCTCAGATCATCTGAGGCGAAAGAATCTGTCACTAATTTAAGTAAAGCATCAAAGTTACTTGCCAACTTGGCAGCACTTTGGCCCGGCCAAGAATGTATTGAGCGTCCAGCTCCCTGAGCTTGAGCAAGAGCTGATTTTTCTTCGAAGGTGATGCTGGAGATTTGACCGGGGTATATTTCTTCCAGCTCATTCATTCGATACTGATGCTCTGCAAGGGTTGGTCGTAGTCGGTTGACCACGATTCCAAAGAAGGCAACTTGACGGTTTACTTTCTTTCTAATTTCTTGGAAAGCTCTAATACCTGATTCAACAGCCAAAACAGAATTAATACTTGGTTCGGTAACCAGCATTACGCGATCACTTGCCACCCAGGCCATTCGACTTAGCGCATTCAGATTTGGTGGTGTGTCAATGAGCACTAAATCATATTCGGTGTGAAGGTGAGATAACGCTTCATCGAGATTCCAGAGCTGTTTGAAACTAGGGTTAGGGTCGTTGGCTTCCGCGATACGAGGTTGCGAAACCATGATGTCCAAGATTCCAGTTTGTCCTTTAGCCCAAAGTGAGGCAAGGATTGCTCCGGAAACCACGGAGTTTTTGGGCTTTTTGACCACTTCGGCTGAAGATAGTTTGAATTCGCCGGTTTGACCTAAACCGATGCTTGCATTGGCCGAAGGATCGAGATCGATAACCAGAGTCCTAAGACCACGTGCCATTGCAGCCGAGGCTAGCCCAAGGGTCATAGTGGTTTTGCCAACCCCACCCTTTAGCGAACTTATACTCAAAACATGCACCGTTCTAGGCTACCTGTGTGAGAGCGGAAAAGCCTAAAACTCGGTGATTCAGGGCCTAAGACACCTTGGTTTCGCAAGCCCGAATTAGATAAAGCGAATAGACTTACCAAAGCACAAATGTTTGGCCTAAAGACATAGAGGATTCAACACGTGAACGATAAACCAGACAGAGCCACCCGCAGACGCAAGAAGGAAGCCGAAACTTCGGCAGCCGACCTAACTGAGGTCAGCCTCGATGCGGGGACTGTAGATCTATCGCCTAGTACATCGTCGGTAAAAGTTATCACCGAGTCGACAGCTATTGTGCCTGGGGCATCTGGAATTGAAACAGACACTTTGGCAACTGTGCAGACCACTTATTCAAGACGTGATTCTCTTCGAGGTGATGCCTTTGATCAGCCTGAGCCAGCTGCGATGCTCACAGCTGACCGCCTGATTGAAGTTTCCCCAAGGCTAAGGCCAGCTCCAGAATCAGGTTGGCGCAGATTCCTATACTTTATTTCTTTCAAAACCATTAACCTCGGCGACAGCCTGAAGGTTCGCGAGCGCAAGTCAGTTGATGCCAGAATTGGCGTGAATTTGGAAGGCGGAGCTCGTTTCGTCCCAGTGCTAACTCGTAAGGGTGGAGTTGGCAAGACTACCGTGACTACATTGCTAGGTATGGCCATGGCTCTGGTTCGCGAAGACCGAGTGATTGCTATCGATGCTAACCCTGACCGTGGAACTCTTGCCGAGCGTGTCAGCAAATCGACCAGATTTACGGTTCGAGATGTAGTTAACCGAGCTGCCGCAATTGATGGTTTTACCGATTTTGCAACGATGGTTTCAAGAGATGCCACCAGACTGCATGTTTTAGCCTCGGATTCAGATCCTATGCTCTCTGAAGCATTCGACGAGGGCGATTACAACGTTGTTGCCGATATGGCAGCGAGATACTATTCAGTTATTTTGACCGACTGTGGCACCGGTATCGTTCACTCTGTTATGCGTCCAACTTTGCAACGCGCAAATGGGCTTGTCATCGTTTCGGGTGGTTCGGTTGATGAAGCAAGGTTGGCTTCAGAAACTCTGACTTGGCTTGAAGCAAATGGCTACGGTGACTTAGTTAGAAAGTCAGTTGTTGCTCTAAATACTGCAACGCAGGGAACGAACTTAGTGAAGTTAGATGAAATTGAAGCTCACTTTAAATCTAGAGTGCGAGCTGTCGTTAAGATTCCTTATGACCCAGCCTTAGCTGCTGGTTCAGTAATCAAGTTTGATCAATTGCATAAAAACACTATTGCAGCAGCCAGAGAGCTTGCAGCTTTGGTGGTTGAAGGTATAGCAAAGTCTAACTAGTGAGTGTTCGACCTATCCGTCTTTACGGTGATCCTGTGTTGACCAGTGTTTGCGATCCTATTAAATCCTTCGATGAGAAAGCATCAGCTCTAATCGCAGATTTGTTGGATACCACTTCAGAGCCTGGTCGGGCAGGGGTCGCGGCGAATCAGATTGGTGTTGCGCTGAGGGCGTTTAGTTTCAATGTTGATAGTAGAAAAGGATATTTGATTAATCCAGAAAACCTTGAATGCTTTGGTGAGCCAGAATTAGTTGATGAAGGTTGCCTTTCGATTCCAGGGCAGTGGCACCAAGTTATGCGCTTCCCAGAAGCAAAACTTTCTGGCTATCAATTGGACGGTAAGTTGATTACAGTTCATGGGCATGGTGTTTTAGCCCAAGCCTTACAGCATGAGTTAGACCACCTGAACGGTTATCTGTATATTGACCGCCTTAGCCCAGAAGCGCGCAAAGAAGCCATGTCGCAACTTAGAAAATCAGATTGGTTTCTGAACTAGATTTTGTAATCACCAATGTTGTGACAGGTTGACTTAGCGCTATCTGCATACAAGTCATCTATCAAATGTGAATAATCCTCGTTGACAATCGATCGCTTGATCTTTAGTGACGGGGTTAGATGCCCGCTTTTCTCAGTCAAATCTGTTGGCAGGATGGCAAATTTTCTTATCGACTCGGCGGTCGAGAAGTCCTTGTTTACGCTCTCAATTGCCTTTGAGACCTCAGCCAAAACTCTCTGATTATTTCTAGCTTGATCTAAGCTGAGTTTCTCCTTGATGCCGTTGTTTTCAAGCCAGATTGGCAACATTTCTTCGTCTAATGAAACCAAAACGGAAATGAAAGGCTTAGCGTCGCCGATTACAACTGCTTGAGAGATTAGTGGGTTTGCTCGTAATGGATCTTCAAGTAATGCTGGGGCAACATTTTTACCACCGGCAGTAATGATTAGTTCTTTCTTACGTCCGGTAATCGCTAGGAAACCATCTTCATCTAATGTTCCGATATCTCCTGACTTGAACCATTCGCCTTCAAAGGTTGATGCGGTAGCATCTGGGTTATTCCAGTAACCTTTGAGAACATTTGTTCCCTTCAACCAAATCTCACCATCGTCGGCTATCTTTACAGCACAACCTGGCAAAGCAAATCCGACCTTGCCAATCTTGAGATTGCCAGGACGGCCAATCGTTACCGGGGCTGTGGTTTCAGTTAGGCCGTAACCTTCAAGCACGATAAGTCCGATGGCACGATAGAAGTGACCTAATCTAGCTCCTAAAGGTCCACCACCGCTGATTGCATACTTGACTTGCCCACCCATTGCAGCTCGAAGTTTCTTGTAGACGAGAACATCGAAGAGTTTATGTTTCAAGCTAAGTGCGATTGAAGGCCCTTTAGCTGTATCCAGCGCGGTTGACCAAGCTATTGCGGTCTCGGCTGCGGATCGGAAGATTTTACCTTTGCCGTTGGATTCAGCTCGTTGCTCGGCGGAGTTATATACTTTTTCGAAAACCCTAGGCACTGCAAGCAAGAAAGTTGGATGGAAGCTCTGCATCGCTGGTGCTACATTCTTCGCATCTGGTTGGTGACCAACTTTTACACCACCGGCAACACACAAGACCGATACGAATCTGGCAAAGACGTGAGCCATAGGGAGGAAGAGAACCGTTGAACCGCCAGGGCAAACCACTTCGGGTAAAACTGCTTGGGCATTGTTACAAAGATCAACAAAACCACGGTGCAGTAATTCACAGCCTTTAGGCTTTCCTGTTGTTCCAGAAGTGTAAATGATGGTAGCAAGTGAATCTAGTTTCTGTGATGTTCGGTGAGTTTCTAATTGCTCATCCGAAATACTCTTACCTTTTTCTACTAGCTCAGCAAAAGCTGAACCTTCCATAATCCAGGTCTGCTTCACTTTAGGTAATGAACTGGCAACAGTTTTGAAAAGTGATTCCAGCTCAGTATTTTCAAAAATGCAAGCCACTGCACCAGAGTCACCCAGAATCCATTCAATTTGGGATGGGGCAGAGGATTCATATATAGGAACTGAAACAGCGCCAGCGAACCACAAAGCAAAGTCTGCAAGAGCCCACTCATATCTGGTGTGACTCATGATTCCTACGCGCTCACCAGGGGCAATACCTGCTGCAATAAAACCTTTAGCTAATGCCTTGATTTCTTCTAGGTAATTTGCGGCCGTAACCGGGCTCCAGACATTTGGTTCCGTTTGTTTGGCAACAAGTTCCAATTTTGGGTCTTTTGCTACACGTCTAAGTAGCAGATCGGTAATGTTCGAGTTCGGGTCGGCATTGACCATGCTCGGTACTTCAAAAACCTTCAAAATAGCCTCCGATTTGTTCGCAATTGAACTTTTGATAACTCTACCGAAGTTTAGAAAGGGCTTTTACCCACAAAAGCCTTAGGTTTAGCCAGATATCTAAGGGTAAACTTGGCAAGTTAGCCGTTTTTAGGGATTCAAGCAGATGAAAAGCATAGGTATTGACGTTGGCGGAACCAAAATCGCTGGTGTCTTACTCGGTGAGGACGATCAGGTTCTTGCTCAGGATAAGGTCGCTACACCTGCTCAAAGCGCGCAAGCGATTATTGAGGCCATAGTCGCTATGGTTCAAGGCCTTCAGGTAGGCCATGAGGTTGCTGGCGTTGGGGTTGCCATCGCTGGTTTTATCGATGCCAAACAATCTACTGTCATGTATGCACCAAACCTAAATATGCGTAATGTCGCTTTGAAAGCAATCTTGGAAGACAAACTTGGTCTAAAAGTGTTCATAGAAAACGATGCCAATGCAGCTGGATGGGCTGAATACCGTTTTGGAGCAGGTCGCGGAACACAAAACATGTTGATGGTGACTGTCGGAACTGGGGTTGGCGGAGCTATTATTGCCGATGGTCAAATGTTTCGTGGTGGTTTTGGTGTTGGAGCTGAAATTGGACACATGAACTTTATCCCGGAAGGTAAAGAATGTGGTTGTGGTCAAAAAGGTTGTTTAGAGCAATACGCATCTGGCACAGCTTTGCTGAATGCGGCTAAAGATTTGCTTAGATCAAATGATGCCGCTGCTGATGGGCTTAGAAAAATATGCCCCGACGCAGAACAACTTACCGGATCTGATGTTTATCAAGCCATCCAAGCTGGAGATTTAGCAGTACTAGGGTTACTAAAAGAACTCGGATTCACTCTTGGTAAAGCTATTGCCTCGCTTACTGCTTTGCTTGACCCCGAGCTTGTAGTTATTGGTGGGGGAGTTAGTGTATTGGGAAATCAACTGTTAGATCCAATTAGGGAAGCTTATTTAGCTCATCTGCCGGCAAGAGGTTTTAGACCTGAGTTAAGAATTGTTGCTGCTGAATTAGTCAACGATGCAGGGGCAATTGGCGCTGCTGATTTAGCTCGAGGTCATCTTGGCTCAAGGTAAAATTATGTCTCTAGAAGGCAGGAAGGGTTAGCGATGTGGTATTTCATTTTGAAACAAATCGTGCTAGGCCCACTGCTAAAAGTTTTGTTTCGTCCTTGGATTCGTGGTGCCGATCGCATTCCTGATGACGGTGCGGCAATTCTGGCAAGTAACCACCTATCTTTTTCAGATTCAATTTTCCTTCCTTTGATGCTCAGACGTCCTGTTGTTTTCTTAGCCAAAAGTGAATACTTCACTGGCAAAGGAATTAAGGGGACTCTCACTCGCTGGTTTTTCAAGTCAACCGGCCAGTTACCGATTGATCGAAGTGGCGGTAAAGCCTCAGAGGCAGCATTGAATACTGGTCTTGAAGTTTTATCGCAAGGCCAGTTGCTCGGCATTTATCCCGAGGGAACTAGGTCTCCAGACGGCAGATTATTTAGGGGTAGAACTGGTATTGCCCGCATGGTTTTAGAAGCAAAGGTACCGGTTTTTCCAGTTGCCATGATAGATACCGAAAAGGTCCAACCAATCGGCAAACGGCTACCTCGAATAAGAAGAATAGGTGTCGTCGTTGGCGATCCGTTAGATTTCTCCAGATTCGCTGGGATGGAAGGCGATCGCTTAGTGCTTCGGGCAGTTACCGACGAAATTACCTACGAGCTAATGAAACTAAGCGGTCAAGAATACATTGACGTTTATGCCACGACCTTGAAAAAGAAACGCTAGGAGTTACCAAGAGTGAATCCAAGCGAACCGCTGACTCCTGAGCAGGAATCTCTATATCAATCACTAGATGAATCATCTAAGTTGCAAGCTGCCCAACAACCTATCTGGCCAAACCCAGCTGAAGTAATACAAGTGAGAAATACTCTTAGTGAACTTCCACCACTTATTTTTGCTGGCGAAGTTGATATTTTGAAGAGCCGCTTAGCTCAAGCATCCTTGGGCAAAGCATTCTTATTGCAAGGTGGTGACTGCGCAGAAACTTTTGCGGAAGCAACAACCGATAACATTCGTGCTCGAGTTAAAACTATTTTGCAAATGGCTGTCGTCTTAACTTACGGGGCATCACTTCCTATCGTAAAGATGGGCAGGATGGCTGGGCAATTTGCTAAACCCAGGTCTTCAGATAAGGAGACTCGTGATTCACTGACCTTGCCTGCATACAGAGGTGATGCCGTTAATGGCTATGAGTTCACCTTAGAATCTAGAACGCCAGATCCAAAGCGCATGCTTCAGGCATATCACACTTCGGCGACTACTTTGAATCTAATTCGTGGCTTTACTATGGGTGGCTTGGCAGATCTAAGGTCTGTTCATGAATGGAATAAAGGTTTTGCTAACAGCACTGCGAATCGTAAATATGAGAACCTTGCTAAAGACATTGACATGGCCATAAAGTTTATGGCTGCTTGTGGCGCCGATTTCAGTGAACTAAAGACAACTGAGTTTTACACCAGCCATGAAGGCCTGTTATTCGATTACGAAAGACCGCTAACCAGAATAGATTCAAGAACTGGAAAGTTGTATGACACCAGTGCACATTTTATTTGGATTGGTGAACGCACTAGACAGCTCGATGGTGCTCACGTGGATTTCTTCTCTAAGGTTGAAAATCCTTTGGGGGTAAAACTTGGCCCTGAAGCAAAAGTGGCTGAAGTTTTAGCGCTAATCGATAAGCTGGATCCGAATCGTGAACCAGGCCGACTGACTTTCATCACCAGAATGGGCTCTTCCAAGATTAGAGATGGTTTGCCAAAATTACTAGAAGCAGTTAAAGCTGAAGGTGCTCAACCTTTGTGGGTAACTGACCCGATGCACGGTAACGGTATCACCACCAAGAATGGATATAAATCAAGACGTTTTGATGATGTGATGGATGAAGTCAGAGGATTCTTTGAAGCACATCGAGCTAACGGCAGCTTCCCTGGTGGAGTTCATGTAGAGCTAACCGGAAATGATGTTGCTGAATGCTTGGGAGGTTCTGAACAAATAGATGAGAAGACCTTGGAATCAAGGTATGAGTCACTATGCGATCCAAGACTAAATCACACTCAGTCTTTGGAACTAGCATTCTTGGTTGCCGAGCAGCTTGCCAATAGGTAATTATTACCTCGAGCGAATGGTAACCGTATCGCCAGCGTGCAATTTAGTGCCAACTAATTCTGATGCACCAGTAACCTTTTTAATTCCATAATCTTTTTTCAGCCACTTAGTATCTATGATTACTTTTAGTCCAAGTGACTCAAGAAGTGTTTGGGCCGCCAAAATCGTCTCACCTTTTACTTGAGGCATCAAGACAGTTGCCGGACCTTTGCTAACAATTAGTTTCAAAGTTGAGCCCTTGCCGACTAAAACATCGTCAGGGACTATGGCGATGACTTGGCCTTTGCCAACATTGGTTGAGTAACGATAAAGAACTTTCCTGACTGTTAAGCCTGCGGCTTCCAGGGCCGCCTGAGCAACTTTTTGCTGCAATCCACTTACAACTGGAATTTCACCAAGGGAAATTACCAAATCAACACCACTTGAAACCTCAACCTTTGTTCCATCACTACCGGTGTATTCATAAACAATTCCTAAAGGCACATCGGCGTTGAAGTATTGTGTGACTTTACCAAGAGCTAGTCGGGAAGAGATCAAAGCTGCTGTTGCAGTGACTAAGTCTTTGCCGGCTAAGTCCGGGACACTTAGCATCTCTTTGCCCTTGGAAACCAAGAGCGTTATTTGTGCACCTTTAGATATCATCAACCCTGCTGCTGGTTCGCTGGCGATTACAATACCGACCGGATAGCTCGAAGAGTAAATCTCTTTGGCGGTTATTTCAGTAGTGAGTTCTTTTAAACTTGTTTTTGCTTCCTGAATAGTTTTATCAGAAACATCTGGGACACTCACTAGCGCGCCAGGGCCGGAACTAAAGTACCAACCGGTGTAACTACCAACGCTTAAAGCCAAGATAGAGGCTAGCAACCAACGAAAGCCAACTAGTTTTCTCTTTGGTTTCGTTGCTAATTCAAGTTCAGATTCAACAGCGGGGATAAATTCGGTGGGGTACTGTTGATCTTCAATTACCCGAGTCTGACTTATATCCCTTGGTGGCACTTCATAACCTTCAAGCCACTGAATTATTTCTGTGGCATTTTGCGGTCTATCTTCTGGGCTTGGTTCCGTGCACCAGAACATTAATTCATCAAGGTTTTGATCTATATCTTGCCTCAGTGAACTTGCCCTAGGTACTCGCTCTGAAGTGTGTTTGAAGGCTATAGCCATGGCATCATCACCTTGGAAAGGTTGCCTTCCGGTTAGCATCTCGAAAAGCATTATGCCGAAACTGTAAACATCGCTAGAGGCATTTGCCTTACCTCGACGAATAACTTCAGGGGCTAGGTATGCGACAGTTCCAACAAGTGATCCGGTGTCAGTTTCGTTACTTATTTCTCTGGCTAAACCAAAATCGGTCACCTTGATTCGACCATCATCGGCTAAAAGGATATTCTCTGGCTTTAGGTCACGGTGAACAATACCAACCGAATGGGCTTGAGCAAGACCTGCTAAAGCTGCTCTGCTAACCTGCAAAATCTGATCTGGCTGAAGTACCCCTAACTCCTTGATTGCTTGTCTGAGTGTAATTCCACTTACCAGCTCTAAAACAATAAAAGCATGGCCTTGATCATCGCCCTGGTCATAGATGTTCACTAAGTTCGAATGATTGACCTTAGCTAACATTCTTGCTTCGTGGAAAAACTTATCTCTAAAGATTGGGTCATCGGCAAGATGAGGGTGAATTACTTTGATGGCAACTTTACGATCCAACTTGTTATCTTCAGCCAGATAGACGGTTGCCATACCGCCCCTAGCTATCTGTTCGTGAATCAGATATCTGGATGCAAGTAGCGAACCAATCAAATTACTCACTCATTGACCTTATCTGATGAAGCCATAGCCAAGCTGAAGGCTCCCAAAGGGATGCTCCCTCAGAATATTCTTTATACCCTGCTTGAACTAGCGCTTGCTCAACACTCAAATCTTCGCAATTTTCTAGCTGGCTCAGATCCAGCACTAACTTCTCTTGGAGTGATTTATTACCCAGCTCTGGTAATAAACCACTGCGTTGCATTTCTAGGCAGAGTGCAATCACTGCTTGGTATTCGGTTAGGTATCTCTCGTTGCAGAAACCAAGTAAGCGGGTTGCTATTTGGAACGCTATCTCAGGCAATTGAACTAAGCTCGGGCAGTTCAGGGGAGTGTGTGAAATTGGGATGATGATTTTTGAACCAGGGGTAACTATTGAGTTCCAAGTTAAATTATTTGCAGTCAGCAGAGATTGCATGCTCACCGCGTGCAAGGCTGCGATTCTATTTAGTTGATCGCCAGATTTCACTTTATGGTAACCATGAATAAGACAGTGTTGCGGTGCCCGAGTTGAAGAAAAAAGGGGCACCGGTTTTCTAACTAAAAATAACTTAGTGCCGGGTAAAACCACACTCTCCAAATCCAGATTGTTTATTTGAAGTAGTTCAGACAAATCGATGTCATAGCGGGAGGCAATCTCACGAAGGTTTTCACCTGCAACAACTATGTGCGCTTCCACCAAAGGCTTTTCAACTTTGGGGGCAGGTTTGTCCGGTATAACCAGTTTCAGCCCAGGGTAGAGGATGCTCTGCTCGGTCAGGCTGTTAGCGAGCAATAGTTCATCCAAACTCAAGTTGTTGCTGATGGCAATATCGGCTAAAGACTGACCAGGCAGATAGATGTGTATCTTCGGGGCGGCAGGGTCAATCGGTTCTTGGCTCATTATTCCTTGGGGGGTTTAGTTAATTATCTCCTCTGCCAGCCTGTGTGCTAGCAAGAAGGGCTTTGGTGTGGCAATGTTAAGTTGTGACCGAACCATTAGATCAAGTTGCTAACTGGCTGAGTGTTGCTCAAGCCGCTGAATTACTTAAGATCGCGCCTGGCAAGGTGCGAAGACTTATTGAAGAACATCACTTGATTGGCCTAAAGCGTCAAGGCGAGATTCAAATACCTGCAGAAATAATCATCAACGGAGAACCACTGCATTCGCTCAAAGGCACCATTCTAGTTTTGATGGATGCTGGTTTTAGTTTGGAGTCAGCAATTAATTGGCTGTATACCCAAAATGAGATGCTCGGTAACACCCCGATGAATTCTCTTTTGGCCGGACGTAAAGCCGAAGTCAGAAGGATAGCCCAATCGCTAGCTCTCTAAGCATCTCGGTTTATTACTTTCAGTGCCAATTTATGTAAAACCTGTTTAGCATCACTTTCTAATTCCGCTGAAGATAAAGCCTCAAGAGCTCGATCTCCTAACTCAGAAATCATTCTTTCAGTTTTAGCCAAAGCTCCTGAATCTTGAATGAGTTTTTGTAAGAAAGTTATTTGTTCTGCATCAAGGTTTCTGCTGGTGAGTAATTCTTCAAAGGTGGTAATCATCGAAGGAGATTTCTTTTCTAATTCTTCTTTAGTCAGTGCCACCAGAACAGTTCGCTTACCTTCACGCAGATCATCACCAGTAGGTTTACCTGTCACCACAGAATCTCCATACACTCCAAGAACATCATCGCGAAGTTGGAAAGCCATTCCCAATGGAATGCCAAAAGAGGTAAAGATATTAAGTTCTGATTGCTCTGCACCAGCGAAAGCCGCACCGATTCTTAAAGGCGCTTCGATAGAGTATTTTGCGGTTTTGTAAAGGATAACCTTCTCAGCTCTACCAACAGCTTCGCTAATACTTCTAGTCTGAGCAGCGTTTTCTTCAAGCACATCTAAATACTGTCCAGCCATTACCTCTACTCGCATCAAGCTGAATTCATCACGGCAGGCAGCTTCAACTTCCTTACTGCTGGAACTAAGCAGTGCATGTCCAAAGATCTCACTTGACCAACCCAACATCAAATCACCCACCAGGACAGAACCGGCGACACCAAATCGCTCGGCTGAGCCAGCCCAATTCTTCTGCTGATGTAATTGTTCAAAACGCTTGTGGATGGCAGGTGAACCACGTCGGAGGTCTGATTGATCTAAGAGGTCATCGTGAACCAAGGCAGCTGCATGGAACATCTCTAGCGATGCAGCGATACCTATGATTCCGCCAAGTTCCTCGATGCTTGGTTCACGTTTTTTTAGACTTGCAACGAAGGCGTAATAACAAAAAAGCGCTCTAAAACGTTTACCGCCTTGAAGCAAGCTCCTGGTGAAATCGACAACCGTCAACAAATCGTCAGAGATTCCAGCAAAGTCACTGGCCTGCTTATCGCAGAAGCTATCAAGTTCCTCTTGAACTCTTGCTAAAAACTCATCTTTTGTGAACACTGGAATAGCCTAAAGCCTAAGAAACCAATAGCATTTAAGCGGAGGACAAACGTGGCACTAAGCGACAAAGAGAAGCAGGTTCTTGAAGAACTAGAACGTCAACTGCTAGGTGGTAAGCCTAAGGCTAAAAAGGAGCCGGAGCTCAAACCTGTAGCCTATGCACGCCTACTTGTTCTGGGGTCAATCATGGTTCTGGCTGGGCTAGGCATCATGATTTACGCCACTTCGATCCACCAGACCTGGCTTGGAGTCGTAGCCTTCATTTTGATGTTGGCTGGCCTTTATTTTGTAAGCCAAAACTGGTCTTCCCGAGCCCTCAAAGCTGGCCGCCCAAAGGCTAAGCCAGCAAGGGAAGACAGCAAGAGCTATTTCGAAAAACTTTGGGATGAGCGCAATAAGGGCTAAAACCCAGTAATTTCTAGACCTTGGACTAAAAAGTCCAAGGTCTTTTCACTTTTCAGGGCCTTTTTGAGCCAAATCTACTAAATTTCCCTCCACCAGATAGCCCCTTGATTTTATTGACCAAAACACGCCAAAATAGTGTTTTAAGGCCAATATTTGACAACAAGTGGTTGAAAGTGGTGTAATGTGGAGATAACTTTAAGTCCATACAAAAAGGAAGGAGAAAGCGATGTTCATCGGTAGTCACTACCCAAAGCTTGATGACAAATTTCGCTTGATTCTTCCGGCTAAATTCCGTGATCGCCTAGCTGGTGGTCTTTTTGTTACTAAAGGCCAAGAACACTGTTTAGTAGTTGTTCCTAGAGAGGATTACTTGCGCAGAGCAGAAAAGATGCTCGCTGAAGTTACCTTTGGCACTCCACAGTATAGAAATCTAAATCGTCAACTTTTCCACGATGCAGATGAGCAGACTCCTGATGGCCAGGGAAGAATTCTTCTTTCACAAAAACTTCGCGACTGGGCAAGCCTCAGTAGAGATCTAGTTGTTGCCGGAACTGGCAATCACATTGAAATTTGGAACCCAGAAGCACACGCTGCCTACATGGCTGAAGGAGCCGAAGCTTTCGCCAACTACAGCGAGGAGGTGAGAGGCAATTAATTACTAGTCGCTGATCTCCAGCTATTTGTCTGTGGCTATCTTCCCCGAAGTCACAAAAATGGATGGGGTTTAGTGATTAGTAATAAAAGCAAAACAGATGAACCAAATCGAAGAATTACACAAGCCAGTTTTACTTGAACGTTGCATCGAACTTCTCGGTGAAGCATTACAAAATGAAAACGCAGTTTTAGTTGACTGCACACTTGGCCTTGCTGGACACAGCGAGGCTTTTCTCAAGCAATTCCCAAACCTAACTTTGGTCGGTATTGATCGCGATGAGAATGCATTAAGACTTGCGGCCGAGCGTTTATCTCCTTTCGCCGGCCGCGTACATCTTGTTAAAGCTGTCTATAACGAAATTCCTGAAGTTTTAGAAAACTTGGGAATTGATTTAGTTGACGCAGTTTTGTTGGACCTCGGTGTCTCTTCAATGCAGCTTGATCAACTTGAGCGTGGCTTCTCTTACTCAAAAGATGCACCGTTGGACATGAGAATGGACATCAGTTCATCAGTAACCGCTGCAGATGTTGTAAACGAATACAGTGAAAAAGATTTAGCGCGCATCTTCAAAGCATATGGTGAAGAGAAATTTGCAACTCCTATTGCAAGAAAAATTGTTCAGTTGCGTCAAATATCTCCGTTCACAACCAGCAAGCAACTGACAGAGCTTATTTCAAAAGTTATTCCTTTTATTCCTGGTAAAAGTAGCGGTCATCCAGCTAAGCGAGTTTTCCAAGCACTTCGGATTGAAGTTAACAACGAATTAGACATACTCGCTTCAACTATCCCTGCTGTGATTCAGGTGTTAAGAGTTGGTGGCAGGGTAGTGGTGCTTTCTTATCAATCGCTTGAAGATCGCATCGTAAAACAAGCTTTCAACTCGGCAGCAACCTCTTCAGCACCGCTTGATCTGCCGGTAGAGCTGGCTGAGCATGCACCAATCATCAAACTTCTAGTTCGTGGCGCCGAAAAGGCCTCAGAACAAGAAATTTCTATCAACCCAAGATCAGCTTCAGTTCGTCTGCGTGCTGCGGAAAAGATAAGGAAAGCAGCATGAGTATTGCCGCTAGAGCGTTACCAATAACCAGAGACCTAGCCCCTCGCCGCCATTTGCGAGCGCTTGATGGTATTTCTAGACCAGCCGTAAGAAACAACGAGGCTGTCGCTGTTGATAAGCGCGCGCTAATCAAAAAAGCCGTCGTTGGCTCGATGACAGTGTTACTTCTTTACTTAGGTGCCACGGTGATGTGTAATGCATCAATTTATGAGATTTCTGTTCTAAAAGAAGATGCCAGAGCACTTCAAATAAAGAGCCAACTCATTCAGTCTCAAGTTGACTCACTGCGTTCGCCACAAAACTTGGCCAACTCGGCTAAAGCTTTAGGCATGGTGGTGAACTCAAACCCTGTTTTCCTAAAAGTTGCCAGTGGAAAAGTTTTAGGAACTGCAACTCCGGTAGTTCACGGAACTGATACTTCACAGAACCTTATCGCCAACGCTGCCTGGTTTACCAGAAGTAAGCCGCAGGCAGTTAGTAAACCGAAACTAGATCTGCCAACTTCCGCAAACACTACCAAGAGTGTTAATCCAACTACTTCTGGATTTAGCGAAGTAGTTTTACCTAGTGCTGGTATTCCAGCTTCACCAACACACTAAGAACTAGGTAGGTAGCTGCGCATGTATTACGAAATGTCAGCTAGACGAATAAAGGTAGTCGCCCTCCTCGTTTTGCTCACGGTTATTGCTCTCGTCGGAAGACTTTTTTACTTCCAAGTCGTCGCAGCTTCTTCGCTGAACGATCAATCAAAATCCTTCATGCACGTCAATGGAACTATTCCGGCAATAAGAGGGGATATAAAAGACGCTAACGGAAATGTTCTTGCTACAACTGTGTTGAGTTGGGATGTCAATATTGATCCTTCTGCAGTTGGGCCGGTAATGATTGAGGTAAACGGAACTAAAACACCTTTTACTAAAGAACAGGCTGCGCAAAAATTAGCTGATATTTTGCGCATACCAGTTGAAAGCATTTTGGCTAAGTTCACCGGTGTCGGCAAGTATGCCAATCTAAAAAAGAATGTTAACGTGATGACTTTCAGTCAGCTAGATGCACTAAACATCCCTTGGCTATGGCTAGAACGAAAGCAATCCAGACATTACGCGAACGGAGCAGTTGCTGGAAACTTACTTGGTTTCATGGGTAGTGATGGCGTTGCTCTAGCAGGTTTAGAGCGAACAATGAATTCCTGCATGGCTGGTGTTGATGGAAAAGAGACTTACATTCAAGGTGCGGATTATATTAAGATTCCGTCATCTATCCAAACAATAACTCCTGTTCAAAACGGTGGCGAGCTAGTCTTAACCATTAATCAGGATTTGCAATATGCTGCTCAGCAAGAAATGGCTTCAACGGTTCGAAGACTTCACGCAGACTGGGCTAGTGCAATTGTCATTGAAGTAAAAACCGGAAAGATTTTAGCTGCCGCTGAAGCACCTTCGGTAGATCCGAATAATCCAGGTGGAGTAAGTGCAGCTAACCGTCACTCGAGAATATTTCAAGCTGCTTTTGAACCTGGCTCGATCCTAAAAACAGTGGCTGCGGCAACAGCCATCGATACTGGCAAAGCAACCCCGACAACTAGGGTCACTGCTCCAGACAAGTTGAGAATGCCTTGGGGTCAATACATCAATGATGCCGAAATACATAAACCAGAGAAACTTACTTTAGCCGGTGTGCTAATGAACTCATCCAATACTGGTTTAGTTCAAATTGGTGGAAAAGTTGATTCAGCTACCAGATATCACTACATGCAGAAATTTGGTATGGGTTC
>JBEGRI010000002.1:0-33631 GCA_041180525.1 Actinomycetota bacterium | reverse complement strand
CTTTGCCCTTCAGGACTCATTAGGTTGAGCAGATCTTGGGTTTGCATGCTTCAACGCTACTAGCACCCAGTTAGCACTCAAAAGCCGAGAGTGCTAATATAGCCAAGGTGCTTTCGCACACTAAACATCCAAGATATAAAGAAGAGGTTCCACGTGTCGGTTTCAATTAAGCCACTCGAAGATCGCATAGTTGTTCTGCCAGTTGAAGCAGAGCAGGTCACCGCCTCGGGTCTGGTCATTCCAGACACCGCTAAGGAGAAGCCTCAGGAGGCTGAGGTTATCGCTGTTGGTCCAGGCCGCGTAGATGACAACGGCAACCGTATTCCACTAGACATTGCCGTCGGTGATCGAGTTATTTTCTCAAAGTATGGCGGAACAGAGCTAAAGATGAATGGCAAAGAATACTTAGTACTCTCTGCTCGTGACATTTTGGCAGTAATCGTTCGCTAAGTTACATTTAGATAAACCTAATAAGCCCCGAGGTATTCTCGGGGCTTATCTCTTATTAAGTGGTCTAGCCTAGAACTTAGACAAATACTTTTGCAAGGAAATTAATGGCTGAACCCTCGAAATCGCCAGATGACATCATCGCGATTCCTTTGCGCCATCCCTGGCGCTGGGTCTCAGGCATAATCGCCTTAGTTTTACTGCTTAGCTTTATCTGGGCTTTGGTTAGCGCTAAATCCATTCAACACGAATTGGTCACCAAGTATCTTTTCGATGTGCGTATCCTGCAGGGCATGTTGATGACTCTGGTGGTGACCATGGTCTGTATGTTTATTGCCGTTATTTTGGCAACAATTTTGGCAATCATGAAGCTCAGCCAGAACCCTTTACAAAGATGGCTAGCAACAGGCTTCATCGAATTCTTCCGCGGAACACCACTTTTACTGCAAATAGTCTTCTGGGGATATTTAGGAATCATATTCCCGGAGTTGTTTTTAGGCATACCTTTCACGGACATAATTTTCTTTAGTGGTCAGACCAGTGATGTTATTCCTGCTATTGTTGCTGGAATTATTGCCCTTTCGCTAAATGAAGCTGCGTACTCAGCAGAAATAGTTAGAGCTGGAATTTTAGCCGTTGATGCGGGACAAGTTGAAGCAGCTAAATCTTTGGGTATGTCTGGTGGATATACGATGAGAAAAATAGTTTTGCCTCAAGCCATGCGTGTGATCATTCCACCTATCGGAAATGAAACTATTGGAATGCTCAAGAACACTTCGTTGTTACAGGTAATCGCGGTCGCTGAACTCTATACCGCCGCCAGCACGATCTCGGCTCAGAACCTAGCTCAAATTGAGCTTTTGGTGGTAAGCGGTTTCTGGTATCTGATTATGACTACAGTTCTCGGCTTCCCACAACGAGCACTGGAACGTCGCTACGGCAGGGGCTTTGCAGTAGTCGGTGGTAGGGCAGCCCCTAGAGCGTTCAAGGTGGCTAGACGCTGATGAATAAAATCATGGTTGATGCCAGAAGCGTCAAGAAGAATTACGGAACCAATCAAGTGCTCAGAGGTATTTCTTTGACCGTGACCCAAGGTGAGGTGCTTTGCATAATTGGGCCCTCCGGATCAGGTAAATCAACTTTCCTTAGATGTTTGAATCACCTGGAAACTGTTAATGGTGGCAGGATCTACGTCAACGGTGAGCTAATGGGTTACCGTGAATCCGGCAATGTTTTGCATGAAATGAAGCCAAAAGAAATAGCCCGCCAGAGGCAAGCCATCGGCATGGTTTTTCAACGATTCAACCTCTTCCCACACATGACCGCTTTGCAGAACATCATTGAAGCACCAATGGGTGTTGCAGGATTATCCGGCGAAGAAGCGAAGGAACTAGGACAGTCTCTATTAACCCAGGTGGGTCTGGCCGATAAAGGCGAGCACTACCCAGCCCAACTTTCCGGCGGACAACAGCAAAGAGTGGCTATCGCTAGAGCGCTGGCAATGAAGCCAAAGTTGATGCTCTTTGATGAACCAACTTCTGCCTTGGACCCAGAATTGGTCGGCGATGTTTTAGATGTTATGAAAGGTCTAGCCAAAGCCGGTATGACCATGATTGTGGTTACCCACGAGATGGGCTTCGCCCGTGAGGTAGCAGATAAAGTAGTCTTCATAGATAAAGGACAAATAGTTGAGATGGGAACGCCGAAAGAGGTTCTAGATAATCCTCAAGAGGCCAGAACCAAGGCTTTCCTCAACAAGGTTCTTTAGTTTTGAAGCAGAGTAAACAAATTAAGAGAGCGAGATAAAAAAGTGTCTAAAAAGAAACTAGGTTTTGTCGCCGTAATGACGGCAAGCCTCTTGGTGCTAGCTGGCTGTGCCAGTGGCCCAAACAACGGAGTCGACCAGTCTAAGGTTGACAAGGCAGCTCAGGCGCTATTGCCTGCGGACTACCTAAAGAACGGAATCAAAGTCGCTAGCGACATTCCTTACGATCCATTCGAGTATTTAGATGACCAAGGAAACCTAACTGGTTTTGACGTTGAGTTAGGTGCTTTGCTAAGTCAGAAACTTGGTACCAAGGTAACTTTCAATGATGCAGTTTTTGACACCATCATTGCAAACCTTGAAGCAGGAAATAATGACATCATCATCAGCTCAATGAGCGACACCCTAGAGCGTCAAGCCAAGGTTGACTTCGTTGACTACCAGATTGGTGGTTCGTTGATGATCGTAAACAAGGGCAACCCGGAAGGAATCAACGATTCGATGGGCCTTTGTGGTAAGACTGTCATCGTTCAAAATGGAACCATTCAGATTGATCTGGTTAACAAGATGTCTGAAACATGTAAGACGATGAACAAGAAAGCTATCACTTTGCTAACACTTCCTGACGCGCCTGCAATGCAAAACGCCTTGCGCGCCAAGACTGGTGACGCTGTAATGATGGACGGTTTCGTCGCTACCGGAGCTGCAGCTAAAGCTGGTAACGGTGAATACTTCGAGGTCGTCAACGACCCTCAGGCACCAAACGGTTATGACGCAGGTTATGTTGGAATTGCAATCTTGAAGAAAGACACTGGTCTTCGCGATGCAATTCAAAAAGCACTGCAGTCGCTAATCGATGATGGTCAATACACTGCTCTATTGGAGAAGTGGAACATGACTTCAAACGGTGTTGTTAGTGCAACTATCAATGGAACAAAGTAACACCTAGTTCCTAAGGTTTACGGGCTGGTAATTACCAGCCCGTTTTCCTTTAACTGTTGAAAACTTGCATGGCTTCGTTCTTAAATCTTTAGTCTTTGGCTATGAAGCGTAAAGTTTTCGGGTTGTTAATTCTCTTAGTTGTCGGTGGATTAGCGGTTTTTGGCACGAGCCAAGCCAAACCTCTAGCACCATCGCTAAAAATTGGAGTTTTCATTGCAGCATCGGGACCCCTGTATTTCGCTGGTGCTTTTCAGAAGGCTGGTTGTGAATTAGCTGAACAAGATAGCAACGTTAGTTGTTTTTATGCTGACGCTGGAGAAAGTGACGCCCAAGCCAAAGCCGCATACAAGCAATTGCAAAACAGCGATGTTGATCTACTTATTGCTCCGCTAGAGACAGAGTCGGTAAAGAGAGTTCTCAAATTGAATCAACCGAACCCGATCCCCATAATTGCAGCTAGTGCCATAGAGGAGATTCCAGGGGCTATAGTGAAAGATAAAAACTGGCTCTTTCGCTTAGCCTCAACTAGTACTCAAGATATTTCAGTGTTAGCTGAATATATTGCCAGAGATAAACCTCAATCGATTGCTATTTTGGTTGGGCCAGAAGCACAATCTAAGCAGAACGCCAGATTCCTACAATTCTCACTGGCGCTTCGAGGTTTTGCCGACGTTCAACAATATTCGTTAGCAGAGCTAAAGAGTCTTCGACAGAGCAATCCAGATGCTGTAGTTCTGGTCAGTATGGAAAGCTCGGTGGAATTCCTAGAACAACTGGGAATGTGGTTCAAAAAAGCTCCTAGCCGGTATCTTGTTCAAGGTAATCTGGCAAACTACTCGGTGTATTCTTGGTCGAAATATTTACAAGCTGCTAAAGCTATAGTGCCGATGGACCAGGTGGCTCAGGGATTCAAAGAATCTGTTGCCAACTATCTCAAACGCCCGAACTTGCTATCCGCTCCAAACTCACCGGTTTTTGCTCTAGCCTGGCGAACCAAGCAAGCCGTTGATTTAGTCGAAGGCATTTCAGGGGATATTCGTTTAGGTCTAGAAAGAATGAAGCAAACTTTCAATTCCCATGGATACTTTTTAGATCAGAAATACAACATCTACAGTTATGGCAATCAAGGAATATTTACTCTGGTTGGCCCCTATCAGCCCGAAACCCCATAGCCCTAGGGGGCTTTAGCAAGGTAGACTTGAGTTCTTGCAACTTTTGACAGGGTAAAAATGACTGAAAATAACCCATTTGGCTTTACTGGATTGACCTACGATGACGTCCTGCTGCTGCCAGGGCGGTCAGATGTGATGCCGTCCGAGGTGAGCACTAAGACCTTAGTTACCAAGCGTTTGAGCATAGGCGCTCCTTTGCTCTCCTCAGCCATGGATACAGTTACCGAGGCAAGATTGGCTATCGCTATTGCTCGTCAAGGTGGTTTAGGTGTTCTGCACCGTAATCTTTCAATAGATCAGCAGGCTACCCAAGTTGACCTCGTTAAGCGCTCTGAAGCCGGCATGATTACTCATCCGGTTACCACGCACCAATTGGCCACACTGCAAGAGGTTGATGAGATATGTGCGAAGTTTAGAGTTTCGGGACTTCCAGTAATTGATGAAGATGGAACTTTGCTAGGTATTGTCACTAACCGTGACATGCGATTCGTTAATGAAGTTCAAAAAAGTATCACGCTAGTTAAAGATGTCATGACTCCAATGCCATTGGTAACGGCTCCAGTTGGAATTAGTCCTGAAGCTGCTGTCGCCATTTTTGCTCAACACAGAATAGAGAAGCTACCTCTTGTTGATGGTGAAGATAAACTGCGCGGTTTGATTACTATCAAAGATTTTGACAAGAGCGAGAAGTATCCGCTGGCTAGCAAAGACGCTGCAGGCAGACTGTTAGTAGCTGCTGCAGTTGGTGTTGGTGATCACGGCTGGGAAAGAGCTATGGCTCTGGTTGACGCCGGTGTTGACATTTTAGTTGTTGACACAGCTCACGGCCATAACACCGCTGTTTTAGACATGGTTGCCAAGTTAAAAGCAGAGCCAGTCGCAAAACACGTTGACGTTATTGGTGGTAACGTCGCAACTCGTGAGGCAGCTCAAGCTCTAGTTGACGCTGGTGCTGATGGAGTTAAAGTTGGTGTTGGCCCAGGATCGATTTGCACTACAAGGGTTATTGCCGGTGTTGGCGTTCCACAAATAACTGCTGTCTATGAAGCTTCACTGGCATGTAAGAAGGCAGGAGTTCCAGTCATCGCTGACGGAGGATTGCAATATTCGGGTGACATACCTAAAGCGCTGGTAGCTGGAGCTAACGCTGTGATGCTTGGTTCTTTGCTCGCTGGAACGGATGAAGCACCTGGAGATATAACTTTTGTTGGTGGTAAGCAATACAAGACTTACCGTGGCATGGGATCTCTCGGAGCGATGCAATCAAGAGGTGAAGCCAGAAGTTACTCTAAGGATCGTTACTTCCAGGATGACGTTCTAAGGGAAGACAAACTTGTCCCTGAGGGCATTGAAGGTCGGGTGCCTTACCGTGGCACCGTTGCCACTGTTGCTCATCAGTTGATTGGGGGCCTTAGAGCTGCCATGGGTTATGTCGGGGCTAACACTATTGAAGAGTTACAGGCTAAAGGTAAGTTTGTAAGAATCACCCCTGCTGGCTTGAGAGAAAGCCATCCCCATGACATTCAGATGACTGTTGAAGCACCTAATTACAAGAACCTCTAGGAGAAAAGTTTGAGCGAGATAGAGATTGGACGCGGCAAACGCGGAAACAGAAGTTGGGCTTTTGATGATGTTGCAGTAGTTCCATCTAGAAGAACTAGAGATCCGAGAGATGTCTCAACTACTTGGAATATCGATGCTTATTCTTTTCAATTACCAGTGCTAGCTGCTCCGATGGACTCTGTTGTTTCACCTGATACAGCAATCATGATTGGAAAACTAGGTGGGCTTGGAGTTTTAGATCTTGAAGGTCTCTGGACCAGATACGAAGATCCAACTAAGTTGCTCAGTGAAATTGCTTCTCTAACTCATAAAGAGGCAACAGCAAGAATGCAGCAAATTTATGCTGAACCAATTAAGCCAGAACTTATTAAGGAGCGTCTCGCTTACATTCGTAAAGCTGGAGTGACTGTGGCTGGTGCTCTATCTCCGCAACACACAGCTGATTATGCAAAGACAGTTATCAGCGCTGGAGTTGATCTTTTTGTGATTCGTGGAACAACTGTTTCGGCTGAGCATGTTTCCAAAACAAAAACTGCACTTAATCTAAAAGAGTTCATCTATGAATTGGATGTTCCAGTCATAGTTGGAGGTGCTGCTACATATACCGCAGCACTTCACCTGATGCGCACCGGTGCAGCTGGTGTTCTAGTTGGCTTTGGTGGTGGGGCAGCATCAACAACCCGTAAGGTGCTAGGTATACACGCCCCGATGGCAACTGCGGTTGCGGATGTTGCAGGAGCAAGACGAGATTATCTAGATGAATCTGGTGGTAGATATGTTCATGTAATTGCCGACGGTGGCCTAGGCACCTCAGGTGATTTGGTGAAGGCAATAGCTTGCGGAGCTGATGCAGTCATGCTCGGATCAGTTTTGGCCAGAGCCACCGAAGCTCCAGGTGCTGGTTGGCACTGGGGTCCAGAAAGTTACAACCCAGAACTACCTAGAGGTGAACGGGTTCAGGTTGGCACTGTTGCTTCACTTGAACGTATCCTGCAGGGGCCATCAACTAATGCGGATGGAACAACTAACCTGATAGGTGCCTTGCGTAAGGCAATGGCGACCACTGGTTACAGTGACCTGAAGGAATTCCAAAAGGTTGACACAGTCGTCGCTCCTTACGACGCCTAAATCATGCTCAAACTAGCGCTAACCCCTAAGTGGCTGGCAGCCCTTGTCGCTTGTTTGGCTTTGGGTGCAGTTTTTGCTTCGCTAGCGCAGTGGCAAATATCAAGGTCAATAATTCCTCAAACTGCCAATGATTACAGCTCTATCAGCTATCAGGATCTAGATGCCATAAACCCGGTTGGCAAGCCAAATACTTTTCAAGAGTTAGATTCAAAGACGAGAGTACTCACCGAGGCGACAACCAGAGCAATATTCAGACCAAGCAAAGCTGCACTGGTAACTGGTCGCTTTCAGTTAGATGGAACAAGTGGTAGTTGGTTAGTGATACCAGCTGAAGTTGAGGATAGCAATTTATTTATCGCGGTGGGTTTTATTTCTGACAGTAAAGATGCTGGTGCCATTTTGGGGCACGTACGAAAGCAGCCTGAAACCAGCATCCATCAGCGAATACTAGGAAGATATCTACCTAGCGAAGGCCCAGAGCCAGCATTTGCAAGAAATATCTTCTCTTCGTTTTCTGTTGCTCAGTTACTTAATGAGAATGGCACTAAAGATAAAGCGTATTCAGGCTTTATGGCTATCACGAGATCTAATCCATACACTTCGATTAAAGGCGTTGATAATTTGACTATCGGTTTAGCCAAAGCAGATTCAGGGTTGAATTGGCTAAGCGCTTTCTATGCGTTGGAATGGACTTTCTTTGCGCTATTCAGTTTGTTTATGTGGTGGAGATTACTTGCCGATTCCTATAAGAAACTGCAGGAAGAGCTTCTGGAGAAGCTAGATGATAACTAGAGTTTTGCGAGTTGACAACGAACAGGGTTTACATGCCCGCCCGGCAGCGGCTATTGCAAAAATGGTTAGTGACTATTCAAGCCAAGGTTCCAAAGTGTTGATTGGTAAAAGTGAAGATAATCTAGTTGATGCTAGCTCAGTGCTAGAGATTCTCTCGCTGAAAGTTAAAAACGGCGAAGATCTGGTAATTGCCTTTGATGAAACCTTTGAAGTTGAAGGTTTCTTAGACAGCCTTCGAGTAATCCTTAGTAAAAAGTAGTCAATATGTCTTCCGCTAAAGTCATCTTCGAAGGCCAAGGTATCGGTGAGTTGGTGGCCAGCGGCAAAGCGTTTGTAATCAAAGATAACGGTGTTTTTGTAGAGAAAAAAAAGAGCGCACTAACGCAAACTGCAGAATCGGCTAGGTTAGCTAGGGCGATTACCCAGGTAGAGGAGAACCTCAACCAGGCCATCTGTCAGACCAGCGCTGAAACCAAGGAGATACTTGGTGCTCTTCAGGCGTTGCTCTTAGATACCAAGCTGCAAACCGGTCTCAAGCTAAGCATTGAAGCGGGCTGGTCAAGTGAGAGTGCAGTTAGCAAGGTTTTCGCTGACTATGCAGATCTGTTCAGCGAAATGGGCGATCTCAAAGAAGATTTCCTTGATTTGGGAAGGCAAATCCAAGCTGCGCTAAGCGGCTCTGCAGAGCTTCTAATTCCAACAGGGGATTCGGTCGTAATCGTTGCTAAGAATCTTTCACCATTACAGATGGTCAAACTCGGAGAGAATGTTGTTGGAGTGATTCTTTTAGAATCTGGACCAACCTCACACACGGCAATTATTTGTCGGCAAAAAGGAATCGCAACTTTAGTTGGAGCTGCGGGCTTGCTAACCTCAATGAAATCTGGGGATGAATTAACTGTTGATGCAATTTCAGGTAAAGCGTATCTCGGCCCACCAATTGCTTATTCGATAAGTGAAACTGCTCGCAGAAAAATCGGGGAACCGCTAACAAAACTCAGATTAAATATTGGGGCTATGTCAGATTTAAAGTCCCTTAGTCAAGAGAACATTGATGGTATCGGTTTAGTAAGAACTGAAATGTTTTTCCTTGGGGCAATTGGTGAACCAGATAGCGTAGAGCAAACTCAGGTTTATGAAACTATTCTTCGTTTAGCTCCTCAAGGGAAGGTAGTCTTTAGGACGTTTGATAGTAGTGAGGATAAAGCGCTAACTTTTATTGATTCAAAAAATCACGAATCTCTTTGGAATTCAAGTCAGTATTGGGAAATCATAGATCAGCAACTTTCTTGCTTGGCACTGGCGCAAAAGAGAGTTGGTAGAGAAGTTTCAGTAATGGCTCCAATGATTGAAAGTGCAACTCAAGCTGAACAGTTCGTCAGAAAAGCTAAAGCCCATGGCATTCATTCAGCTGGTGTGATGGTTGAGCTACCTAGTTTGAGTCTTGAGATACCTAAGCTTGAAGGAAAAGTTGATTTTCTGAGTATTGGAACAAACGACTTGGCTAAATACCTTTTCGGACTAGATAGAGAGAATTTCTCTAGCAGCAATTTGCTTACACCCTGGCATCCGGAGTTACTAAGTAGAGTCAAGCTAATAGTCGAGGGGGCTAATTCAATTGGGATTGAAGTTGCTATTTGTGGTGAAGCAGCCGCTGATCCTCTACTGGGGGTAGTCTTTGCTGGAATGGGCATAGATGTCTTGAGTATGGCAAGGCTTTCTATCCCAAGAGCTGTTGCATACCTTTCCTCGGTCACTGTCGATCAGGCTAAAGAAATTGCCCGTCAAGCCTTAGAACAAAGTGATGCAGAGGCGGCCAAGGCGGTAACTCAAGAGAGTCTTGGTAGTTAACCTCGGCTAAAATAGGGTAATGACCCCCCTGAAATCAGCTCTCTCTTTTTACCGTATCTGCTCAATTATTACTGGGGTATTTCTGCTGCTGGTGGTCTTGGAAATGGTTCTAAAGTATGGCCTGGGGCAAACCATTTGGTCGGGTGGGGATTCAGGCTTTATTGGCTTAGTGCCTAACCCAGTTGATGATCATGGTTTACCTTCAGCTGGGGTGGACATCTCAAAGTTACTATTACAAGTTCATGGGATCTTGTATGTGGTTTACCTTTTTGCTGACTTTAGGGTTTGGCGCTTGGCTGAACTGAAGTTTTCAGATTTCTTGATAATCGCCACCGGTGGAGTGATACCGCTGACTTCATTTATTATTGAGCGCAGATATTTCAAGAAGCTCAGTAAAACTTTTGAGGCTGGTGTTTAGTATTACAACTCACCAACCAGTTTTAGTTGTAGATTTCGGAGCTCAATATGCTCAGCTGATTGCTCGCAGGGTCAGAGAAGCCGGCGTATATAGTGAGATAGTTTCACACAACATCAGCGCAGCTGAAGTTTCAGCAAAAAAGCCAGCGGCAATCATCCTTTCCGGAGGACCTGCAAGCGTCTATGAACCAAACTCTCCGCAACTTGACTCAGCTATTTTGCAGTTAGGCGTACCAGTTTTTGGAATCTGCTATGGCTTTCAAATACTTGCTCAAACTCTTGGTGGCAAAGTCGATAAGACAGGGCTTAGAGAATATGGATCGACAGAGCTTTACGCAAAAGGGACTAACCATCTACTCTCAGGACAACCTGAAAACCAAATCTGTTGGATGAGTCACGGGGATCAGGTTACTGAGGCTCCAGCGGGTTTTGAAGTTTTAGCCAGCACTAAAACTACTCCAGTAGCTGCCTTTGGTTCTGAAGAAAAGAAAATCTTTGGCGTGCAGTGGCACCCAGAAGTGAAACACTCAGAATTTGGGCAAAAGGTACTAGAAAACTTTTTACACAATATAGCTGGTATACCAGCAAACTGGAATAGCGGAAACGTTATCGCTGACCAGGTTGAGAAAATCAAATCACAGGTTGGAAATTCTAGGGTAATTTGTGGTTTGTCCGGTGGGGTTGATTCAGCAGTTGCTGCTGCGCTTGTTCATAAAGCCGTTGGTGACCAGCTGGTCTGTGTTTTTGTAAACCACGGGCTTTTGCGTAAAGGTGAAGTTGAGCAGGTTGAACGAGACTATGTTGCGGCAACCGGTATCCGTCTCGTAACCGTTGATGCAGAAGATCGCTTTCTTGCTGCTCTGGCTGGAATTAGTGATCCTGAGACTAAAAGAAAAATTATCGGCCGAGAATTTATCAGGGTATTCGAAGATGCCCAAGCAGAATTGGTAGCTGAAGCTAACCAGTCAAATCAACCGATAAAGTTCCTAGTTCAAGGCACTTTATATCCAGATGTGGTTGAATCTGGTGGAGGGGCAACTGCAGGCATTAAGAGCCATCACAATGTCGGTGGTCTTCCAGATGACCTGAAATTCGAGCTAGTTGAGCCACTTAGAACACTGTTCAAGGACGAAGTACGGGCTATAGGTAGGCAGCTTGGACTACCCGTGCAGATAGTTGCTAGGCAACCTTTCCCCGGCCCTGGCCTAGGCATTCGCATTGTTGGCGAAGTAACTAAGCCAAGGCTTGATCTGTTGCGGGAAGCAGATCAAATAGTTCGAGAAGAATTAACCGCTTCTGGACTTGATGCTGAGATTTGGCAATGTCCAGTTGTTTTACTAGCCGATGTTAGATCGGTTGGCGTTCAAGGGGATGGCAGAAGCTATGGTCATCCAATTGTCTTGCGACCAGTCTCGAGTGAAGATGCCATGACTGCAGATTGGTCGCGCATCCCTTACGAGGTTCTCGCTAAGATTTCTAACCGCATAACTAACGAGGTTGCTGGAGTGAACCGAGTTGTCTTGGATGTAACAAGTAAACCGCCAGGGACGATTGAGTGGGAATAAATCAGCTAGCAAGCCCAAAAGTAATCGCCCACCGCGGTGCTAGTGGTTATCGACCTGAAAACACCCTAGAAGCTTTCCAGTTGGGTATTGATCAGGGTGCCGATGGCATTGAATTTGATGTTGTCGCTACTAAAGATAAAGAGTTAATTATTCGGCACGAGAATAAGTTGTCGGAAACAACCAATATTTCAACAATTGAATCCTTGAGCCATTTATTTAACACAGTTGAAAAGGATTATCTGAGCGAAGCTTTAACTTTAAGCCAAATCAAAATGTTACGAGCCAAGGAACGTATACCCGAAGTGCGCCCGGGGAGCGCTAAATTTGATGAACAATTTGGTATTCCAACTTTTGCAGAAGTTCTAGATGCAAATTTCACTCAAGATAAGTTAATCGTTGCCGAAATAAAGCAAGGTAGTCATCTTGAGTCTTTGGATGAACCAATTCAAGAATTATTTGCAGCTGTTTTAGCCCAACATCCCGCTAAAGGAACACTCGTGGTGGAATCTTTTGATTATCAGATATTGCTAGACACTAAAGCTCAACTGGAGTCGAAAAATATTAAAGCCCAGTATTTTTTCCTAATGGAACAAGACAGATCCGAATTGGACCTAGATAGTTTTGATGGGATTTCAGTCTCGTTAGAAATGTTATTCAGTGACAAAGACTGGGTGGCTTATGCTCATCAACATAATCTGCAGTGTTGGGCTTATACGGCTAGGGTGGAAAATGCTCAGACCAGTGTTGAAGAGTATTTTGAACACATTATTCAAAAAGGTGTTGATGGTATTTTTACCGACCAGCCCGATCTTCTCAGGCGTGTTTTAGACGAACGCGGTGGTTCAACTTATGATTACTAGGTTATGAACAATAATCCGGCAGGTTTACTTTCAGGGCTAAACCCTCAGCAACTGGCCGCGGTGGAATACCGTGGCCCTGCGCTGCTTATCGTTGCCGGCGCTGGTTCTGGTAAGACTAGGGTGCTTACCCATCGGATAGCTCATCTACTCGCGAACAAGGAAGCTTGGCCATCACAGATTTTGGCTATTACATTCACCAATAAGGCGGCCAACGAGATGCGTGAGCGCATCAAACATCTAGTTGGCGATCCCGAAGGGATGTGGATTAGGACCTTCCACTCTGCTTGCTTGCAGATCTTGCGCCGTGAAGCCGAAAAACTTGGTCATAACTCTAACTTCACCGTTTATGACACGGGGGATACCAGAGCCCTGCTGAAAAGGCTGATCAAAGCTGGTGGCTACGACATAGATAAACTCAAACCTCAAATGGTGGCAGCAGTCATTAGCAAAGCTAAAAATGAATTACAAACCGCAGATGATTTTGCTGGAAACCAGGATTCCAAAAACCCTAAATCTCAAGCCTATGCCGAATTGTTTGTTCAATATGAAACCGAGAAAAGCAGAAACAATGCTTTCGATTTCGATGATCTTATTGCCGAAACTGTGTACCTGCTTCGTGCCTACCCTGAGCTAGCCGATCAGTATCGTAGAAAGTTCAGACACATTCTGGTTGATGAGTATCAAGATACTAACCATGCCCAGTATGCGTTAATTCGAGAACTTACTAAACCAATTAAGACCCCCGATCCTAAAACGGGTGAGCTATTAAGTCCTGCTTGTTTGACAGTTGTCGGCGATAGCGACCAATCAATCTATGCCTTTAGAGGTGCAGATATAAGAAACATCTCAGAATTCTCTAAGGATTTCGGTGGCGCTCAAACAATTTTGTTGGAGCAAAATTACCGCTCTACGCAAAACATTCTCTCAGCAGCCAATGCCGTGATTGCTAAGAATTTTGATAGGCCTGAGAAAAACCTTTGGACCGAAGCTGGCAGTGGTGAGAAAATAATCCAATTCACAGCAGTCGACGAAAGGCATGAAGCTGGTTTCATAGTTGATCAAATAGCACAGCATCATCAAGAAGGTGTCGCCTATTCACAGATGGCTATTTTGTATCGAACTAACGCTCTAACGCCAAGCATTGAAGCAGAGTTGAAATCACAAAGGATTCCCTACGCGGTTATCGGAGGGCTTAAGTTCTTTGAACGAAAAGAAATAAAAGATGCACTTGCCTACCTAACTGCAATTTCAAATTCAAGAAACGATGAAGCAATCAGAAGAATTTTGAATGAACCGGGTAGAGGCATAGGTGAAAAGACTGAGTTGAAGATAGCTGAGTTTGCCAGAAGGAATGGGCTTAGTTTTAGGGATGCCTTAGCTTCAGTGACCGAGCTAGGTTTAGGTCCAAAATTAACAGATGCTATTAGAACTTTTGCTGATCTGCTGGATTCAGTTGAAATACTTTCGCAGACAGAAAAGATTAGTGTGGTTTTGACCGAGATTCTGATTAGATCTGGCTATAAATACAACTTAGAGATGAGTAGAGACCCTCAGGATGAGGCAAGGGTTGAGAACCTTGATGCTCTGGTTGGTCAATTACTTGAATATGAGATCCGCAACCCAGATGCCACTCTGGCTGATTACCTTGCTGAAGTAACTTTGGCTGCCGCAGCCGATGAGATTGATGATGGTTCTGGTTCTGTTTCACTAATGACCTTACACACCGCCAAAGGCTTGGAATATCCAGTGGTGTTTATTGCTGGTTTAGAGCAAGGCACACTGCCACACATTAGAGCCTTTGAGGAACCTGGTGGTTTAGCCGAAGAACGAAGACTGTTTTATGTTGGCATCACTCGTGCTATGAGTTCTTTGTATTTGACTTTGGCATTGCAAAGAACTTTATTTGGTCAGTTGAATTCAACGATGCCTTCAAATTTCTTGCTAGATATCCCTGCAGATTTGCTTGATCACCGGGGAGTTCAGAAAGAACTGAGCAGGCCACAAGCTCAAATAGATCGACCTAAATATGTCCCTAGAGAAAAACGGGAATGGAGTAACTCGATTACCACGGTTAGAAATAATGAAGGTCTCGTCTTAGCTGTCGGGGATAAGATTTCCCACGAAGACTTTGGAGCGGGAACGGTAATAGCTGTTACCGGTGAAGGGGCTAGGCAAACCGCTGAAATACGCTTTGAAAACGTGGGGACTAAGCGTCTGATGGTGCGAGTAGCACCTATCCAAAGGCTCTAAACTTATACCTGTTGCACATTTTCCTGTGCCCTATTTCATTGAATGGAATCTTAAGTGGATTTATTTGAGTATCAAGCGCGCGATTTATTCGAAAGCTATAACGTCCCAGTTCTCCAAGGCATCACCGCAGACACCCCAGAGGAAGCAGCACTTGCAGCAGCAAAAATTGGTGGCACTGTTGTTGTCAAAGCCCAAGTTAAGGCAGGTGGTCGAGGTAAAGCTGGTGGAGTTAAGTTAGCACACACCCCAGAAGAAGCCGCTACTGCAGCAAAAGCTATCCTTGAGTTAACTATCAAAGGCCACAAAGTGAACCGAGTAATGGTAGCCCAAGGTGCTGCCATCGATAAAGAGTATTACTTTTCAGTGTTGCTAGATCGCTCGAACCGGACATTCTTATCACTATGTTCTGTCGAAGGCGGTATGGAGATTGAGCAGCTGGCTGAGGAAAGACCAGATGCTCTAGCAAAAGTTCCAATTGATGCAATCAAAGGTATTGATTTAGCTAAAGCTAAAGAGATTGCGCTTGCCGGTGGTTTCGATGAGGAAATTGCTAACAAGGTTGCTCCGGTTTTCGTAAAGCTTTATGAAGTCTTTGTCAAAGAAGATGCAACTCTAGTAGAAGTTAATCCACTTATCCTGTCTAAATCGGGTGAGATCATCGCATTAGATGGCAAGGTCTCGCTTGATGACAACGCTGAGTTCAGACATGAGCGTAGCGACATGGAAAGAGATGTTCTTGACCCACTAGAGGCTAAAGCTAAAGAGTCAGATTTGAACTATGTCAAACTTGACGGCGAGGTGGGCATTATTGGTAACGGTGCCGGACTAGTTATGTCAACGCTTGATGTTGTTGCTTACGCAGGTGAAAGGCACGGTGGCGTGAAGCCAGCTAACTTCCTGGACATTGGTGGTGGCGCTTCAGCCGAGGTTATGGCTGCCGGTTTGGATGTTATCTTGGGAGATCCTCAAGTCAAGAGCGTCTTTGTAAATGTTTTCGGAGGCATCACGGCTTGTGATGCTGTTGCCAACGGAATTGTTGGAGCTTTGAACAAACTGGGTTCTGCGGCCACCAAGCCTTTAGTTGTTCGCCTAGATGGTAACAACGTTGCTGAAGGTAGAAGAATATTAGCCGAAGCGAATCACCCACTGGTAACAGTGGTTGACACCATGGATGAAGCTGCTGATAAAGCAGCAGAGCTTGCGAATAAGTAGGAGAGATTTAGATGTCAATTTTCTTAGATGAGAACAGCAAGATTATTGTCCAGGGTATGACTGGATCTGAAGGAATGAAACACACCAAGCGTATGCTCGCAGGTGGATCTAACATCGTTGGTGGCGTAAACCCTAAAAAAGCTGGTGAACAAGTTGATGTTGATGGAACCATGTTGCCAGTTTTCGGTACTGTTGCGGAAGCTATGCAGGCTACCAGCGCTAACGTTTCAGTGATTTTCGTACCACCGGCTTTCGCTAAGTCAGCGGTGATGGAAGCAATCGATGCTGAGATAGCGCTTGCTGTAGTAATCACTGAAGGTATCCCAGTACACGATTCGGCAAGTTTTTGGGCATACAGTAATTCCAAAGGTAATAAGACCAGAATCATTGGTCCTAACTGCCCTGGAATTATCAGCCCTGGAAAATCAAATGCCGGTATTACTCCTTGGAATATTTCCGGTAGTGGTCCAATCGGTCTAGTTTCCAAATCCGGTACTTTGACTTATCAAATGATGTTTGAACTTAGAGAAATAGGTATTTCAACTGCTATAGGTATCGGTGGAGATCCAATCATTGGAACAACACACATCGATGCTCTGGCAGCCTTTGAAGCCGACCCTGCAACTAAGGCAATTGTCTTGATTGGTGAAATTGGTGGTGACAGCGAGGAAAAGGCGGCCGCCTATATAAAGCAGCACGTTAGCAAGCCGGTTGTTGCCTACGTAGCTGGTTTCACAGCCCCTGAAGGTAAAACCATGGGTCACGCTGGAGCGATTGTTTCTGGTTCAGCGGGAACAGCTCAAGCAAAGAAGGAAGCATTTGAGGCAGTTGGCGTTAAAGTTGGTAAAACACCTAGCGAAACTGCAGCGTTAATGCGCGGTGTTATCGCTAGCCTTTAGTTCATGCGAATCAGAGCAATAGGGCAAGGCGGCGTTCAGGCTGGTTTCGTTGCCACGCTCGGATATGTTTCTTTGCTGCTTTTGAACTTAGTAACTTGGTTGGTTGAACAAACTCCAGGTCAAGGTTTCACTCAGGTTCTGCAAACCACTTCACGCATTTGGCTAAATGCCCATTTTGTTCCTATCCAAGTCGCTAAAGGTAAGCTCGCTGAAGTTTTTGTTCCAAGCTACGAGATAACTCTTGTGCCCCTCGCGCTTTCTGCTTTTATTCTTTGGGCGATGTTTCGAGCTGGGAGAAATTTAGCGAGTCAAGAACATTTAGGTTTCGCGTGGGGTTCAGCAATAGCTGGATATTTATTGCTTGCCATAGCTGCTGAAACTTCAGCACACAGTAAACAGATTTTTGTTTTAGATTGGCAGGGAGCATTCTTGCCAACAGTCATTTTTGCCGTGGTTTTAGTTATAGCTTCAGTTACTGGAGAAGTTGATAGTGAAGGTGCACTAAGAGTTCGGCTTAGATCTTTTGCAGCATCTCGCTATGACAAGTTGCCTTGGGCAATAAAACCCGTGATAGCACCTGCGCTTCGAGCTGGGACAGGTGTTGTCGTTGCCTTACTTGCGATAAGTGCTTTCACCGTCGCGTTCCTAATTGCATTTAATTGGGTCGATGCTATTAGGTTGTATCAGTCTTTAGAGTTGAGTTTCTTTGGCACCTTAACTATTAGCCTTGGGCAGTTAGCGTTGCTACCAAACCTAATTGTTTACGGTGCAAGTTGGTTCACCGGAGTCGGTTTTAGCCTTGGATCTGGATCTATGGTTTCTCCTTTAGCGGTTGAGCTAGGTCCATTACCGCCTTTACCGATGCTGTCTGCATTGCCAATCAATACCAGTGCATACATGATCGTTGCGATTTTGGTTCCTGTTTTAGCCGCCTTTTTTGCCACGCTGTTGATCAAATCACACACTGCGGATCTTCGATTCAATTACGCTTCAGCCACCTCGGCCGCAATCGCTTTAGGAGTCGGCATTGGCTTAGTCGCAGCAACCGAGTTAGCTATTTTGGCTGATTTTGCCTCGGGAAGTATTGGCCCCAAGCGGATGAGCGAGGTTGGTGTGAACCCTCTGTTCATTTTTATAGTTAGCTTCATTGAAGTGTCGGTAGCCAGTGTCTTAGCTGCCTTCTTTAGCGCTAGACCTGAAGGTGTTGACACTGACTTGGTGGCTAATCTTCGAAGGCTAAAATAAAGTAGTGTTCTCAGTTGTCGTTCTTATTTCGGGCGGCGGATCTAATCTTCTAGCACTTTTAAAGGCCAGTGAAAATCCGCTATATCCAGCCAAGATTGTTGCCGTTGGCTCAGATAAGGATGCCGAAGGTTTATCTCACGCTGAGCTTTTTGAGGTTGATACTTTTGTGGTTGACCCTAACAGATTCGCTACTAAACAAGCTTGGGGCGAAAAGCTTCTAGCCAATATTGAGCATCACAAACCTGATCTGGTGGTCTTGGCTGGCTTCATGAAAATACTGCCAGCTAATGTTGTCAAGGCATTATCTGGAAGACTAATTAACACTCACCCTTCACTGTTACCTCTGTTTCCAGGTGCCCATGCAGTTAGGGACGCTTTAGCGGCTAAGGCAAGTGAAACTGGAGTGACCATCCATAAAGTTGATGAGGGTGTTGATACTGGCGAGATAATAGTTCAACGACAGGTTTCGATTGAAGCAGGCGATGATGAAGTCAAATTGCACGAGAAAATCAAGGTCATTGAAAGAGATCTTTTAGTTCAAACAGTTGCTCAGATAGCAACCAAAGAGATTGTTTTAGGTTAGGGAAAAATTGGCTGGAAAGAAATATGATCCAACGGATTATCGCCATCGCGATCGAATCCCACTTAAGCGTGCATTAATCTCAGTTAGCGACAAAACCGGTTTAGTTGAACTGGCTAGCGCATTGCATCAAGCTGGAGTAATAATTGTCTCAACAGGTTCAACCGCGGCAAGTATTAAAGCTGCCGGTATACCGGTGACCGAAGTAGCTGAAGTAACTGGATTCCCAGAAAGTTTAGATGGCAGGGTAAAGACTCTGCACCCGAAAATTCACGGTGGAATACTCGCCGACATGCGTTTAGTCGAGCATGAGAATCAGCTAAAGCAATTAGACATCGAGCCTTTTGAGTTAGTCGTGGTGAACCTATACCCATTTGTTCAAACTGTCGCTAGCGGCGCCAAAGGCGATGACGTAGTTGAACAGATTGACATCGGTGGACCTGCAATGGTTAGGGCAGCAGCCAAAAACTTTGCCAACGTAACCATCGTGGTAAATCCAGATAAATATGCAGAGGTCATTCAAGCGCTCAACGAAGGTGGTACGAGCTTAGATCAGAGAAGAGAATTTGCAGCTTTGGCTTTTGCTCACACTGCAAAATACGACACCGCTGTTGCCGCTTGGTTTGCCAGAGAAGTTGAAGGCAAAATATTGCCGGAGGCTAGCAAAAAGGCTGAACTAAAAAACCCTGGTTTTCCGCAAACCATCGAGATTGAAGCCAATTTGTTGAATGTTTTGCGTTACGGTGAGAACTCGCATCAATCGGCAGCCATTTATCGCAATGCTGCTCCAGCTGCTGTCAGTGGTATTGCCCAAGCCAAGCAGCATGCTGGCAAAGAGATGTCTTTCAATAATTATGTTGATGCTGATGCTGCAGTTAGAGCGGCATATGACTTTATTGAACCAGCAGTTGCTATTATCAAGCACGCCAATCCTTGTGGGATTGCCGTTGCTCCCAAAGATTCAATAAGCCCGATCTCTGATGCCCATGCTGCCGCTTTACTTTGTGATCCGGTCAGTGCATACGGGGGAGTCGTTGCAGCTAACCGAACTGTCACTATGGCTATGGCGAATAACTTGCTTGAAGGCTTTACTGAGGTTTTGATTGCTCCTGGTTACGAGCTTGAAGCCCTCAGAATGCTGATGGAGCGCAAGAAGAACATGCGCATTTTGGAATTGCCAAAAACTTTCGCCAGGGAAACTCACGAAATCAAGCAGGTTTCGGGAGGCTTCTTGGTCCAAGATGCAGACAACTACGACAACTTCAGTTCTTCATCCTGGAAGTTAGTTAGCGGCAAGTTACCTGATGATCAAACCAGAGCTGACCTAGAGTTCGCCTGGCGAGCAGTCAGATCAGTAAAGTCAAATGGTATTTTGTTGGCTAAAAATGGAGCTTCAATCGGAATTGGTATGGGCCAGGTGAACCGAGTTGACTCATGCAAGCTTGCTGTTGAACGAGGCATCATGAGCGCTAAGGGTTCTGTTGCTGCCAGTGATGCTTTCTTCCCATTCCCTGACGGTGTTGAAATACTAATTTCCGCAGGTATCAAAGCGATTGTTCAACCTGGTGGTTCGATGCGTGATGAAGAAGTTATAGCAGTAATGAAGCAAGCCAACTTACCGATGTTCTTTACTGGTGAGCGTCACTTCTATCACTAAAGGTTAGCGATATCTGCTTGCTTAGATCGAACTGCTTCGGCAGCAACTTTTAGCGCTTCAAGCTCTGAGTCAGTTAGTTTAGTTTCAACTACCTGCTTGATACCGCCTTTGCCCAGTTTGGCTTCAACACCTAAGTAAACTCCGCTAATGCCAAATTCACCATCAACCCAAGCACAGACTGGGAAGATTGCTCCACTGTCTTCATGAACGGCTTTGGCCATTCTGGCAACAGCAGCACTCGGTGCGTAGTATGCAGAACCGGTTTTTAGCAGTGCTACTATCTCTGCACCACCGTTTCTAGTCTTCTCAACAAGATCAGCAACCTTCTCTTCACCGAGAACATCTAGAATCGGTTGGCCCTTGACAGTTGAAACTGATGGAACAGGAACCATGGTTTCACCGTGTGAACCAAGAGTCAGAGTTTTTACTTCAGCAATCGTGACACCAGCTGCTTCTGCCACAAAGTTGGTAAAACGAGCGGTATCAAGAACCCCAGCTTGACCGATAACACGTTCTTTCGGAAAACCCGACGCTTTCTGAGCTAGTGCAGTCATCTCATCTAGTGGGTTAGAAACCACCAGGATAACTGCATCAGGTGCATGTTTAGCAATGTTTTTAGCAACACCACCAACTATTCCTGCGTTAACTTCAAGCAGATCCATACGGCTCATACCTGGCTTGCGAGGTAGGCCAGCGGTAATGATGACTATTTCGCTGCCGGCTATAGCTTCATATCCTGCACCATCTGCGGTGGTGGTAGCGCCAACCACCTTGGTTTCAAAACCTTCAATAGATCGTGATTGGTTGATGTCTAAGGCTATGCCTTCTGGTTTACCCTCGATAATGTCGGTCAAAACTACTGTTTCGAAGATGTCATATTCGGCTAGCCTTTGGGCTGTTGTGGTTCCGTAGAAACCTGATCCGATGACAGAAACTTTGCCGTGGCGCATGTTTGCTTACTCCTCTGGAAGCTAAAAATGGGGGTTTTGGGGCTTAATCCGCTTCTAGCCTACTGCTTTCCTATAGACTGAAAGGCTTGCTTGAACAAGTAAGTCTTTTGAATCATTCCTAGAACTAGGTATTTCGTACATTATGCAAAAAAGAGGAACAGTGCGCACGCTGCTGCGCATCTTCCCATACGCCAAAAGAGCCTTACCTCGCATTTTGCTTGGCACGGTGGCTGCACTCTTGGGGCACATGTTTGCCCTTTCTATTCCTCAGTATCTGCGTGGCCTGATTGACCAGTTCGGTAAGAACGCCACCATGGACAGTTTGATTCCTGCTGTTTTGGCAGTGCTGTTCTTAGGCTTACTTGAAGCTGTAATGGTTTTACTGCGCAGATGGTTGGTGCTAACCCCAGGAACCCACGTTGAGGCAGGACTTCGAAGAACTCTTTATGCCAAGTTGCAAGATCTTCCGGTAGCCTTCCACGATAAATGGCCAAGCGGGCAGCTGCTTTCGCGTGCCTCAGGTGATTTAAGCATGATTAGACGCTGGCTTTCCTTCGGCCTAGTGCTTTTGGTAGCGAACATCGCAACCATAGTTATCGGTTTCGCAGTTCTCTTCTCCTTCAACTGGATTTTGGCAACCCTGTTTCTTGTAATCATGAGCCCGCTTTGGATTTTAGGTTTTAAGTTTGAGAAGGAATATCACATCACGGCTAGATTGAGCCAAGATCAATCAGGTGACTTAGCCACTGCAGTTGAAGAAAGTGTTCACGGTATTCGTGTGCTGAAAGCCTTCGGCAGGGGAAGATTCATCACAGAGAAGTTTGCCACTGATGCTCTTAAACTTCGTGACACCGAGTTGAAGAAAGCCAAAATGGTTTCTAATCTCTGGTTTTACTTTTCAACTATTCCAGATATCGCACTTGGAACTTGTTTGGTAGTTGGGGTTATGCAGATTGCTGACAATCAACTGACCCTAGGTGCACTATCTGCATTTATTTTGACCACCAGAGTATTGCACTGGCCGATTGACTCTATTGGCTTCTTGCTATCTATGACTATCGATGCCAGGACTGCAGTTGAACGTTTCTTTGAAGTCATCGATACCAAGGTAGATATTGCTGATCCAGAGCAACCGAAGAACTTAGCCAAGCCAGTTGGTCGACTAACCTTCGAGAATGTTCACTTTAGATATGCTGACGCTCCTCCGGAGCAACCAGATTTACTTCGTGGCATCAACTTAGAGATAGAGCCAGGCGAATCAATTGCTCTGATAGGTATCACTGGTTCGGGTAAAACCTCGCTAACTGCTCTAACTTCAAGACTTTACGAAGTGACTGAAGGCTCCATAAAACTTGATGGCATAGACATAAGGGACTTTAGTCGGGAAGAACTAAGAGAACACATCGCGATGGCTTTCGAAGATTCGACCCTTTTCAGCGATTCGGTGCGAAGCAACGTTTTACTTGGTCGCCCAGAGAGCACCGAAGAAGACCTTGAACAGGCTCTTTCAATAGCTCAAGCCCAGTTTGCTTACGAGCTCCCAGATGGCCTTGAAACCAAGATAGGCGAGGAAGGGCTTTCTCTTTCTGGTGGTCAAAGACAACGCTTGGCCCTAGCCCGAGCGGTAGCCGCCAAGCCAGCAGTTTTGGTGCTTGATGACCCACTTTCTGCCTTAGACGTTGATACCGAAGCTATGGTGGAGGATGCCTTGAGAACAGTTTTGAAGGCAACCACCGCGTTGATTGTTGCGCACCGTCCTTCAACAGTTCAACTGGCCGACCGAGTGGCTTTACTTCAGGATGGAGTTATTACAGCTGTCGGTAAACACAGCGATCTGTTAGCAACCAACGAACATTACCGCTACGTGATTAGTTCGTTGGATGCTGCTGGAAAGTTGATTGAGGTGACTGACTAATGAGCATGCAAGGCGTTAAAGACGAAGAGAAGATTCACCTTAACAAAGAAGAGCAAAAGAGCATCCGACAACGGAGTCTAAAGCTTTTAGGTGAAATAGTTAAACCAGTTCGTTCGAGACTATTTATCTCACTAGCTTTGGTGATTACATCACAAGCGCTTAGAGTTGCCGGCCCCTGGATTATTGCTTTGATTTTGGATCGAGCGATACCTGATGCTCGAAACGGCAACTTCTCAACCTTGGTCTGGACTATTGGTGGTTACTTCGCTACCAGCATCCTCTCGGGTATTACCATTGCCTTCTTTATGAGATTTGCCGCCAGGGTAAACCAAGACATAATGTTTGGTTTGCGCAGGAGACTTTTTAGACACACGCAAAAGCTCTCAATTGAGTTCCATGAAACATACACTTCAGGAAGAGTGATTGCCCGTCAGACTTCTGACCTAGATTCGATCAAAGAACTTTTGGATTCTGGTGGAAATGAGATGATTTCTGGAATCCTGTTCATGACCTTCACGGCTCTTGCCCTGGTAACTTTAGACCCAAGTTCGTTCCTAATTATGCTAGTGAGCTTTATCCCACTGTTCTTCCTGACCCGCTGGTTTCAGAAAAACACCAGAATTAACTACCGTAAGACCAGAGTTGCTTCAGCGAAGCTGATTGTTCACTTTGTTGAAACTATGACTGGTATTCGAGCTGTCAAGGCTTTCCGCAAGGAGAAGAGAAACGAAGAGACTTACGCAGAACTAGTGGAGGATTACAGATCTGTAAACGCCAAAGTTATTCAACTTTTCGGTATTTATGACCCAGGTCTGATCATGATTGGTAACCTAACCGTTTCCTTTGTTTTGCTCTGGGGTGGATACAGAGTTATTGAAGGTGACCTAGGTGCAGGTGTATTGATTTCAGCTATTTTGTATGCCCGTAGCTTCTATGAGCCCATGGAAAATCTAGCCATGTTCTATAACGCCTATCAATCGGCTAACTCAGCGCTAGAGAAAATCTCTGGTGTTTTAGAAGAGCAACCTTCCGTTGCGCAACCAACTAACCCAGTTGAACTAAAAACTCATGATGGTCGATTGGAATTCAAGAACGTTGAATTTGCTTATTCAAACGGCAAGATTGTTTTACCAGAGTTCAATCTAGAGATACCCGGTGGCCAAACAGTTGCTTTGGTCGGAACTACCGGTGCAGGCAAGTCAACCATGGCAAAGCTAATTTCTAGGTTCTATGACCCTACAAACGGAACTGTTTCACTTGACGGGCTAAGCCTGCGTGAGATTTCAGATGAACAGCTAAGACAAGCCGTGGTCATGGTTACCCAGGAGGCTTATCTATTTAGTGGAACTGTTGGTGAAAATATTGCCTTAGGTAAGCCCGATGCCAGCCAAGAAGAAATTGAGGCTGCGGCTAAAGCTGTTGGAGCGCACGAGTTTATCCTTAGCCTGCCTGATGGCTATAACACTGACGTTAACAAGCGTGGTGGAAGGGTTTCTGCGGGTCAAAGGCAGTTAATTTCCTTCGCTAGAGCGTTCATTGCAGATCCGTTGGTGCTTATTTTGGATGAGGCAACCAGTTCACTTGATATCCCAAGCGAAAGAATGGTGCAAAAGGGGTTGCAGACCTTGCTAAAGGGCAGAACGGCAATCATCATCGCTCACCGTTTATCGACTGTTTCCATTGCGGACAGAGTTATTGTGATGGAACATGGCAGAATAATTGAGGACGATAAGCCTCAAACTCTTATCGCTGGTACTGGTAAATTCGCCAAGATGCATAAAGCATGGCGTGATTCGCTGGTTTAGTAAACAATAAAGGAAACTAAGGCCATAGCTATGCAGAAAATTCAGGTTGTTGGAAAAGTCGTTGAACTTGATGGCGATGAGATGACAAGAATCATCTGGCAGAACATCAAAGATTCATTAATACTGCCATTTCTAGAAATTGACCTTGATTACTACGATCTTTCAATTCAGCACCGAGATGAAACCGATGATCAAGTCACCATCGACGCAGCTAATGCAATCAAGTTGCATGGGGTTGGAGTTAAGTGCGCAACGATTACCCCAGATGAGGCTAGAGTCAAAGAATTCAATTTGAAGAAGATGTGGAAATCGCCTAACGGAACCATCCGTAACATTCTCGATGGTGTTGTTTTCCGTGAACCTATCATCATCTCCAATGTTCCTAGGTTGGTGCCTGGTTGGACTAAGCCAATCATTATTGGTCGTCACGCTCATGGCGATCAATATAAGGCAACTGATTTCAAGGTCCCTGGTGCTGGAACTGTTACCATCACATACACTCCAGCCGATGGTTCGCCAGCGCAGACTCTAACCGTTGCTGAATATCCAGAGCACGGTGGTGTTGCCATGGGTATGTATAACTACATGGATTCGATCAAAGACTTCGCTAGAGCGTCATTCAATTATGGACTTTCGCGAAACTACCCAGTTTATCTTTCAACTAAGAACACGATTTTGAAAGCTTACGATGGAGCATTCAAAGACGCTTTCCAAGAGATTTTCGACACTGAATACAAAGAACAGTTTGAAGCAGCAGGTTTAACCTATGAGCACAGGCTGATTGACGATATGGTGGCGGCAGCTTTGAAGTGGGAAGGTGGCTATGTTTGGGCTTGTAAGAACTATGACGGAGACGTCCAGTCAGATACTGTTGCTCAAGGCTTTGGCTCGCTTGGTTTGATGACATCAGTGCTAACTACTCCTGACGGCAAGACTGCTCTAGCAGAGGCCGCTCACGGAACCGTCACCAGACACTACCGTGACTGGCAGGCTGGCAAGAAGACCAGCACCAATCCGATTGCCTCAATCTACGCATGGACCAGAGCTTTGATGCACCGTGCAAAACTCGATAACACCCCTGAGGTTCACCATTTTGCTCAGACACTCGAAGATGTTGTCATTGAAACTGTTGAAGCAGGAAACATGACCAAAGATCTAGCATTACTTGTTGGCGCAAATCAGAGCTATCAGACAACCGATGAGTTTATGGCAACTCTGGCCGCTAACTTGAAAGCCAAGCTTGGCTAATTGTTGATAAAACCCAAGGTAATTGGGTTGTGTAAAACTCCAGCAGGAATAATGCTGGAGTTTTATTTTTATCGGCATGCATGTTAAAAACATTTCACTCTGGCCAAAACTTCTTTTAGTTTCTGGTTTGATCTCAATCATTCTGGGTATTTTTGTTGCTCCTGAAGTCAAAGCAGCATCAAATAACCCAACCGCAAACTGTAATGCAACTAGAACTTCTTGCACAGTTAGCTTTCCCTATTCAGGTGATTACTATATCTGGAGTCCTCCAGCTGATGTTAGAACGATGTCTATTTCCCTAAGTGGTGCTCAAGGTGGTCGCTCAGGTGGAACCGGAACCAAATTGAATGCAACACTCAGAACTGTTCCAACAACTCCGCTCTACATCTTCGTCGGTGGTCAAGGATCTTCAGGCAATAATGCCGCCGGTGGTTTTAACGGCGGTGGTTCAGCAGGAGCTGGCCACGGCGATGAAGGTTCTGGTGGTGGGGCAACGGATATCAGAACAGGTTTGTTACTAACTGATCGATTCGCGGTTGCAGCCGGAGGTGGAGGTACCGGTGGTTGGGTTGGTGGAGCCGGCGGTAATGGTAATGCAACTACAGGTGGTGCTGGAGGTAACGGTCAAGGAACTGGCGGTGGCGGAGGAACGCCTAGTGCCGGAGGTGCAGCTGGAATTTCTTATGGTGCCAACACTTCAAACCCCACGGCAGGTTCATTAGGCCAAGGTGGTAATGGTGGGTCGGCTAACACCCCAGGTAGCACGGTTGCTGGTGGTGGTGGCGGAGGCGGCGGCTACTATGGCGGTGGCGGTGGCGGAGCGGACACCGATCCAGTTGGCGTCGATGGTGGTGGTGGCGGTGCTGGTTCAAGCTATGCCAATAGTTCAAAGTTGCAGTCCATTTCCTATTACACGGCATTCCAAGTTGGAGATGGTCAGGCAAGCATCACCTACAACTTTGGCCCATCCGTAACTTCCTTCACGAGCCCAGTAAGCCCAAGCAATCTGACTAAGCCGGTATTCAACTTAACCTTCGGGCAGTCAGTGACCGGACTTACCGCTGATGCCTTCACTTTCTCAGGAACTGCATCAGGATGTTATGTTTCTCTGGTTACCGGATCCGGCGCTAATTATGCAGTGACAGTTTCAGGTTGTAGTGATGGGACCATGGCACTTAGTTTGAAAGCAGACTCAGTTATGGGTAATGCCATCGGTCCGGTAAGGGCAGTATCAACCTCAACCATCATTCTGGATAGAACTCTTCCAGAACTTAGTGCGCTAACCAAACAACCAAGTGGTAATGACTTGATTGTCTACAAAGCAGTATTCTCTGAAGTCATTTCTGGGTTGAGCGCTGATGCAACCGACTGGTTAGTCAAGGGAGATGGCTGTAATCTGCAGTCGCTGATCGGCAGTGGCAGTGAATACGTGATCACGATCTCTGGCTGTTTAGATGGTCACCTAGCTGGTTTAGTCCTAAACCAACTTTCAGTGGTCGATACCGCAGGTAACATAGGCCCGAGTTTGCTCAATCAGACAGGGGTTACCAAGATAGATACTTCAGCACCAATCTTTCACGTGATAGATGTCACTGATGCCGGTGTTGGTGGATTACCAACTTGGATCTTTGATTCCGAAGAACCAGTAACAGGCATGAGTCAGGAAAAGTTCACCTTCTTTGGAACTGCAACTGGTTGCAGTTTCAGTTACTCGGTGCTTAGAACCGGACTTGGTTGGAAAGTTAGACTAGAGGGCTGTTCAGTTGGAACTACTCAGGTTATTTTGGTGGCAAATTCCGTTAAGGACACCGCAGGAAATGTTGGACCAATAACTGCCTTAGCCTCAAATGTTGTCACAATCACCCCTGATGAAGTTGTCAATCAATCGATAACTCCGCCAGCATCGAATAATGGTGCTGCAACAGGCTCGCAGCCGAAAACTCAAAGCAGCACGCCTCAAGAAAGCTTGCCTCAAGGGTACGTTTTACCGGAGGTAACGCAGGATGATGTCATGGGAAAAAAGGTTGAAAACGATATTCCTAGCAAAACTCAAAATAAACCAGTTCAAATAGATCTCTTAAATCAGCAGCAGATAACCTACGGTCTTATTTTCTTAGCGCTAGCTCTATCGGCTTTTGCCTTAGTCGGTAAACGAAATCCACGGCATCGTAGATAAAGTAAAAACCCCCTGAACACTCAGGGGGTTTTATTCTTCAAGATTTCGTTTAGCCTGGGTTTCCCGCTTTCGATATCTGCTCGCATTCCATATCACAGCTACTGTAAGAATGATCCCAGCTAAAACCATAATCAGACCGATTACCGCCTGAGATTGCATGGATTTCCGTTCTCTTTGGATTTCGACACCTCGTTTAGTTTATGAAAGTATTCGTTTTTACTAACGTTTATCAGCCGATGTGTCATTTTCCCCATGTCAAACTATGGCTTTCTGTTGGGCTAAACTAGGGCTATCGCAACTGGCGCTAAAGATGGGTTTCCATCAGGGAGCGAAGGCATTTTGGTCGTGCGCCTGGGCCAAAACCAAGCCGTATTAGGAGTTCCCAAAATGTCTAAGCTACCTTCCACTTTTGATCAACCTCTGTCAGCTACCGATCCCGAGATAGCAGCTGTATTGCAAGCTGAACTCGATCGTCAGCGCAATTTCCTCGAGATGATTGCCAGTGAAAACTTTGTCTCTCGAGGAATTTTGGAAGCTCAGGGTTCGGTATTGACCAATAAATATGCAGAAGGCTACCCAGGTAAGCGTTACTACGGTGGTTGCGAAGCAGTCGACATAGCTGAGAATTTAGCTAGAGATAGAGCAAAAGAACTCTTTGGTGCTGAACACGCTAACGTTCAACCTCACTCAGGTGCTAGTGCTAACGCAGCAGTCTTAATGGCTTTAGCCAACCCAGGCGATCGCATTTTAGGTTTGGAGTTAGCTCACGGGGGACACCTTACCCACGGCATGAAGTTGAACTTCTCTGGAAAAATGTATGAGGCACATGCCTACGGTCTTAATCCAGATACTTTCCTAATCGACATGGATATAGTCCGTCAAAGAGCTCACGAAGTTATGCCACAGGTCTTGATTGCAGGCTGGTCGGCTTACTCAAGACACCTAGACTTTGCTGAGTTTAGAAAAATAGCCGATGAAGTTGGCGCAAAACTTTGGGTGGACATGGCTCACTTTGCTGGATTGGTCGCAGCGGGGCTACACCCTAATCCAGTGCCTTATGCAGATGTTGTCTCAACAACAGTGCACAAGACCTTAGCTGGACCAAGATCCGGTTTGATTTTGTGTAAAGCAGAGTATGCCAAAAAGATTGACTCGAGTGTTTTCCCTGGACAACAAGGTGGTCCGTTGATGCACGTAGTTGCAGCTAAGGCCGTTGCGTTCAAGGCAGCAATGTCAGAGGAATTCAAAGACAGGCAGAGAAGGACTATCGCTGGAGCCCAACACATCGCTGAACGACTGATGCGAGAAGACGTTAGAGCTAATGGTGTTGATGTTCTAACCGGAGGAACGGATGTCCATTTAGTCCTAGTGGATCTTCGTAATTCACCAATTGATGGTAAAAGCGCTGAAGACTTATTGCATGCTGTTGGGATTACGGTAAATCGTAATTCAGTTCCTAACGACCCTAGACCTGCTTTAGTCACTTCAGGTGTTCGAATTGGAACTCCTGCCTTAGCTACTAGGGGTTTTGGTGACGAGGAATTCAAAGAAGTCGCAGACATTATCGCTCATGTTCTGATGCCTAATCCAGGGATTAACGCCTTGGCAGATCGGGTCAGAAAACTTACCCAAGCCTTCCCGCTTTATTCCGCGCTAGAGAACTGGTAAAAACTTGACTGCAGTAATCCTTGATGGCAAAGCCTTAGCAAAGGTTATTAAGGCCGAGCTTAAGCAGAAAGTGGTTTTACTTAAAGAAAAAGGCATCAACCCAGGCCTTGGAACACTCTTGGTCGGTGATGACCCTGGATCACACGCTTATGTTGGGGGTAAACACCGGGATTGTGCTGAGGTTGGCATAAATTCAATTCGCATCGACTTGCCCAATAATGCTAGTCAAGCCGATGTAAAATCTGCGATAAACGATTTGAACTCAGCTAAAGATGTCACTGGATACATCGTGCAACTGCCTTTGCCTTTTGGTTTTGATACTAATCAGATGCTTGAGCTTATCGACCCTGCAAAAGACGCCGATGGTTTACATCCGGTAAACCTAGGCAGGCTTGTCTTAGCCGGATCTGAGGAAATGAGCTCACCTCTTCCTTGCACCCCAGCCGGAATTCTTGAGTTATTGCTGAGACACAACATTCAACTAAAAGGAGCAGAAGTTGCAGTTCTTGGCAGAGGAGTCACGGTTGGTAGACCACTTGGATTACTTCTAAGCAAAAAAGGAATAGATGCAACAGTTACGCTTTTGCATTCAAACTCTAAATACATTCCATCGGCGCTAAAACGAGTAGACGTAATTGTTGCAGCGTTAGGTGTGAAACACTTCGTCAAGCCTGAATGGGTAAAGCAAGGAGCAACAGTTCTAGATGTTGGCATCACTAGGGTAGAAACCGAAAACGGTGCTACTTTACTTGGTGACGTTGACCCAGAAGTTGCAAAAGTTGCTGGATTTATTTCACCTAATCCTGGTGGTGTTGGACCGATGACCAGAGCCATGTTACTTAGCAATGTAGTAAAGGCTGCCAGTTTATAAACTGACAGCCTTTAGTTAAATCTACTTTTAGTAGTTCTTAGTTATTTCGTCTTGAAGTGATTGACTGAAGCAACTCATATGTGCTCTAATCAAAGCAGACTTGCTTCCGAGCTCAGCGTAACCTAGGTATGCAGGATCGATGTCTCGCAGCATCAGTTCGTCTGCCCATGCAGTTTCGATAGCGGCGATTTCTTCAGTATTGGCTGCACACCAACCTTCAAGCTTTGGCTTTACCAATGTGACTGTGTACTTTGAAGAACTTTTTCCATCTGAACCGGTTACGTTGATAGTCAGAGTGTTGTCGCCATCCTTAAAGTTCGAGTCTCCAGTTACCTTAACAACCGCATTTCCATCAGTTGGTCTTGCGTCAACAAATACTGATTCTTTTCCAGTTGGAAGTTGGATCTTTATTTCCTCACCCTTATGAAGTTGGCTGATATAGCTAACGTCATCAATTCGTAACATTTTCAAGGTCGTCGGTGCTTTTGCTGCAAGATTCATAACAATAACAACAACAGCCAAAACACCGAATGCGGCCATAAATATTGGCAAAATTGGTTTCTTCACCCTAAATCCATTCCTTCACAGAGTTCTTAGCGTAAAAAGCACGCTAGGTATTAGTTTCTCATAGAAATCTATGGTCTGGGGGCCTTTGTTGGGATTGGTGTTGGGCGGATGAAGTAGGTAGGCATTGGGGTTGGGGCTGGATACCTTGTGGCTGTAGGGGTTGGCCTCGGAGTATGGTGCCAGGTTGGGGTTGGGCTCGGGTAGCTTGTTGGATCAGGTTTGTAAATAACTGTCACAGTTGGCACGGGTTTGGGGGTCGGAATCTCAACATCTGTGACCACATAAAGTGTCACAGTACAGGTGAAAGTCTTATCCATGCTGGAGCTGGAGAGGCTTCTGGCCCTGAAGGTCGGATCATTGAAGCTACTTGAGTAGTAAATGTCTGAATAACTACCACAACCGCTATCTGAAGCTGAGTACCCATTAGATAGGTAGGTCAGGGTAACTTTCTTGTATTCAACTGGGTTGCTGGCTTTAGCAGTCGCGTTTACTGTGATGGTTGCGCTTGTAAGCATGGCAATCAAGCCGGCAATAAACATCGGAACGGCTAGTTTCTCTAGTCTTGTCTTTTTAGACATTATGTCTCCAATTGGGTCTAGGACGAGTTTGTTCTTAGCCTAACCCTAGCTTGCGACATGCGCTAGGCAAGCATTTGCGTGGCTGCTAGTTCCTTGTATAGAGGCGTTGAGCGTAGCAATTGTTTGTGAGTTCCAGTGCCTAAAACCTTGCCATCTTGAATGACAATTATTTGATCGCTATCCACCACGGTAGAAAGCCGGTGCGCAATAACTATTAGGGTTCTGTTTTTGGCAACGGCGTCGATGGCTTCACGCATTCGTATTTCGTTCAGCCCATCAAGCGAAGAGGTTGACTCATCAAGTAACAGAATAGGTGGGGCAGCAAGTAAGGTTCTAGCGATAGCAAGCCTTTGTCTTTCGCCACCGGAAAGCATGATGCCCTGTTCTCCAACTTCAGCGTCAAGGCCCTTCTTATCTCGTTTCAAAACCGAAGTCAGATTAACTTCATCTAAAACGTGCCTAAGCTCTTTATCTGTTGCCCCTGGTGAGCCAATCAATAAATTATCGCGAATCGACCCAGCCAGCACCGGGGCATCCTGCTCGACATAACCAATCTGCCCTCGAAGATCAGATCTACTCAGTGAAGTTACCTTTTGGCCATCAAGATAAATCTCTCCTGAACTTGGCTCATAGAAGCGTTCCATCAAACTTAAGACGGTTGATTTACCTGCACCAGAAGGTCCAACGATTGCTACTCTCGATCCTCTTTGTATCTTGAACGAAACTCCTTTGAGTATTTCTTTAGGTTCAGTGCTTACTTTTTCGCCAGTTTCTAAGGTTTCGACTCTCGCGGGATAAGAGAACTTAACTTTCTTGAATTCGATGGCAACATTGTTCACTGCTTTACGCCTTGAAGGTTCTGATCTCTCGGCATCGCTGTCCTCCAGAGGTATGTCAAGTATCTCTTGGATACGAGCTAGAGCTCCTAGCGCAGATTGAATTGATGAATATGCTCCAAAGAACTGACCTACTGGTCTAATCATTAAGAACATGAGCAGAATAAATGTAATCAAGTCCGCAACTTGGGTTTGTCCAGTGGCAACGCGATACCCACCAACACCTAGAACAACTATGAAAGCTCCGTTGGCAGCTAAACCTCCGATCGGTGTTACCCAAGCATTAATTTTGGCAATCTTTACACCCTGAACAAAAGCCTCTTTGGCGTCTTTGGCGATCTGTTCAGATTCTCGAGTTTCTGCTCTGGCTGCTCTGATTGTTCTAACTGCAGATAGGGCTCGCTCGACTGCAGCAGACATGTTGCCGACACGTTCTTGAGCTTTAGTTGTGGCGGCTCTGATTCTTCTAGAGGTTATTCCAATACCGGCAACTGCCACCCCGATCATCACCAGAGTCAACGAAAGCAGCAACCAGTCGATGATGGCCATTGCGATGATAGAGCCGATAAAGATCAGCGCTCCACCAGCACCATCAATTAAACCTTGAGTTAGCGCTGCTCTGAGCAGTGTGGTGTCTGAGCCCACTCTGGAAACCAAGTCACCAGTTCTTCT
>JBEGRI010000001.1:0-60118 GCA_041180525.1 Actinomycetota bacterium | reverse complement strand
ATGGCCAAAGTCTTGTAAACGGTGATGCAGATGAAGCCGATCAGCAGAGAAAGGCGACTTTCCCGCAGCTAACCTTCTAACAACAGCTAGAGCAAAATCTAGTAGCGGCAAAATCAGAATCGAGATCGGCAGGATTAGTGGCAAAACTGCTGGGACCAAATCATTTCGATTGAGGGTTGCTGGGTCAATAGTTCCAGTGACGGTCAAAGCTGAAGTTGTCATCAGTAAACCTAAAAGCAACGCTCCCCCATCGCCCATAAAGATTTTTGCGGGACGCCAGTTGTGTGGCAAGAATCCTAAACACATCCCAATCACTATTGCAGAGAGCATGGTAGCTAGGTTGAAGTAATTTGAAGGAGATATTTGCTGAGCGAGCAAATATGAATAGATAAAGAAGACTACGGTTCCAATCAGAACAACTCCGGCAACCAAACCATCTAAACCATCAATAAAGTTCACAGCGTTCATAATCAAGACAGCCAAAAACACTGTGACGACAAAAGAAACGCCAAAAGAACCAACAGTGATGCCGAAGATAGGCAAAGAAACTATTTGGACACCATTCCAGGCCAAAACTCCTGCTGCTAGAAATTGGCCAGCCAACTTGATAGTCCAATCAAGATCCAACAAATCATCAAGAAATCCAATGACCATGATGATTAGCGCTGCTATGCCGATAGCAATAATCGGAAGCGGGTCACTAAAGACAACATCGAACCAGCCAATTGGTGCGGCTATAGCAATAGAAACAACGAAACCCAAAAACATGGCAACTCCACCAATACGCGGAGTTGGTTTCTGATGCATATCACGTTCACGGATTGCTTTAGGGTAAATGTTGTATTTGACTGAAAGTTTCCGAACCAAAAAAGTCGCTAAATAGGTGACAACACCGGCCACAGCAATCAGCAACAAATACGCTCTCATTTAGTTTTTGCTCTCCAAAAGCTCCCCTAGCACCGATCGGATTTTCGCTTCGGTCAATGCCCCCTGACGAATGATTCGAACTTTACCCGTTGTCTTACCTTCGGCATCTTCAACTAAATCTGTCATGTCAAGAATTGTTGAAGCCTCGCCCTTTGGTGAATTTCCACCGTCGAGGTAAACCGCAACTGAATCTTGCAGATATTCAAAAGCCTGTTGGCAGGTAGTTGCTGCTGGCTGACCAGTCAGGTTTGCACTTGAAACTGCTAAAGGTCCAGTCTCTTCAATTAGAGCTAAAGCAATTTTGTGATCTGGAACCCTCAAGGCAACCGTCCCTTTAGTTTCACCTAAGTCCCATTCGATGGAAGGTTGGGCTTTGAAAATCATCGTCAGGGCTCCTGGCCAAAAAGTTTCGGCTAATTTAACGGCTGGCGCTGGGAAAGTTTCAACTAGAGCTCTAGCTTGTGCTATCGATGAAACTAAAACTGGTGGAGGTGATTGTCTTCCTCTTCCTTTAGCATCAAGCAAAGCTTGAACAGCAGCTGCTGAAAAAGCATTAGCAGCAATTCCATATACAGTGTCAGTCGGTATTACAGCTAGCTCAGTTCTACCTAAAGCGACTTTGGCTAAACGCATACCAGTAAGCAGTTCCGTGTCAATCGAACAGTCAAAAATCTTTTGCAAAACTCACTTACTCCTTACTGCTTTACTGCTGTGACCATACGGTCTCGACCGGCAAGATCTTGACCAGTTTTTACCTCAAGCCATCCTTTAGCCAATAGTATTGCCCGAACCGCCTCGGCTTGCATATCTGCATGCTCAATTACTAGCACTGCACCAGGTTTCAGTAATCTTGCTGCGCTCCGCTCAACATTTCTAATTATGTCTAACCCGTCATCTCCACCGTATAAAGCAAGGCTAGGGTCGTGTAGATGAACTTCCGGATAAATGGGAACCATGTCTTTTGGTATGTATGGCGGGTTGGATATAACTAAATCTACTTGGCCGTCAAGCTCTGGGAAAGCATCTTTCAGGTCGCCTTGAACCAACTGAGAGGCCGGCGAGTATTTAGCGAAGTTTTTTCTAGTGTATTCAAGAGCAGCTTCGCTGAGCTCAACTGCACATACCTTTGCTTCTGGAACTTCTAGCGCAATTGATAAAGCAATTGCTCCAGAACCGGTAGCTAAATCAACTACTACTGGATTATCTAAATTCTTTTTTCTAAGCAGATCTAGCGCAGCGCTAGTGACAACTTCGGTCTCAAATCGGGGAATAAAAACACCAGGACCCACTTCAAGTTCCAGAAATCTAAAAGCTGCTGAACCGGTCAGGTGCTGTAAAGGAATGCGCTGAGACCTCTTGTTAACTAACTCTTCGAATGTTTCAAGCTGGTCTTGGTTGATACGTTCAGCTAGAAAAATCTTGCCAAGTAAATCAGCTCTGCTTATTCCAAGGCTAAAAGCAAGAAGAATTTCTGCATCAGCCAGGTTCGACTCAATTCCAGCTTCAGCAAAACTTTCGCTAGCTTGAGCTAGAGCTGCTTTGAGCAGCATTAGTCGTTATCCCCGAGGGCTGCCAAACGTGCTTCTTCATCTGCAGTTATCGCTGATTGGACTACTGGCTCGAGTGCACCATCCATGACCTGGTCCAGGTTATATGCCTTATATCCTGTGCGGTGATCAGCGATACGGTTCTCGGGAAAGTTATATGTCCTGATTCGCTCCGAGCGGTCAACCGTTCTAACCTGAGATTTTCTTGCAGCAGATTGCTCAGCTTCTATTTCTTCTTGCTTAGCAGCAAGCAATCTCGCGCGAAGAACACGCATGGCTGCTTCGCGGTTTTGCAACTGAGATTTCTCGTTCTGCATCGAAACCACAATTCCAGTTGGTAAGTGAGTAATACGAACTGCCGAATCGGTTGTGTTAACCGACTGCCCGCCAGGACCTGAAGATCTAAAGACGTCAATCCTAATTTCGTTTTGGTTTATCTCAACTTCTTCTGGTTCATCAACCTCTGGAAAGACCAATACTCCAGCGGCTGAAGTGTGAATACGACCTTGGGTTTCCGTAACCGGTACTCGTTGCACTCTGTGCACTCCACCTTCGTACTTCAAATGTGCCCAAACTCCATCGGCTGGATCGGTGGCATTGCTTTTGATAGCAACCTGAACGTCTTTGACACCACCAAGATCTGATTCGTTCTTATCCAGAATTTCTGTCTTCCAACCCTTGCTGTTGGCATATTGGATATACATTCGCAAAAGATCTGCTGCAAATAAGGCAGATTCAGCTCCACCTTCACCAGCTTTGATTTCCATGATCACATCACGGCCATCATCTGGGTCTCTAGGTATCAAGAGCCTACGAAGTTTCTCGTTGGCATCTTGCAGTTTCTGCTCCAGAACAGGTATTTCCGCTGCAAACTCTTCATCTTCTTTAGCCATGTCCTTGGCTGCATTCAAATCTTCTTGTAATGAGTTGACGTTGTTATATGCAGTGACGATGGCATTTAGTTCGGCATAACGACGGTTAAGCTTCTTAGCCAAAGCAGGGTTGGCATGAACCGAAGCATCAGAGAGTTGACTTTGCAGTTGTGCATGCTCAGCCAGCAAAGCCTGGACTGAAGCTAACATTATTCTCCGTCTGAACCGTTCGGAACCGGCATTGACTTTTGCACCATCATCAGGAATTCAACGTTGCTCTTAGTTTCCTTCAAACGGTTTAGCACCAGTTCTAGAGCCTGCTGTTGCTCAAGTCCAGCAAGGGCTCGACGCAACTTCCAGACAATCTTGGTTTCATCTGGGCTCATCAACATCTCTTCACGACGGGTTCCAGAAGCGTTGACATCAACCGCAGGGAAAATACGCTTATCTGCCAACTGGCGAGACAGACGTAGCTCCATGTTTCCAGTTCCCTTGAACTCTTCGAAAATAACTTCATCCATTTTCGAACCAGTCTCAACCAAGGCAGTTGCCAAGATGGTAAGTGATCCACCGTCTTCAATATTTCTAGCCGCTCCGAAGAAACGCTTCGGTGGGTAAAGTGCTGATGAATCAACACCACCAGAAAGGATACGTCCGGAAGCAGGTGCTGAAAGGTTGTATGCACGGCCTAGACGAGTAATCGAATCTAGTAAGACAACAACATCGTGACCTAGCTCAACTAAGCGCTTGGCTCTTTCGATTGCTAGTTCAGCAACCGTGGTGTGATCTTCAGCTGGACGATCAAAGGTTGAGGCAATAACTTCACCTTTGACGGTGCGCTGCATGTCGGTAACTTCTTCTGGACGCTCATCAACCAATACAACCATTAGGTGAACCTCAGGATTATTAGCTGAAATTGAGTTGGCGATAGCCTGAAGCACCAAAGTCTTACCAGCCTTAGGTGGTGAAACTATCAGTCCACGCTGACCCTTACCAATTGGAGCTACCAAATCAATAATTCTGGTACTTAATCTGGTTGGCTCTGTCTCAAGTCGGAGTCTTGACTGAGGATAAAGTGGAGTCAACTTACCGAACTCAACTCGAGTTAAAGCTGCCTCTGGTGCTTGACCATTTACTGAATCGACTCGAACTAAGGCGTTGAACTTCTGACGACCCTGGTTCTCTCCTTCGCGTGGTTGGCGAATAGCACCAACAACTGCATCACCTTTACGAAGTGAATACTTCTTGACTTGACCTAAAGAAACGTAAACATCGTTTGGTCCGGCAAGGTAACCACTAGTTCTAACGAATGCGTAGTTATCTAGGATGTCCAAAATTCCTGCTACTGGAATCAAAACATCATCAGGCGAAATTTCTGGCTCAACATCTTCACGATCGCGGTTACGGTTACGGTCCCGAAAACGATCGTTGCGATTACGATTGCGATTACGATTACGGTTGTTACCACCTTGGCGCTCTGGTCTTTCCGAATCGTATTCACGAGCTGGACGCTCAGTTTTAGGCTCTGAGGTTTCCTGTGGTTTTTGCTCAACGACCGGAGCTTGGGCTGCTGGCTCTGCTGCCTCACTGGTCTTACGCGCACGAGCTGGTTTTTTGGTTTCGGCTGGAGCCTCTGCTTGATCTGAAGTTACTCTTCTTGATCGCTTTGGCGCAGCCTCTTTTTGGACTTCATCCATGTATTTTTACTCTTTCTTGTTTGGCAATCGATTTTGTTTTCTTTGAGGTGATTGCCTGCCGCAAACCTTGGTTTTACGGGATCCGTTACTTTTACGGGATTGATACCAATTTGCTATGAATTAGCGGTACTCCATTACTGTAGCACCTTTGAAATCAACCGCCAACAATAAAGGCCTCCAATGTGGGTAATTTTGTGCGGAAAACCTTGCTGCCTCGAGCCTTTGACCAGGATCGCTGGAAAGCACTAGGACTGAGGGTCCCGCCCCGGAAACCACCGCGGCATGGCCTTTAGCCCTTAGCGCTTGAATCAGTTCAACGGTTTCAGGCATAGCCGAGCCGCGATAGACCTGATGCAACCTATCTTCGGTTGCATCAAGCAAGAGTTCTGGGGACTGGGTTAGCGCAGCTACCAGCAAAGCGGATCTTGAAAGATTGAATACTGCGTCATCATGTGAAACTGAACTTGGTTGCAAACTTCTAGCTAATTCAGTTGACATCTTGTTCTTGGGAACTAGAACCAAAGGTGAAACACCTCGATGCACGAAGAGCTTCTTATGCTTTGGCCCATTTGCATCATTCCAAACTATGTTTAGGCCACCAAACAATGATGGTGCTACGTTATCTGGATGTCCTTCTAGTTTGGTTGCAAATTGTAATAACTGATCCGAACTGATTTCAGCAATACCGCTGAGCAAACCTTTCGCCGCCATCACACCTGCAACGACAGCAGCGCCGGAAGAGCCCATGCCCCTGCCGTGTGGAATGTAATTGTGTGAAGTGAGTTTTAGACCTGGAACAGGAAGTCGTAATTCAGCAAAAACTTGAAGTAGAGATTTGACTATGAGATTACTCTCATCTTCTGGGACTTCGCCTTCACCTTCACCCAGAACTTTTATGCTGATCTCATTTGAATCAACTGCTTCAACTTCCAACTCATCGTAAAAAGATAACGCCAAGCCTAAAGTGTCAAAACCAGGACCGAGGTTTGCAGTAGTGGCTGGAACCTTGACTACCACCTTGTTGCCAATTAGGTTATCGAGTTCACCAAACTTCATCAGTTGTGCTCCAAACCAAGTAAAGCTGCAACCTCGTCGGCATCATTGCTAACCGAAGTTGGCTGAATCTCATTTCCTGAGGCATCCTTCAAAGCCCAACCAACATCCTTAAGGCCATGTCCAGTTACAGTTATTACAACCTTGGCATCTGTCGGAAGTTTATTTTGCTTCGCGAATTTCAACATTCCAGCTGCACCTGTTGCTGAAGATGGTTCAACGAAAACACCAACCTCATTTGAGAGATAGCGATGCATCTGGAGAATCTCATCATCGCTGACTAAATCAAACTCACCTTTTGAAGCGTTCCTGGCTTCGATAGCCAAATCCCAGGATGCAGGATTACCTATTCTGATGGCGGTTGCGATTGTTTCGGGCTTTGTTACTGGGTGACCTAGAACAAAAGGTGCAGCTCCAGCGGCTTGAAAACCAAGCTGCTTTGGCAATTGCTTGATTGAGCCATCTTCAAGTAATTCCCGATACCCCTTGAAATAAGCCGAAAAGTTTCCAGCATTACCAACTGGCATAACGTGATAGTCAGGGGCAAAGCCGAGATAATCAAAGACTTCAAAACTTGCAGTTTTTTGCCCTTCGAGGCGATCTGGGTTCACGGAGTTCACAAGATGCACGGGGTAATTAGCACTTAACTCTCTAGCTAAAACCAAACAGTCATCAAAGTTGCCTCTGACCTGCAAAATCTTGGCATTGTGAGCGATAGCTTGAGCCAACTTACCTAGAGCAATCTTTCCTTCAGGAATTAGAACTACCGACTGAATTCCCGCTCGAGCTGCATAGGCTGCAGCACTTGCCGAAGTGTTTCCAGTAGAAGCACAGATGACCGCCTTAGCGCCGTGACTTACCGCTTTAGAAATAGCTACCGTCATACCACGGTCCTTAAATGAACCGGTCGGGTTCATTCCTTCAACCTTTAACCAAAGCTCACCAACCTTAAACAACTTTGCTAGCTCTGGAGAATGAACTAAAGGCGTGCCACCTTCACCGAGAGTAATGATGCTAGTGCTTTGATCAACATCAAGGCGTTCAAAGTACTCGGCGATAACTCCACGCCACTGTTTAGCCATTACTCCCCCTCGACCCTGATTACAGAAGTAATTTGCTCAACAACTTCGGTTTCACGCAGTTTCGCTACAACTTCCGATAGTGCACTATCGGTTGCTTGATGTGTTCCAATTTCTAACCAGGCCGTTGTCTCTGCTTCAATCATTTTCGCTGACTGTTCAACTGTTTCGATGGAGACAGAATGCTTTGCAAAGATATCTGCAACTTCGGCCAGAACACCTGGCTGGTCGGAGATCTCCATGGTGATTTGATAACGCGTTACAACTCTTGCCATACTCAAGACTTCTAAGTCTGCATGAACTGAATATGCCAAACCTGGACCGCCAGCAACATGGCGTTTAGCTGCCGAAACCAGGTCACCCATTACAGCTGAAGCAGTTTGAATACCACCAGCTCCTGCTCCATAGAACATCAACGAACCAGCGGCTTCAGCTTCAACGAAAACAGCATTGAAGGCACCATGAACAGAAGCAAGCGGATGATTATCCGGAATCATCGCCGGATAGACTCGGACAGATATACCTTCAGGTTGATCCGCCTTAGCCGGTAGCTTTTCACAAATAGCCAAGAGCTTTATTACATAACCATCACGTTTAGCAGCTGACACTTGGTCTGCCGTTATCTGATTTATCCCCTCGCGGTATACCTTGTCGATAGGCACTTCCGTATGAAATGCGAGAGAGGCCAAAATAGCTGCCTTTTGCGCTGCGTCATATCCTTCAAGGTCCAGACTTGGGTCGGCTTCAAGGTAACTTAGACGTTCTGCCTCGGCAATCGCCGAGACTAAAGAGCAGCCAGTTTGATGCATTCGATCAAGGATGAAGTTAGTTGAACCATTTACAATTCCAATAATTTTCTTGACTTTATCTCCAGCAAGAGATTCTCTTAAGGGTCGAATAATTGGGATTGCACCTGCCACTGCCGCCTCGAAATACATTTGAGCGCCGACTTGTTCCGCGGCATCAAAAAGCTCTGCGCCGTTGGTGGCCAAAAGCGCTTTGTTAGCCGTTATTACATCGCAGCCTGAGTTGAGTGCTTGCAGAATGTATGTTCTGGCAGGTTCGATGCCGCCCATTACTTCAATGACAATATCTGCACTGAGAATCAATGGTTCAGCTGATGTAGTTAGCAGTTCTTCTGGGATTTTGTAATCCCGCTTAGAGTTCTTATCTTGGACTAAAACTCCAACCAGTTCCAGCTCAGCGCCAACCCTGCTAGCCAACTCCTGCTTATTTTCGAGCAAAATTTTTGCAACTTGCGAGCCAACAGAGCCAGCTCCAAGCAAAGCAATCTTTAGTGGACGATACTCAATCATGATGAGCCTTCATATCTCTCGAAAGTAGATCAGACTCGGTTTCAGCTCGAACTAGTAATTCAACTTTCCCTTTGGAAACGGCCACCATGGCGGGTCTTTGAACATAGTTGTAATTGCTAGCCAGTGAGAAACAGTAGGCTCCGGTGGTAGCAACAGCAAGGAGATCATTGGGATAGATATCAGCCGGAAGGAAAGTGTCTCTGACCACAATGTCTCCAGATTCGCAATGTTTACCAACTACACGAGATAGCACGGGTTCGGCATCTGATTCCCTAGAAATCAAAGCAGCGGAATAATCCGCTGAATAAAGAGCAGTTCTTAAGTTATCGCTCATTCCACCATCGATGGCAACGTATTTTCTAAATCCGCCATCTGCAAGCTCAACATCCTTAACAGTTCCGACGTTATAGATAGTTATACCTGCCGGGCCAGAAATATATCTTCCTGGTTCAAAAGCTAGCACCGGCATAGCAACTGAGAGGCTCTGACAAGTTGAGGCAACAGTAGCAATAATTGCTTCAGCTATTTCTTCGATAGGAACTGGAACATCGGCTTCCGTGTATTTGACTCCAAAACCGCCACCTAAGTTGAGTTCTGGAACTTGGCCGTCTTTACTTAACTCGGCGTGCAAGCTAACCATTCGTCTAGCATTCTCTAGAAAACCTTCAACTGAAAATATCTGAGAACCGATATGCGAATGTAATCCGAGAAACTTTAGGTGTTTATGCGATCTAATCTTGGCAACCAAGCTAGGAACATCACTTATAGCTATACCGAATTTTTGATCTTCTCTTGCAGTGGCAAGATACTCATGAGTGTGAGCATGAACGCCAGTGTTCACTCGCAAGCGGACAGCTTGAACTGTGTCTTGGGCAACTGCGGCTGAGGCTAGCCTTTCAATTTCAATTTCTGAATCAATAACCACAGCACCCAAACCGATGGTTACCGCCTTACCGATTTCGACATGCGATTTGTTATTGCCGTGTAAACCTAATTTGTCTGGAGAGATTCCTCCAGCTAAAGCCACTGCCAATTCACCCGAAGTTGAAACATCTAAATACATACCAAGCTGATCAACCCAACGAGCAATCTCAGAAGTCAGCAGTGATTTACCTGCGTAGTAAATCTTGACCGAGGTGTGATATTTCTCTGCTGCAAATTCGAATGCCGTCTTTAACTGCTTTGCTCTTTCAAAGAAAACATCCTTGTCAACTACATATAAAGGTGTTCCAAATTTCTGTGCCAACTCAACAACAGGCACTGAGTTGATGCTGCTCGCGCCTTCGGTATCCCGAACTAAAGTGCTTGGCCAAATTTGCGGATCTAGCTGATTTACATCACTAGGTAGTTTTAGCCAGTCGGGTCTTAATTCAACACTCATGATTACATCCGCTCCGGTGCACTGACACCGAGAAAACCTAAACCGTTGGCTAGAACAGTGCTAGCGGCATTGTTTAACCAGAGTCTGGTTCGATGAATAGGCTCAACAGGCTTACCAGATAACGGTGTCACTCGGCAGTTGTCATACCAACGGTGATAGCTGCCAGCAACCTCTTCTAAGTATCTTGCCAAGTGATGCGGGGCACGCTCCAAAGCGGAATGTTTCATAACTTCTGGTAGCTGGGCCAACTTGGCAAGTAAATCTGATTCGGTCGGATGCTTCAAAAGTGCTGGGTCGAAGTCCGTTTGCTCAACCTGAAGTGAAGCGGCATTATTTGCAACTTGCTTGGTTCGGGCATGAGCATATTGAACATAGAACACTGGATTATCGTTGGTCTTCTTGGAAAGTAAATCTAAATCGATATCCAAAGTGGAATTTATTGAAGAGCGAGCAAGTGCGTATCGAGCTGCATCCACCCCAACAGCATCAACTAGGTCTTCCATACTGACAACCGTTCCAGCTCTTTTAGACATTCTCACCGGTTGCCCATCTCGAACAAGGTTGACTAACTGGCCAATCAAGATTTCAAGATTCACACCAGGAACATCTCCAAAGGCGGAACACATCGCCATCATCCTCGGAACATAGCCGTGATGATCAGCCCCGAGCATGTATATGGCTCTGTCAAAACCACGCTCACGTTTATCTAAGTAGTAAGCAAGATCTCCCGCGATGTATGCAGCTTCCCCATCGCTTTTAATAACCACTCGGTCGCGGTCATCACCAAAGGTAGTCGACCTAAGCCAAATTGCGCCATCCTGCTCATAAATATGACCAAGAGCCTTGAGACGGTCGATAGCTTTAGTAACCGCTCCAGTTTCGTAAAGTGAGTTCTCGTGGAAGAAAACATCGAAGTGGACGCCAAAGTTTTCTAAGGATTCTTTTATCTCTGCAAACATCAGTTCAACGCCGTTTGATCTGAACAGTTCAATGGCATCTTCGTGACTTAGGTTTTGGAAACCTGGGTTAGATTTGACTATTTTGCTGGCAATTTGGTTGATGTATTCACCTGCATAACCATCTTCAGGTGTTGCCTCACCTTTAGCTGCAGCTAATAAAGATCTAGCAAACCGATCAATCTGAGCGCCATGGTCGTTGAAGTAATACTCCTTAGTTACCTTGGCTCCTTGAGCTTGAAAGATTCTGGCAAGCGAGTCACCAACAGCTGCCCATCTAGTTCCACCGATGTGTATGGGGCCAGTTGGATTTGCTGAGACAAACTCCAGGTTCATTTTCAAACCCTGATAAAGCTCGCCTTTTCCGTATTCCTTGCCTGTGAGAACAATCTGTTTGGCCAACTCACCCGCAGCTTGAGCGCTCAGAGTAATGTTGATAAAACCTGGGCCGGCAATATCTACCCGCTCGATACCCGAAACCTGCTCTAAGAACGGCTTAATTGCGTTGGCCAAATCTTTAGGGTTCAATCCGGCTTTGCCAGCTAATTGCATGGCAACATTGGTTGCCCAGTCGCCATGCTCGCGGTTTTTTGGCCGTTCAACAATAATCTCGGGTAGTTCAATTTCGACCGATAGGGTGCCATTCTGCTTTAACTTTTCGAGTGTCAGCAGAATGTGTTTTGAGAGATCCGAAGGGGTCAAACTTTTACCTTTAGTAGCCGAGATTTAGTGGTGCTTGAGAACCAAGTCTATCCAATGCCCCTAAAACCAAGGTTTTTAGTGGCGCTGGTAGTCTGGGATAAACCCTTAAGCCCCCATAGCTCAGGGGATAGAGCACCGCTCTCCGGAGGCGGGTGCGCAGGTTCAAATCCTGCTGGGGGCACGTGGACATAAATGTATTACTGAATCCCGAAGATTTCCTTTCAGGCTTAGGGCCGCTTGCCATTGTTTTAGCCTGCCTAATTGTCGTAGCGGAAACTGGACTGTTGCTCGGTTTCTTCCTGCCAGGTGATTCGCTGCTTTTCACGGTTGGACTTATGGTTGGCTCGGGAGTTATTGACTTACCGCTTTGGGTTTGTTGCTTGAGTATTGCCATTTCAGCTGTGCTAGGCGATCAAATTGGTTACTTTATCGGAAAAAGCACAGGACCTAAAGTTTTCAACAAACCAGAATCAAGGTTTTTTAGTCACAAAAATGTTGAGCGAGCACAAAAATTCTTTGAGAAGTATGGCAACAAGGCAGTGATTTTTGCTCACTATGTCCCAATCATGCGAACTTTCATTCCGGTCGCTGCTGGAGTTGGAAAGATGAATTACCGTTACTATCTTCGAAACAACATCATCGGCGCATTTTCTTGGGGTATCAGTATTCCCATCATCGGATACTTTCTGGGTAATGTCGAATTCATCTCAGATCACGTAATTGTTGTGACCTTATGCTTAGTGGTTCTCTCTTTTATCCCAGTAATTATGGAACTTATCAAAGCTAAACGTCGCTAGATCTTAAATATTCAATCAAAGCACTAAGCGCATTGGCTCGGTGACTCAGCGCGTTCTTAATGTCAGGTTCAAGCTCAGCAGCGGTAAGTTCAAATCCTTCAGGAATAAAGACTGGATCATAGCCATGCCCATGCTCACCGCGCTCTTCAAAGGCAATGCTGCCTGGCCAGGTCCCAGTAAAACTAATCTCATCGTTAGCCGTAACAAGTGCAATAGTGCAAACAAACATGGCCTGACGGTGAGTCTTAGGGATGTCTTTTAGTTGTGCCAGTAACAATCTTCGGTTCGCAATATTGTCTTTAGTGCCAGACCAAACAGCAGTGAAGATGCCTGGCGAACCACCTAAGATTTCAACTTGCAAGCCTGAATCATCTGCTAGTGCTGGTAGCCCAGTGTGTTTATGCGCAGCTCTAGCTTTAATAAGTGCGTTTTCTAGAAAAGTCACGCCATCTTCAATCGGTTCCGGACCGTCGTAGCCGATCAAGTCAAAACCTAAAGGTGAAAGAATTGCTCTAAGCTCTTGAACTTTTCCTTGGTTGTGTGTGGCTAGAACTAATTTCACTTTAGGAAGCCAGGGCCTTCTTTTGAATTTCAGCCAGTTCGGTGGTTCCAAGTAATGCTAAATCCAGCAGTTGGTTCAGTTCTGCTCTAGAGAAAGAAACCCCTTCAGCAGTTCCTTGAACCTCAATAAAATCTCCTGAGCCAGTGACAACAACATTCATGTCGGTTTCCGCTCTAACATCTTCCGTATAGGCAAGATCCAGCATTGGTTCGCCATCAATGATGCCAACAGATATGGCTGAAACTGAATCAATAATTACTTTGTTACTGGCAGGAATAAATCCTTTCTCAACCCCGAAGCGAACAGCATCAACCAGAGCAACATATGCTCCGGTGATAGCTGCAGTTCTAGTTCCCCCATCGGCTTGTAAAACGTCACAGTCAATAACGATGGTGTTCTCGCCTAGCGCTTTGAAATCAACTGCTGCTCGAAGGGCTCTGCCAATCAGTCTCGAAATCTCGTGGGTTCGACCACCAATCTTTCCTTTTACTGATTCACGATCATTTCGCTCATGAGTAGATCTTGGAAGCATTGCGTACTCAGCTGTTACCCAGCCTTCACCCTTGCCCACTTTCCATCTCGGCACTGAGGCTGTAAAGGTAGCGGTGCAAAGAACTTTGGTTAGGCCAAAGGAAACCAGCGCCGAACCCTCGGCATGCTCCGACCAATTACGTTCAATAGTTACTTGACGTAACTGATTGTTTTCTCTTCCGTCAACTCTCATTATTTAATCTTTTCTACGCTTTGAACTTCTGGACCTAAAAATCTTCTAGCTAAGTTAGCAAACGAATCTGCATCCCCAGTTGCCTGAAATCTCAAACTAGGTTTACTAGTCTCAGTTCTAAGCAGGTTATGTGCAAGCAGTGTTCGATATACGTCTTTAGCGGTTTCTTCAGCTGATGAAACCAAGGTAACCTGATCGCCCATAACAAAGCTAAGTGCCCCTGTTAGCAGCGGGTAATGGGTGCAGCCGAGCACCAAGGTATCAACATCTTTAGCCTTCACTGGTTCTAGGTAGGTTTCTGCCAGCGAAATAAGTTGATCTCCTGAAGTTATGCCACGTTCAACGTAATCAACGAACTCAGGGCAAGCCACGCTTACCAACTCAACATCAACTGCAGCAGCAAAGGCATCATCGTAGGCCTTGGAGTTCACGGTTGCCAGCGTGCCGATAACTCCAACCTTTTTATTTCGAGTTGCAGCAACTGCGCGACGAACAGCCGGTTGAATCACCTCAACAACTGGGATGCCTCTGCCCTCGGTGTATCGTTCCCGGGCATCACGCAATACAGCGGCTGAAGCAGTATTGCAGGCGATAACTAAAACCTTTACCCCTTCATCAACTAGCCGATCCATAACTGCAATGGCTAAATTGCGAACATCACTGAGAGCTTTTGGACCATAAGGGGTATTAGCGGTGTCCCCAAAATAAATAATTGATTCATTAGGCAGCTGATCGATAATTGCTCTGGCAACAGTGAGCCCACCAACACCTGAATCAAAGATACCTATTGGAGCGTTATTCACCAGATAAGTCTATTCGCTACCTTCATTACGCTTCATTAGCTCAAAAATCTCTTTACATTCAGGGCAAACCGGGAACTTCTCTGGATCACGACTAGGCACCCAAACTTTGCCGCATAAAGCAACCACTGGAGTTCCCATCACCGCTGATTCCACTACTTTGTCTTTACGAACGTAATGTGCATATCTTTCATGATCGCCAGGCTCAACTGGAAGAGTAACGGGGTTGGTGAGCGTCTTTGGCAATGAATCTTGAGACAACTGTTAGTCCTTAGCTGTTCTAACTGCATCCGCTACTCTTTGAGCAACATCCGGATGGAAAACCGAAGGAATGATGTATGAAGCGTTGAGTTCTTCTTTATCAACACACTTAGCTAAAGCTTTGCTAGCGGCTAGCAATCTGCCTTCAGTTATCTCGGTAGCCCCCGCATCCAATAATCCGCGGAAGAAACCTGGGAAAGCCAAAACGTTGTTGATTTGATTGGGGAAGTCGCTTCTACCAGTTGCAACAACAGAGGCAAACTTGGCAGCTTCAGCTGGATCTATTTCTGGGATTGGGTTGGCTAGAGCAAAAACAATCGCTCCGTCATTCATGGCTGCGATGTCCTTAGCTTCCAGAATGTTACCTGCTGAAACTCCAATAAACACATCTGCGCCAACTAGCGCCTGCTTCAAAGTTCCTTGAAGTTTCTCCTGATTGGTATTTTTGGAGAGCCACTCGAGGTTTGTGCCAGGCTGAATATCTGCCCGACCTTCAACGATTATGCCTTTTTGATCGGCGAGAATGGCGTGCTTTAGACCAGCCGCAAAAAGTAATTTCAAAACAGCGGTTCCAGCAGCCCCTGCTCCACTGAGCACGAGCTCAACTTCATCGATCTTTTTACCAACAACTTTTAGAGCGTTGGTTAGAGCAGCTAGACAGACTATGGCAGTGCCATGCTGATCATCATGGAAAACAGGAATGTCAAGCTCTGCTCGCAGTCTTTCTTCGATTTCGAAACAACGAGGCGCTGAAATATCCTCCAGATTGATTCCAGCAAAAACTGGAGCAATGGCCTTAACGCTACGAACTATCTCGTCGGTGTCTTGAGTGTCTAAGCAGATAGGGAAAGCATCGATGTTGGCAAATCGCTTGAACAAGGCCGCTTTACCTTCCATCACAGGTAACGCTGCTAGCGGACCAATGTTGCCTAAACCAAGTACCGCAGAACCATCGGTTACTACGGCTATGGTGTTTCTTTTGATGGTGAGCCTTCTAGCATCCTGAGGATCTTGAGCAATCGCTTCACAGATTCTGGCCACGCCTGGCGTATAAATTAGAGAAAGATCATCACGATTACGAATCGGTAATTTTGACTCAATGGTAAGTTTGCCGCCTAGATGAGCTAGGAAAGTTCTATCTGAAACTTTCCCGACCACTACTCCCTCGCGTTGCTTTAAGCTCTCAACGATTTCTTTTGCGTGCTCAGAGTTTCTAGTTGCGCAAGTCAAGTCGACCCTAACGCGTTCAGAGTCAGAATGATTAACATCAACCGCGGTAACTAGACCACCTAATTTTTCAATGATTGCGGTCAATTCGCTAACCGCCGTTGGTTTGGCCGGAGCCTCTAGCCGAATCGTGATTGAATACTGGACGCTTGGAGCAATAGACATAGGTTCAAGTTTGCCACGAAAATCGTGGTCAACCAACTAATTTGCCTTGTCGGCATCACCTAAGGTGGCTTGAACAGTAATGCTCTTACCGTTTCTAAGCAACTCTAGGGTGACTTTGCTATAGGCAGCCTTAGATCTAATTGCTGCGGTTAGTTTGGATGCACCATCGATGCTCACACCGTCACAGGAGATAATCACATCACCAACCTTTATGCCAGCCTTCTCAGCTGCTCCGCCGGGGGTTAGCTTTTCCACTGTCGCACCAACACTAAATGAAGCAGAAGCATCTGAGTTTTTAGCATCTGATACAAAAGCACCAAGTAAACCGTGGGTAACCTTACCGGTTTTGATTAGCTGATCGGATACGCGCTTGGCGGTATTAGACGGAATAGCAAAACCAACTCCGATGCTTCCAGATTGACTGGTAGTTGAACTAGCCGTCGCGATAGCTACGTTGATTCCAATTAGCTGTCCTTTGTCGTTAATCAAAGCACCACCTGAGTTACCAGGGTTGATGGCTGCATCAGTTTGAATGACATCAAGATTCACTGGTGGCTGGGAATTAGTTCCATTCCACAGTTCCAAAGATGAACCATCATCTTTAGGAACAGCAGCTGAGGCAACTTGGATTGTTCGGTGCATAGCTGAAACAACTCCTTGGGTTACGGTCGCGTCATATCCCAGAGGTGCTCCGATAGCCACAGCGTAGTCGCCAACATTGATGCTAGAGCTATCTGCAAATTCGATTGGGGTTAAGCCTGAACCAGCAACTTTCACTACAGCCAAATCATTTGTTGGATCTGTGCCAATCACTGAAGCTTGATAGATCTTGCCATTGCTTGTTTTAACTTCGATTACCGCATTGCTGGTAGCGCCATCTAAGGTAACCACGTGAGCATTGGTGAGAATGTATCCATCATTATTTAACACAACCCCAGAACCGGTTCCAGCATCATTTGTTCCTGAAACAGATAGCGTGACAACTGACGGTAGCGCTTTAGCTGCAGCTGCAGTGACCCAGTTCACATTCTGGGAGTTATTTACTATTACTTGTGTCGAAGAACCGGTGAACGGTAGTGTTCCGTTCACTGCATATGCGCCAACAACAGTTCCAATCAGCGGACCTAATATCGCTAAGAAAATTAATGCGACTGTTGAAGGTTGCTTTCTTTCTACAGTTGCTTGGGTAACCGGCTGTACGATTTTTACCGGTTGAGCTAAAAATTGGCTGTTGTAGTGCTTTTTGTCTTCTGACATCTTCATAGACTCCTGATTTGTCCTGTTGCATAAAAACTATTTATTCAACTTCATAAGTTTATGAAAATCATCTGGGAGTTTTCTGAAAAATCAGCAACCCCAATCTAGTTGGCTTAGACAGGGCTCATCGACCAACCTAGGTGAGCGCTTATTTGGCGGAGCAATAGCCCCAACGCTCAATTGAACAGGAACAGAAGAAATCACGATATTTGGGTAAGTTCTTCGCCAGGGAGTTAGCGAAGGAAAGTAATACTCGATTTTGAAAGTTGTGTTGAGGGTAACTACCAGTGAACCAGGGCTGTTTAGTTGGTATTTGGGTTCCAGCAGTTTGGTTGCCGTATTACCGATTTGCCAGCTATGTGATATTGGAGTGAAACGAACCTGACAATCAAGGTTTAGCATGCGACATCTTTGGTTCTCTAATTTCGCTGAAGATCTAAATGAAACATAGTCACCAACCTTGAGTTCTCTAACCGGCTGATAAAGAATTACTGGAACAGTTGGCCTAAACCGTTTGATCTCGGAGTTAACTTTGCTAACACTAGAGCTAGCGAGGTTGACGATGGTTATCGGCTGACTAGGTGGGTAAAGCGACCAACAACCAACATGACCAGAAGCAAGCAAGTTATAGCTCTGGTCCATGGAAAGTCCATTAGGGTATACCAAGCAGGATGGTTTGGCGTTACTAGAGTTCAACACTAAATTCAAAGAACCATCTAAAGATTTAACTAAGACTGCTTTAGCAACACATAGCGAAAGCTGCTGAGATTGGCTAATCGCACTGACAGTAGTGTTGGCAATACTAAAAGATTGTGGGCAAGGCTCGTTGAGCCAGGCGGCTCCCCCAATCAGCGCAGCAGCTAAGAACAGCATGACCAGATGCTAAAACTTATAAAACTAAGCTGCTCGAATTACACACAGCCTGTTAAAGAAAATAAGCCTTGATTAATTTCAAGGCTTATTTATGGTTGCGGGGGCAGGATTTGAACCTACGACCTCCGGGTTATGAGCCCGGCGAGCTACCGAACTGCTCCACCCCGCGGCGAACCTACAGTCTAACAGAAAAGTGATTACTTTTTACTAGCTGCCAAAGCGGCCTCTATAGCAGCGCGCAACTTGGCATCAGCCTTACCGTAAGCACTCCAGTCTCCTGCCCGCAGAGCTGCGTCTTTTTCGACTAGAGCAGCTTTAGCATCGGCAAGAGCTTTAGCTAGTTTCTGCGCATTAGTTAGACCTGGATCAATCGGGGTTGTTCCACCACCTGATCCACCAAACAGTGAATTCAAGGCGTCATCTAAGTTGTCTTCGAAAGCAATCTTGTCGCCGAAAGCAACCAAAACCTTTTTGAGCAATGGGAATGAAGTCTCACCGGTTGACTGAATGTATACCGGTTGGACGTATAACAAACCGCCACCGATAGGTAAGGTCAACAGGTTTCCATTTAGAACTGTGGTTGAACCCTGTCGCAGAATGTTCAACAACTTGGAAACTTCGCTATCCGAGTTGAAGTTGTTTTGTACCTGACCGGGACCTGGAACAATCGTGGTTCTCGGTAAGGTTAGCAAACGTAGCTTGCCATAGTGAGAAGAAACCTTGCCTTTAGTTGACCCTGCGTCCGAGTCAGCAACCAAATATCCAGTCAAGACGTTTCTCGAGGAGTCTCCAGTTGATCTTGGGATGAAGGTGCTGTAAATCGAGAATGAAGGTTTCGGTTGGGTTGGTGCTTGCAGGGTCAAATAGTATGGCGGCTGCAAACTAGAAGTACCGGCACCTTGATCAACCGGGTCGTTTGGAGTCATCCAAGCATCCTGCTGTGAGTAGAAAGCTCCGGCATCAGTTACGTGATACTGACCTAAGATACCTCTTTGCATCTTGAATAAATCCGCTGGGTACCTAACGTGCGAAAGCAACGCACCTGACATTTCTGAAACTGGCTTGATGGTATTTGGATAGATTTTCATCCATGTCTTCAAGATTGGATCTTCAGCATCCCAAGCATAAAGTTTTACCGAACCATCGTAGGCATCAACTGTTGCCTTTACCGAGTTTCGGATGTAATTAATATCTCCTCGTTCAAGCGGTGACGTGGTTGATGAGTCTGAGGTGGTAACTGAGAGATTCTCGGCTCTCGAATAAGGATAGTTAGCCGAGGTGGTGTAACCATCAACTATCCAGACCACTCTTGAGTCCACTATCGCTGGATAAATATCGCTGTCCAAAGTTAGATATGGTGCCACTTGAGCGACTCGATCACGTGGGTTCCGGTCATACAAAATCTGAGAGCTATCTGTAACGGCGTCAGACAGCAAGATCTGTTCAGATTGGAACTTCAAAGCATAAGAAAGTCGCTTAATGATACTGTCCAGCTTTGGGCCACCATTTCCAGCGAAAGTTGTCATGGTCTGCTGATCCTGATTACCCGCTGAGTCGCTGGCCGGATAATCTAGCTCACGTTTAGCCGCTCCCTTGGGTGCGCCAACTATTGAATACTCTGGAGATTTCTCACCAAAATATATTCTCGATTCATATTTGCCTAGAGCTCCGGTTGAAGGTATGCCTGACTGCAAAAAGACAGGCTGGCCATCAACTGAACGCCGGTTACCGTAGGCTGCAACCAAACCGTAGCCGTGAGTGTAAACAATGACATTGTTATACCAGGATTGTGAACTTCCCAAACCTGATTGGTTTAGTTCACGAACGGCTAGTACCGTGTCTTGGGTTTTACCGTTAATGGTGTATCGGTCAACATCCATATGATTGACGAAGTTGTAATACTGACGATACTGTTCCAGCTGCTTGAACGAAGCACTAACTAAGTTAGGGTCGATGATTCTTATTTGGGCGGCTGTCTGGGCATCATTTTTCAGAGCGTCAGCGGTTGCAGTTGTCTTGGCATCGTATTCAATCACTTGAACACCGTCGAGTCCGTATGCAGCCTTGGTGGCTTGAATGTTTCGATCGATGTAATCGGCTTCCAAAGTTCGTTCATTGGGAACTACTTGGAAAGTTTGAACAATAGCTGGCCAAACTCCACCAAGCAGTATGGAACAAATCAACATCAGGGCTGTTCCTAAAACAGCCAACCGCCATTTTGCGATTACCGCTACTGAGAGATAAAGAAGTGCGACTAAGAATCCGACCGCAGTAAGAATCTGCGCTGCTGGGATGCTCGCATTGACATCGGAATAGGTAGCTCCCGTGTATAAACCACTAGAACTAGTCATTGTTTCATACTGACCAATCCAGATGCTTAGTGCCAGGTTGATCATAAACAAAGCTGCTAAGACAGCGATGTGTATTCTGGCCGGCTTACTAAAAGTTGACTTTCTACCATTGAACTTAATTGCACCGTAAATCAAATGAATGATTAGAGCTGGGATTAAAACTAAGACCATCAGCAACATCAAAGTTTGAATTAGTTCTATATAGAAAGGTAAATCGAAAAGATAAAAACCAACATCTAGTTTGAATTGAGGATCAAGCGTTCCGGTGTAACTGTGATTTAGGAACATCATTATTTTGTCCCAACTTGAGGACTGAGTCGCACCGATAAAAATACCTAGGATGATTGGAGCTCCAATAAAGATGCGCTTTCTTGTTCTCTCCAGCGAGGTCTTAAACTCTCCTAAATCTCTCCCAAAGAAGTCGTTCCTACCTGAGTAGGTTGGCCTGAAACGATATGCAAGAAACAAATTGAGCCATAAGAAGAGACCTGAAATCAAAGCCGAAATGACAAAAATCCAGACCTGAGCCCAGATGGTAGTGGTAAATACACTTAGGTAGCCAAGCTGGTCGAACCACAGCACATCAGTGTAAACACCGGACGCGCTGGTAAGTATCAAACCTAAAACAATGACGATACCTAGGGATATTGCAAAAGGGGCACGCTTGCGGAGGTTTACTGAGTTAGCTTGCGACATTATTTTCCTTTACTTTGTAGTGCATACCGAAAGGCCAGCGACATTACCGGCCTTGATTGCTTCTAACGCTTTGAGTGAATCTTTCAGTGTGGCAACTTTGAAAACCTTGATTCCATCTGGAATATTTCCGACAACTTCATCACAGTTATCTGCAGGAGCTAAGAAATATTGTGCTCCAGCATCTTTAGCTCCATACATCTTCTGCTTGATACCGCCGATAGCACCAACATTGCCAGCTGGGTCAACAGTTCCTGTTCCAGCTACATGGTTATTGCCAAGTAGCGATCCTGGCGTTAGCAAATCATATATTGCCAAAGCAAAAATCTGTCCACCACTAGGCCCGCTTACTTGATCCAACTTGATATCAATCTTGAAAGGGAGTTCTGGAATATTGTCAACAAAGATTCCAAGCAAATACTTGTCTTTGTCTTTTCTTGGTGTTATCTCAACTGTTTTTTGCACACCAGCTCGTTCGATCAGAAAAACAACTGCCTTCTTATCTTGGCTTTCGGTAACAATTTTTCGAATCTGCTCTAAACCAGTGGTCTTTTCTCCGTTCACGGTGATTAATGTATCTCCGGCTTTCAGCTTTCCTTCTGCAGCAGAGTTTTTAATCACAGCAGTAACTTTTACTGGACTTTCAAATGGAATACCTAAAAGATTTAGAGCTGCCGCTTTTGCACTAGCCTGTGAGTCAATCATCATCACTTCACCTTCTTGATCTATTTGTGAAGTGTCTTTATCTGGTGGATAAACCAAATCTTTTGGAATCAAACTCACTGAAGGATCTAGATGAGAAAGCGCAACTTGAAGCCAAGAAACCCCAGCATATGCAGTTCCATTGAATACGATGGTGAGCAAATCCAATTTTCCCTGCGTCGGATAAGTCTTGGTTCCAGAGATGTTGAAAATCTTTGTGCCTGGGGCGGTCGACAGAACGTCGTAAGCAGGTCCTGGTCGCTCGATCAAGTATGGGCTTGGCAGGGAACTAAAAATAAGTGCAGGTAGACAGATTAGACCAGCAATCGACCAAGCTACTATGCGCTTGATTGAACGCTTCTTTTTAGGCTTTTCTTCGAAAAGAGTCATTGCTAATAGCCTAAATTAGCCAAGCCAACGCTAAAACCAAGTGCTAGCAACGCTATTGGCGAACAAGCCAAAAGTGTGTTCCCTAATGTTCGAATTAGCCTTAGCGTTAAGAAGCAATGAACGATTTTCCAGATAAGAACGAGTCCGGCGAGCCTGATCCGGAGGAACTCAGACGCATTTGGGAGGAGATGCTGAAGCAGGGTTTTGACCCAGAAGCCTTGGCTGCCGCCGGTGGTTTTGATGGCTCAGATGAGTCGCTAAGAAAACTTTTTGAAAATATTAAAGGTGCGTTCATGATCCCCACTCCTCCAGCGGATGGTTCTGGGGTTAATTGGCAAGCTGCAGCGCTTAGAGCTAAAGAAATAGCCAAGGTTGGCCAAGTCGCTTTAGACAGCAAAGACATAACCGAAGTTAGGGATGCTTATGGCATCTCAAATCTTTGGCTGAATGAGGCAACAGACATTGCGGAGATAGCTGTTGAGCCAAAAATGCTGAGCAGAACATTATGGGTTGATGATGCTCTTCCGTTGTTCAGAGCACTGGCAGAGCCGGTCGCTGATCGAATGAATCGCAGTTTGGCTGAAGCAATCGAATCTCAACTGCCTGAAGAAATGGTTGAATCTTTAGCCGGAGCAAGCGACATTATGCGCTCCGCTGGAGCGATGATGTTCGCCATGCAGTTAGGTCAAGCTTTAGGTTCGCTATCTAAAGAAGCGCTAACCGGAACTGAAATAGGTTTACCTATTTATGTTGAGCAAAGACCAGCTTTTGTTTTACAAAACCTGACCGACTTTGTTCAAAGTCTAGAGTTAGGTAAAGATTCTGACCAAGCATACATTTATCTTGTTTTAAGAGAACTAGCACACATCAGATTATTCAAACATTCTTCATGGTTGAGAGAAAAAATAGTTAGTCAGATTCGTGAATACGCCTCTGGTATTACTGTTGACACTTCTAGAATGCAAGAAATTAGTGAAGACTTTGATCCAAGTAATCCCAATGAGTTGCAAGCTGCTTTAGAATCTGGTGCTTTCTTATCGCCACGTTCTGAAAGCCAACAAGTGGCACTGAACATCATTGAAACCAACCTAGCTTTGATAGAAGGTTGGGTTGATGCAGTCACCAGCGAAGCCGCTAAACGTTTACCAAAAGGTGAAGCAATTCGTGAAGCGGTTCGCAGAAGAAGAGCAACCGGCGGCCCAGCCGAGCAAACCTTCCAAGCATTGGTCGGTCTTGAGTTGCGACCAAAGCGCATGCGCGAAGCTTCAGCACTTTGGCAAGCGATAACCAATGCAGTCGGTAAAGAAAAACGCGATGCGCTTTGGGATCATCCAGATTTCTTACCGACCGCGGAGGATATTGACAATCAGGTGAAGTTCGTTTCCAGAGTGAAAAACGATTTAGGTATCGGCGATGCCATGGACCAGGCTCTAAAAGATTTGCTCGGTGATGTGTAGAACTTAAGCAGAGTTAGCAAAAACTGCTGAAAATAACTCTGTGTTCCATCGCATAAATAAAGCGGTCCCCTCGATTTGGCTGACTCCAAGCACGCTAGCTATTGGGCTTGGGGCGAAACAAATACAGTTGCCAGAAGTTAGCCTCGAAGAACAAAAAATGATTACGGCTCTTTATAGCGGGATTGTTGCGGGTCAACTGGATGTTATTGAGCAAAGCATTGGGGTAACTAAAGCTGAAACCGCCAAACTTTTAGAAAAACTGCAACCAGTTCTGGAACAAGATCAACCAACCAGCAGAGGTTCTTGGGTTGAACTGGGTTTTGCTGAAATGGCTAGAGCTTCTTTGGATTATCAGGTCAACGGTGAAATGGTCTTGGCTGAGCGATGGCATCGAGTAATACACATCGACCAGATAGATAAGACGGGACTATTGCTAGCCAAAGCTTTATTGGCATCTGGGGTTGGCAAGATTATCAGCCATGACGATGGGGTGATTCTCAACACAGATCTGGGTGAACTGGGTTTTCCAGCGAATTCACTTGGAAAAAATAGAGTTCAGGTTGCCAATCAAATCTTGGCTGAATTGTCCTTGGTTTCAGATTCAAGACCAAGACTTATTTGCGCGAATGAGATTAAACCAAATCAAAGAATAAGTTTTGCCATCACTGTTGGGCACTTGGCTTTTAATCCAAGAACGTATTCTCGGTGGCTTTCAAGAGATGTTCGTCATCTTGGTATCTGTTTCAATTCTGAAAACACTTTGATCTCACCATTGATAATTCCAGGTGAAACTGCTTGCTTGAATTGCTTTCAAGAACACCTCGTCGATGAAGATGAGAACTGGCCAATTATTGCAAGTCAGCTTCTAGGTTTACCTAGGTTTAGAGATGACGCTAGTGCGCTTACCACAGCAGTTGGTTTGGCAACCAGAACTATTCTTAGAGATCTGGATGAGCAAGCCGGTTTTAAATTTAAAGCAACCGACTCGGAAGAATACCTTGAAGGTTACCTTCTGGAGTATTCAACCGGAAATGTTCAACGACTTAGATTCAACAAACACGAGTTATGTCTATGCCTTGAAATTACTTGAGCAGGTTTAAGAATCGACTCGGTGTGTTTACCCGATTGAACTCTAAATCTTGCTTAGCCCAAGTAATGGCCAAGCGATCTTTTGCTCTAGTGATAGCAACATAGAAAAGTCTTTGCTCTTCCGCTAATTCAGCTTCGGTTTTGGCATAGCTGATTGGAATATAGCCTTCGGTCGCAGCAACAATAAAAACGTGTTGATACTCCAAACCTTTGGCTGCGTGAATTGTGCTAAGAGTTACCGCTTCGCGAACAGGCTCATGCTGGCTCCTCGCTCGCTCGTCTATCTCAGTGGCAAAGTTAACTATTGTTGCTGCCTCACCAAGCTCGTCTGCAATCTGAACAAAATGGTTCAGCGCTTCCCAGGTTTCTAATTCTTTCTCTGTTGTTGGTGGTACTGACTGCCAGCCGAGTGCTCTGACTATGGCTGTGATACTTTCATAAAGCGGTTTCGGACTTGGGCTGGCAGCTTCTGCCCTGACCAGTCTTATTGCGGAAAGTATTTCAGGACGGTTGAAATATCTTTGACCACCGCGCACCTGATGAGTAATGGCATTCTCTCTAAGCGCTTGTTCAATCAGTTCCGATTGGCTATTGATTCGATATAACACCGCTATCTGTGATGCTTTTACTCCTTGTTGAATCAGTTGTTTAATTCTGGTTGCGACCCAACCAATTTCAGCAGCTTTGTTTTCAAACTCGAGAATCTCAGGAGCTGCTCCGGTTGGCCTAACCGCCTCAAGTGCATCCATGGTTGGATTCAGCCTAACTTTGTTAGCTAAAGAGATTATTTCTGGATTTGAACGGTAGTTATTGGTAAGCGAGATTATGTTTGCTTGAGGATAGCGATAGCTAAAAGTCTCTAGATAACTTGAGCTGGCTCCAGTGAAAGAGTAGATAGTTTGGTTTGGGTCGCCAACAACGCATATATCGGAGCGGTCGCCGAGCCAAGTATCCAGAAGATCTTGTTGTAATGGGGAAATGTCTTGATATTCATCAACTGTGAAAAAGCGATACTGCTGCTGAAAATGGGCTAAGGCTCCAGGCTCGGCTCTTAGCATTCCGCTGCAGAGCAAAATCACATCCTCCCAATCCATTTGCTTATTCTTGAGATTGAGCTTCTCGTAAAGTTCTTGGATTTCTAGATTCTTATTTGGGGCCAAACCAGCAACCGGACGTAAACCAACTTGTGTTGCGTATTCTTCTAAACTCAACAGCGAATATTTTCGCCATTCAATTTCACTGGCAAGATCTCTTATCGTATTTGGATCCAATTTGATTTTCAGCTCGGTTGCTGCTGTCGTGATAGTCCTAGCTTTAGATTCTTGAATTCTAGGTGGGGTTGTTCCATAGAGGGTTCTAAAAAAGTACTCCAGTTGAGCCAAGGCAGCCGAGTGAAAAGTTTTAGCATTGGCAGAATAGATGCCAAGTGCTCTTAGTCGTGCTCTGAGTTCACCGGCCGCCTTGTTTGTATAGGTCAGGGCTAGCACTTTACTCTCGGTGTAATCACCACGAATGATTCCATAGGCGATGCGGTGAGTGATGGTTCTAGTTTTGCCAGTCCCGGCACCAGCCAGGATTACCGTCGGGCCATGCAAACTTTCAGCAGCTTCACGCTGCTTCTGATCCAAAGCATCCAAAACTGCTTCTGCCTCGGGCAGCATTACTTACCCTCAAGTTCTGTCGCTGTTTCAATGCTCTCGCCAAGCCAATATTCGATCATCGCTCTAGCGATGGAGATGCGAGTCGGTAACCTAAGTTGTTTCGCCTCTGCTTTCAGTTCCTCGCGAGTGAACCAACGCAGCTTCGCAATCTCAATTCCATCAGCTTTGATGGAATCTGCCGAATTAGCCTCGCTAACTTTTGCTGTGAAGCCGAGCATCAGTGAATATGGATATGGCCAAGATTGTGAACCAAGATATTTCGGTTCGGTTACGAGCAAACCTGATTCCTCAAACATTTCTCTAACCACAGCTGACTCTAAAGATTCAGCTGCCTCAACGAAGCCAGCTAAAATCGACCAGCGATTTTGCTCCCAAGATCCTTGGGAACCTAAAAGAATTCGATCTTCGTTATCAATGATGCTAACAATAACCGCGGCATCGGTTCGTGGAAAAAGTTCTCTGTCTTCGCTAATGCAGAACCTTGACCAACCACCTTGTTTCATAATGGTTAGCTCACCGCAGGCGGGACAGAATTGGTGAGTTTCGTGCCAGTTATGAATAGCCAATGCTTGGGTAAAAAGTGTTGCATGGCTTGGACTCAAACCTGCACCAGTTCTTCTAAGTTCACTCCAGTTAGCCGAATCTGGTTCTAAAGCATGAGCGGCATTGTCGCTTAAAACCGACAGCACCACTGCAGTTCCAGGTTTTAGATCTTCGAAAGCTTCACTGGTTCGACCTAAATAAACCCGATACTTTCCAGCGGTAGCTTCATCAGTATTGAATAACCTGAGTGATTTGCCAGCGAGCAAGGTTTTACCGTTATATAAGACGAGTATCTTGGTTTCTGGTTCACTCCAAAGCAAATCAAATAACTCTGCCCCATCCCGAGCAGCAGCATCTCTAGCGATCACTGGCTGAGCCAAAGGGAGGTTCAAGGGCGCGTTCATACTTCTTCTTCTAATGCGTGGCGATAACAGGTCTGGGCGTTTAGGCGTTCTAACCTGAAATACATGGGTAAACCTTCCTTGATTTTAGCGGCGTTAGCAGCCGATGCGCTGCCCGGTTTGCGCTTTACCAGTGTTCTAGACCTAAGTGTGCCTGGTTCAGAGATAACCAGCCATTTATTGAGCACAGATTCTGGGCAACTGGTGATGTTCAAGTCTCCCAATTCGGCGATAGCCATGACTGAACTGGGCTTGGAGGTGCGAGCACTAAGAGTGCTAAAAAACGTTGACTTGCCTTTCAAGATTCCGGCCCTTCTAGGTGAGACTTCTGTGAAAGCTATTCGTAAGGCTTTAGCTTTTGACTATGTTTTAGGCAACCCTGTTGATTTCTCTAGATTGAAAGAAACAGATTTATTAGTTGGCAAACTCGCTCAAACAATTGCCAAAATTCACTCGATTCCTGCGCAACTAGTAATCGATGCTGGTTTACCTGAATATGATCCTGCGCTTCGAGTTCGTGAACGCGTTGCCGAATTTGATCGTGCCATGGAAACTGGAAGAATTCCTTCGGCTTTGTTAGAACGTTGGCAAAATGCACTTTTAGATGTTAGTTTGTTCCGCTATCAGCCATCCGTAGTGCATGGCAGTTTAACCGGTGATTGCCTTTTGACCGATGGCACTGAGGTGATTGGTATCAACAACTGGTCTAACCTCTGCGTTGACGATCCTGCAGTTGACTTAGCTTCGTTACTTGCTGAAGCTAACACTGCCATTGCAGATGCACTCTTATTAGCCTACGAAGGTTCAATTCGTGCAGATCGGAACCTAAAGCAAAGAGCAAATCTTTACTACGAATTATCTTTCGCCAGCTACCTTTTGCAAGCAATAGCAGCCAACGATGATGAGCAAATTGAGGAGGCTATTGAACTGCTGAATCAGTTGAATGAATCACTAACTCAAGGAGTTTTGCCCTCGCTTCGGCCAACTGAACTTAGTCCAACAAACCCTGAGGTTATCACCCCAATCTCTCAAGCTTCCAGCTTTACCAACCCCATCCCGGTTATCACTGAACAGATTGAAACAATCGAAAATCCTGAGATTGACAAGTAGTGGCTTTTTTGAGCCAAAAAACTCAAGTAATCTAGTGGTTGAAAGAAAGTAGTGAAATGGAAGTTCGTGTTGGTCTTCGCGAAAGCGGGCGAGAATTGGCTTTTGAATCTAACCAGAATTCAGCTGAGTTAGAAAAAATGGTCAGCGACGCTTTAGCTAGCAACCAAGCATCAATCAAATTCACCGATGACAAAGGTCGACTTTTCATTGTTCCAAGCACTGCTTTGGCTTACATTGAAATCGGAGCAGATCAAGCCCGAAGAGTAGGATTTATTGCCTAATGGAAATCGTATTCATTCTTATTTATGGTGCGTTGCTGGGACTGATGGCACCTTACCTGCTAAGCGGTAAAGAATATTTTGGCAACCTTCTTGCTCCTGCAATTGCTTGGGGCTTCGGCTTCCTAGCTTGGATCATTTTGACCTGGGTCGGTCTTAGCTATAACGACTACTGGATCTGGAGCGTAACCATGCTTGGAATGCCAGTTGCAATGATTTTAGGTGTTCGCTTTATTCGCGCCAAAAGAATGGCTGAAGAAAAGAAGTAATTTAGGCTGCCAGCCCTAAAGCTTCCATGCGTTGAGAGTGAACGCCAGTTAATTCAGATATAAGCGGCTCCAACTTTGAGTAAGCTGCAAGATTAACTTTTCGCTCTTCCTCAACACTTAACTGTTTATCTTTTGACACACCTGCAAGCTTGCGGTTATCGAAAGCTGCTCTGAGCTCTAGCAAAACATCGCCCATTAGTCTTCTGCCCCATAGCGCTAATCTTGAAGCTAAAACTGGATCGCTTGCCACCGCTTCACTCAAAACTCGTTTAGCAAATTTCTCAAAGGTTCGATCCTTGAGTGCCTTTTCAACTTCAGCTTGCAGTTCGTCGTTTAGCCCAGATGCAAGCCTCGAATAAAAGTCATCTAACAATCCTGAAGTTAAGTAAACCTTAATCACAACTTCATACCAATCAAGTCCAGAAGTATTGGAGTGAAACACAGCTATCCGCTCTTTGAACGGATTCATCTCTTCGGCAGGATCTGCACCTAGATCAACTAGTTTCTTTGAAAGCTGACGATACTTATCGAAACTTCTAGCTGCTGCTTCACTCAACTCAGCTTTGTATGAAGTGTTAGGCGAATACTTTAGTGCTGCAGTAAGAATTTCGAAGTTAGACAGCTGGATGTAAGCCAGTTGCCCCAAGAAAGCTTTAGGTGAAGGTGTGTAGGGTTTTAGGTTGATAGCTTTCGTGTTGCGTGCTGATTTCTCTTCGCTACGCTCAGCAACGCTTAGCCGCTTAGCAACTTTACGAAAACGCTTTAACCATTCGAACACCGAACAATCTTAACCCCCCTAGACTTGTATCAATAGAACAGGTAGATAAATCCTTGAATTTTAGCGATTTGGGCATTTCCAAAGACATCACCGATGCCCTTGCTGGCAAAGGGATAGTCGAAGCTTTCCCCATCCAAGAGCAAGCCATCCCGATAGCCCTAACCGGAGCGGACCTTATCGGTCAGGCTAAAACTGGAACCGGCAAGACCTTTGGCTTTGGGCTTCCGATCATTCAACGCCTTGGCCTCACCCCAGATAAAGGAGCTAAAGCCCTAGTTGTTGTTCCAACCAGAGAATTAGCCATCCAGGTTGCAGAGGATCTGATCCTGGCTTGTCAGAATCGGAGCACTTTAGTAGCAACCATCTATGGTGGCAAAAGCTATGAAGGCCAAATTGCCCAAATCGAGGCAGGTGCCCAAATCATTGTTGGAACTCCAGGAAGGCTAATTGATTTACACAACCAGAGAAAACTAGATTTTTCCAAGATTGAGGTTTTGGTTTTAGATGAAGCAGACAAAATGCTGGATCTTGGTTTTCTTCCTGATGTCGAAAAACTTTTCGCATACACACCACAAACTAGGCAAACAATGCTCTTTTCAGCGACTATGCCTGGGCAGATTGTTTCACTAGCAAGAAAGTTTCAAAACCGTCCAGTTCACATTAGAGTGAACGATCCCGATGAAGGTCATACCAAAGCCGATATCAAACAGTTTATTTACCGAGCTCACGCACTTGATAAAGATGAAGTGGTAGCCAGAATTCTTCAAGCCACCGGTCGTGGGAAAACAATTATTTTTTGTAAAACTAAACGACAGGCAGGAAATCTCGCCGAAGAACTAATTCAGCGAGGTTTTCAGGCAACAGCTTTGCATGGTGATATGTCCCAAGAAGCCAGAGAAAGATCATTGAATAACTTCCGCTCAGGAAAGAAAGAGATTCTGGTTGCAACCGAGGTTGCCGCTCGAGGCATCGATGTCGATGATGTTAGCCATGTAATCAATTACACAGTTCCAGAAGATGAAAAAGCCTATTTACACAGAATCGGTAGAACCGGTCGAGCGGGTAAAACTGGCATTGCAGTTACTTTTGTCGACTGGGAAGATCTGATTCGCTGGGGTAACATCAACCAGGCTTTAGAGTTGGGGGTTCCAGACCCTATTGAGACATACTCTTCCTCGGAGAATCTATACAGTGACCTAGACATACCTGCAGGCACCAAAGGGCGTTTAGTTAAAGCTGCTGCTGCCAAGACTGTGAAGCCGAAATCCGAAGCTAAGAAGCAAGAGCAAACTCGCAAACCGAGAAAACGAATTAGAACATACAAAAAAGATTAGATGGAGTGTTGCAGCAAAGGTTTGCTGCCAGTGCCTAGTTCTAAGATTCTCTTCAATTGATCCTCTTCAGTGGTGTAAAGACCCAGTGGGTTATTTTCCTTGACACTGAGTCCGTGATAGTCACTAGAACCAGTTGTGATTAGGTTATGTTTTCGAGCAAATGCATCCAAAATCAGTTTGTTCTCTGCTGGCACTTCTTTGTGAGATGTTTCAACACCGAGCAAACCAGCTTCCACCATCGCTTCGAAGTCAGCTTCAGGAAAATGGGTTTGTCTAGTGTCATCGGATTGAGTTCGAGATAAAGGATGAGCTATCACTGGAACTCCGCCAGCATCTCTAACGATACGGATTGCATCTAGCACGTCAGGCGATTCGTTTCTGACGTAATATTTTGAAGATCTTCCAATCAGGCCACTGTCAAATACATCGCCGACCTTACTAGCAACCCCGAGTTCAACTAATGCTTGTGCTAGTGCTGGACGGCCAACGGTAGCGCCCTCTTCTAGACCGGCCATGACGTTTTCAAAGGTCAGACCTGGAAAGTCTGGTTGCATCTTGTCTACGAATTTCTTCATCCTGGTAATGCGAGAGTTCTGGTTGGCGATGAGGACTTCTTGTAATTCTGGGTGATTAGGATCTGGAAGATATGCCAAGAGGTGAATACCGCGAGGTTTATCACTGAATCTACCCTCGGTAGTTATCTCAATGGCTGGAATGAAACTTAGCCCGAACTCTGTAGCTAGCGCCCTGGCAGCCTGCCAACCGTCGGTGCGGTCATGGTCGCTGAGGGCAAAAACATCAACTCCAGCCTTGGCTATCAGTGGCACTAATTCCTCCACGGTATCTGCACCATCTGAATTTCTGGAATGGATGTGTAAATCAATCGATAGGGTCATATCTTCCTTTCTGATTAGGTTCAAGCCTATTGCCCGAAAAATGGCAGAATAAAACCATGAATAAAGATGCCGCTAGCAAGTTGGCTGCTAGAAACTCCGCACGGAGCCATCGTCCAACCAGTAATTCATTCGTCAAATACATCGGAAGCAACTGGGCACCAGATAAGTCTAAACTGCCCCTACGACACGAAGTAGCTCCTTATGCAGCTAAACGTCGCTCAGCTGTTGCTAAAGCATTTGCAGGAAAGATCATCATCATCGAAGCTGGTGAATCGATCACTAGATCGAATGACACTGAATATCGTTACCGCCCGCACTCAGCTTTTGCCCACCTAACGGGTTGGGGGTCAGCAACGGTTCCAGGTTCAGTTTTAGTTATTGATGCTTCTGGCAAAACTGCAAAGTCAACTCTTTACTTCAGAGAAACTGCCGGTAAAAATACCGATGAGTTTTTTGCAAACTCTGCCATCGGTGAATTCTGGGTTGGTGCTAGGCCAGGACTGAAATTTGTTCAAGCACTACTTGGAATCAACACCAAGTCTCTAAAGAGCTATGCAGCAGACCTTGCTAAGTTTGACAAGAAAAAAATTGTGACCTTAGAAAAAAGCGTAAAACTAGTTGAATTTGTTTCAGAGCTTAGGCTCATCAAAGATGACTATGAAATCGCTGAGATGAAGAAATCGGTTGCCGCTTCAATCAAAGGTTTCGAAAGTATTGTCAAAGTTCTACCTAAAGCAATTAAGCACCCTCGTGGTGAGAGACTTGTTGAAGCAGCTTTCTTTTCAAAAGCTAGATCTGATGGTAATGACCTAGGTTACGAAACCATCGCTGCAGCTGGTGAGCATGCTTGTACGCTGCACTGGATCATCAATGATGGACCAGTAAAGCCTGGAGATCTATTACTTGTCGACGCAGGTGTTGAAGTTGACTCGTTATACACCGCAGATGTCACCAGAACCATTCCAATCAACGGCAAATTCTCTAAAGTTCAAAAAGAGATTTACCTTGCGGTTCTAGAAGCGGCTGATGCAGTCTTTGCCATGGCTAAACCTGGAGTCAAATACTCTGAAATGCACGCTACCGCCATGCGCGTTATCGCAGAGAAAACTAAGGGTTGGGGTCTATACAAGGGAACTGTTGAGCAATCACTCGACCCAAAGAATCAGTGGCATCGCCGCTGGATGATTCATGGTACTGGTCACCACCTAGGTCTCGATGTTCATGACTGTGCTCAGGCTAGAAGAGAGATGTATCACGACCATGTTCTGGAAGAAGGCATGATCTTTACCATCGAACCTGGTCTTTACTTCCACAAAGATGACCTGCTGGTTCCAAAAGAATTCCGTGGCATTGGTGTTCGAATTGAAGATGATGTCTTGGTAACTAAGACTGGTGTAGTGAACCTAACTAAGAAGCTTCCAAGAAAGCCGAAAGAAATTGAGGCCTGGATGAAAAAGCTCAAAGGTTAGTCTTCGACCTGACCACCTTTAAGGTAAGCGGCCTCGGCATCACTGGTCAACTCGTTTGGCACAAGCACCTCATATTTACTAGCTACAATCTGGGAACTGCTGGTAAAAGAACGTTTGTTTCTCATTAGGGCAAAACGAACTATTTGCCAAAGCATGCCTATGCCAGCGCCGACTAATAGTGCAGGTAGCAGAGAAATTTGACCGGTTTGGTTTGGTTGATTAGATGTTCCAAATATGAAGTACAGAACAAGCCCTATCCATAAGCCGAGGCTTGCACCATTCAAGGCAACTTTGGCGTAGTTGATTTTTCCTCGGACTCGCTCTACTGTGCTCAGGTTCGTTCCAACAATAGCAACTGCACTAGCTGGAAAATCACCTTTGAGCATTTGCTCAACGTATTTGACCGCTCCTTCATAATTGCTGAAGTCAGCAACAACAGAGCCATTCGGCAGGCTCTGTGCCAGTCGCAGTAAATTTCTTTTAGCCATCGCTCTATTCTGCCAGAGTTCGGCTATCTCGTCTAAGGTTAAAAGGTGAGTGCGAGTAGAGTCTTTGTAGCCAGATTAGCTGGCTGCTCTGTTTTTGATCCCGTCGGTGACAAGGTAGGTAAAGTCATTGACGTTCTAGTGGCATACCGTGCAAATAGCGCCCCTAGAGCCACAGGTATGCTAGTTGAAATCGTTGGACGAAGAAGAGTATTTGTTCCCATTAGCCGTGTAACTTCAATCGCACCGGGACAAGTTATCACCAACGGTTTGATTGATCTAAGAAGATTTAGCCAACGAGGCAGCGAGCAAAGAGTTATTGCTGAAATTTTGGGTCGAAAAGTTAGCCTAAAAGACGGCTCTGGTATGGCAAGCATTGAAGATTTAGCCCTCGAACTAAATGATCGCAAAGACTGGATTGTCTCCGAACTATTTCTCAGAAGGCCAAAGACCTCAGCCACACCTTTTGCTAAAGGGCAGACTCTTTTTGTTGACTGGAGCAAAGTTATTGAAGACCAGGATGGCAATGAAAGTCAATCTGCAGAACAGTTGATTGCAACCTATTCCGATATGCTTCCGGCTGACCTTGCAAGTGCCTTATTAGACCTACCTGAAGAGCGCATGATTGAGGTAGCTGAAGAACTAGATGATGAACGCTTGGCCGATGTTCTAGAAGAGCTTCCTGAAGAAGAGCAAATTGAGATTGTTCAGGATCTTGATGATGAGCGTGCTGCTGAAGTTTTAGATCTAATGCAGCCCGATGATGCTGCAGACTTGATGCAAAATCTTCCTGAAGATCGTGCTGAAGCGATTTTGGAGTTGATGGACGAGGAAGAAGCTGAAGACATTCGTCGTTTGATGCAATTCGATGAGCTTACTGCTGGTGGTCTCATGACAACTGAACCGGTAATCTGCTCGGCAGATGCTACCGTGGCAGAAGCTATGGCTTTGATTAGAAGAAAAGAAGTTGCTCCAGCGCTGGCTGCTTCGGTTTTCGTTACGCTGCCACCGTTTGAAACTGTCACTGGCCGTTATCTAGGTATGGTTCATTTTCAACGCTTGCTTAGATACCCTCCCCATGAGAGACTTGGAACGATTCTGGATACTGAGATTGAACCGGTAAGTCCAGAAACCCATATCTCAAAAATCCACCGAACTTTGGCAAACTACAACCTTGTTGCCCTGCCGGTAATAGATAAAGAAAATCGCTTGATTGGCGTTGTTACCGTTGACGACGTCTTAGACCACTTGCTTCCAGATGACTGGAGAACTGAAGATGAAGGAGGAATCTAATGGCCAAGAATCGTGCCAGGCTAGATACTCCTTTGCTAGCCAAGCGTAAACCGCTACTAGTTCCAAAGATTGATAGAGAGCGCTTTGGCAGAGCTTCAGAAGCCTTTGCCCGTGCCCTAGGCACTGGTGGCTTCCTGATAGGGCTAACCATCTTCTGTGTGATTTGGCTTAGCTATAACTCACTGGTGCCTTCTGATGTTGCCTTTGACCCCAGAGCAACGAATTTCACCTTGCTGACACTTTTGCTTTCTTTGCAGGCTAGTTACGCTGCTCCCCTGATCCTGCTGGCCCAAAACCGTCAAGATGATCGTGACCGAGTAAAAAGCGAGCAAGACCGACAAAGAGCGGAAAGAAATCTTGCCGATACAGAGTATCTAGCCAGAGAAGTTGTTGCTTTGCGTTTGGCCATGGATGAGGTTGCTACCAAAGAGTTTGTTAGAGATGAACTTAGAAGTTTGCTTGAGGAATTACTTGCTGAAAAGCAGAATAAGTCAGATAACAAGACCGAATGAATGAGCTAGAAACTAAAGTTTATTCGGCTCTAGGCAAGTTAATAGATCCAGAACTTGGCAAACCGATAACCGAACTCGGAATGGTTGGTGCTATCTCTGGGGATCTAAAGCAACTCGTAGTTGAAATAAAACTAACAGTCGTGCATTGCCCACAAGCTGATTACATCGAACAGAGCGCTAAAGCATTACTTGAAGAGGTTTTTCCTCAAGTAACCATCCAGATGTCTGTGATGTCTAAAGCGGAGCTTGATTCGCTAAAAATTCTGTTGCGGGGAAAGCAAAAGAGCAATCCTTTTACAGCCAATTCCGCTACCAGGGTAATTCTGGTTACTTCAGGCAAAGGTGGGGTTGGTAAGAGCACCATCGCCAGCAACCTAGCAGTTGGTTTAGCGAAAAATGGAAATAAAGTTGGCTTGATTGATGCCGATATTTTCGGTTTCAGCATTCTCTCGCAAATGGGTGTTACAGCCAGACCTACTCGATTAGATGACATGATGCTGCCACCGGAGTCGCACGGGGTGAAAGTTATCTCGATCGGCATGTTCTTTGAAGGCAACGAGGCTATATCTTGGCGGGGACCCATGTTGCATAAAGCCATAGAACAATTCTTGGTTGACGTGCACTGGGGTGAACTCGATTATCTGGTCATAGATTTGCCACCTGGCACCGGTGATGTTTCTATTTCACTTGGGCAGTTATTGCCTCATGCCAAGGTTCTAGTGGTAACAACCCCTCAACCAGCTGCAGCAGAGGTAGCAATTAGAAGCGGTTTGGCAGCTATAAAAGCAAACCAAGAAATTATGGGTGTAGTTGAAAATATGTCTTGGCTTGAAAACGGGATTACTCGTGAACTCATTTTCGGTTCCGGTGGGGCTGCCAAAGTTGCTGAGCAATTGACTTCCGCTGCTGGCTATCCAGTAGAAGTGCTGGTGCAGATACCTTTGAATCAATCGTTAGCTGAAAGTTCAGATCAAGGTATGCCACTTATTCTCAAAGATTTTGAAGACAACGCTAGTAAAGAACTTCAGAAACTTGTCAGGACTGTCGCAGCGGTTAAATTGGGTAAAGCGGCAAGAACATTGACAGTTAAACTAGGGCAATGAGCGAATATTCTCTAGAGAGCCTTATCTCACACCTTGGTAAAGCGGAAACCAAGTTAGTGATCAGCAACCCAAATACTGCAAAGCCTATATATGAACTTCCCCAATTAACTGCCGAAGATGTAAAAGACAAAGTTGCTAAAGCAAGGCTGGCTCAAAAAATTTGGGCGAAGACCAGCATTAAACAACGCAGCGAAATTCTTTATAAACTGCACGACCTGATTTTGGCTGAGCAAGATAAATTGATGGATATTCTTCAGCTGGAAACTGGCAAAGCTAGAGCCCATGCCTTCGAAGAAATTGCTGGATCTGCTGGTGCTGCACGTTACTATGCCAAGATTGCCAGGAAAACCCTCAAACCAGAAAAGACAGTTGCGGGAGTTCCCCTGCTGACCAAAACCTGGGTCAACCATGTTCCGGTTGGCGTGGTTGGAGTTGTTACGCCATGGAATTATCCGCTGGCGCTATGCATGTTGGATGTCCTACCAGCTTTAATTGCTGGTAACGCTGTAGTTCAAAAATCCGACAATCAAACTACATTGACCGCTTTAATGGCAAGAGCTTTGGCAGTCAAAGCTGGTTTAGATCCGAATCTTTGGACCATTATTGCCGGTGAGGCAAGTGAAGTGGGTAACGCTCTAATTGACTCAGTAGATTATCTAGCTTTCACCGGTAGCTCCAACACAGGCAAATTGGTTGGTGCTAGAGCTGCCAGCCGACTAATTCCCTTCAGTTTGGAACTGGGTGGAAAGAATCCTCTAATAGTTTTACCTTCGGCTAATTTAGCCAAGGCAGCCGATATTTTGATTGGTGGAGCATTTGGTAGTGCTGGTCAGCTCTGCGTTTCGATTGAGCGTGCCTATGTTCCAAATAACCTAAAAAACGAATTTGAAAACATACTAAAAAATAAAGTTGAGCAACTTAAACTTGGCGAATCAAATGACTTCAACATCGACATTGGAACTTTAACCGGAGCTAATCAGCTCAAGCGAGTCTCAGAGTTTATTGAAGATGCCAAAGATAAAGGAGCCAGAGTTATTGCAGGAGGTCATCCACTTCCAGATTTAGGACCTTACTACTACGCCCCAACAGTGTTAACTGATGTCAATGAAACCATGAGATTACACAGCAATGAAGTGTTCGGACCTCTGGTCTGCGTTTATGGCTATGACAATGTTGATCAAGCGATTGAATTGGCTAATCAAACCTCAGAGGGTTTAAACGCATCAGTCGTTGGTAAGGCTAGCGAAGCTAAGAAGGTAGCTAGCAGAATTATGGCAGGAACCGTTAACATCAATGAAGGATTCCGCGCTACTTTCGCCTCGCTTGATACTCCGATGGGTGGCATGAAGAACTCTGGTTTGGGTCGAAGAAACGGTCCTGCTGGGCTCTTGAAATATACCGAAGCTCAAGCGATTGGAATTCATCGAGGGTTATTGGAGTTTCCTTCGCGTGGTTACCAATACAAAAAAATGGCACCTCTTTTAAACTTGCTGTCTAAAATAATGCGTCGAATCTAAGTTGATTCGATATCGTGTGGTGGAAGTTCACCGTCAAGTAATTTTGGTTGTGGTTTTACCTTAACTTGGTTCAAATCAGCATGCTTGATTGCAACATCGTCTTCTAATAGTGCTTCCCGGATAATCCTTCTAGGGTCATACTGCCTAGGATCTAGTTTCTTCCAATCCAAATCTTCAAAGCCCTCGCCCAGTTCATTTTTCATTTGGGCCTGAGCATCGTTAGCCATTCTTCTAAGTTTTTTGATGAACTGGGCAAAGCTGCGTGCGTATTGAGGTAACCGCTCAGGCCCTAGGATAAAAACCGCTAGGACCAGCAGAATTACTATCTTCTCACTTGATAAACCAAACACCCTTTTAGGTTACTCGCTCTACCTCCCCAGTTAGAGGGCTAAGTAAAGATATGCTCAATATCGCTATGGTAGACAAAATAAGCAGTTGGAAGTTTGCTGAAGACTTCCACCAAGAACCTGAAGTTATCGCTAAGGCCAGAACTCGAGCGGATGAGCTTGGCATCGAATCAATCACTCCAGCCCTAGGTTCACACCTTGCCTTATTAGTAAATGCAACTTCGGCTAGAGCAATAGTAGAAGTCGGCACCGGCGCTGGAGTCTCTGGGCTCTGGCTGCTTTCCGGCAATGATCAAGCTGTCTTAGTCAGCATCGACGCGGAAAGCGAATACCAAAACATTGCAAAATTGGCTTTCAATCAAGCTGATATTCCAGCTAACCGACTGAGGCTAATCAATGGTAAGGCCGTAGATGTTTTGAAAAACTTAGCCGATGGTTCATACGACCTGGTCTTCCTTGATGGTGACCGCGAGAGCCTAATCCAACAATTGACCGAATCCCTAAGAGTTTTGCGTTTAGGTGGGGTTCTAGTTATCGCCCACGCTTTATGGCGAGATCGAGTCCCTGATGATTTCATGCAGGACGAGGCAACCGAAGATTATCGGGCATTACTTGAGAAGATAAAAACTATGCCTGATTTGATTACAGTTTTATCTCCAACCGCTGATGGGTTATTGCTGATTACTAAAGCTAGTTAAAACTAAAAGCCACCTGAAAAGGTGGCTTTTAGTTTGTAAGAAAACTTAGCGCTTCTTAATTCCGGCTAAAACCTTCTTTAAAGCTTCGATTTCCTCATCGTTAACTGAAATCTGTAGACGACCGCCGCCTTCTGCAGGTATGCGAAGAACGATAAGGCCTCTAGCCTCACGTTCAGCTTCCATTGGTCCGTCCCCAGTACGAGGCTTCATAGCTGCCATTGAATCTCCTTGTTGCTTTTGCGCTGAACTTCTATTAAACCACGAATAGCCACTAAAAATAAGGCTGTCTGGTCAGTTTTCTAGGCTAACCAGCCCCGCAGAGCCTTCTCGCAAGTGTAAATCTGCTCGATTTCAACCGCCTCATCATCGGCGTGAGCTTTATTCGGATCTCCCGGACCAAAGTTGACTGCAGGAATACCTAAAGCTGAAAATCTGGCGACATCAGTCCAGCCATATTTCGGTGCTGGTTCAGTTCCGGTTATCGCAACAAAAGCTGCGGCTTCGGGAAGATCTAACCCAGGTCTAGCCCCATCAGCAAAATCTGTCACTTGAAGTTCGAAACCAGCAAAGAGTTCCCTGAGGTGCTGCTCGGCTTGTTTGGAATCCTTGCTGGGAGCAAAACGATAATTCACAGTCAACACAGCCTCATCTGGAATGACGTTGGCAGCAACACCAGAGTGCATGAGAACTGCGTTCAAGCTTTCCCTATAAACTAGTCCATCAACAGATATCTCTTCAGGAGTGTATTCAGCGAGAATGCTAAGCGGCTTGGCGGCTTTATGTAATGCATTTTCACCCATCCAAGGTCTAGCTGAATGGGCCTTAACCCCGCTTAGTCTTATCTCAGCGCGCAAGGTGCCATTACAACCACCTTCAACCCTGGCATTCGAAGGCTCGCATAAAACAGCAAAACTACCATCTAGTAACTCGGGTTGGGTTCGAGCTATCCTGCCAAGACCGTTCAGTGCCGAATCGACTTCTTCGTGATCGTAAAAGACCCAAGTCACATCAACATTTGGGCTAGTAAGTTCAGTGGCCAATTTGAAAGCGGCGGCGACCCCAGCTTTCATGTCAACAGTTCCTCTACCCCAAAGATAATTCTTACCATCAAGTTCAACTAGTTTGGTTGGCAGATTGTTGGCCACCGGTACCGTATCAATGTGTCCTGCTATGACGACTCTTTTGTCTCTGCCTAGATTGGTTCGGGCGATAATGGCATCACCGTTACGGGTAACTTGAAGATGAGCAAAGGATTTTAGCTGGGCTTCAAGAGCATCGGCTAGTTCTCTTTCCGATCCTGAAACCGAGTAAGCGTCACAAATGTCTTGGGTTAGTTCAACAACATTTTTATTTGGGTCAAGAATGATTGGCACAATACGAGCCTACTTGTAACCTTGACTAGATGAATACTTTTATATCTGGTCCGGCTTGGGGTGTAGGTATAGCCACAATCGACTCTGCCGGAACAATCTTGGATACCTGGTACCCAGCACTGAGCCTTGGCTCAGCACCAGCAGATTTAGCATTGGAGCTTCTACCTAGTCAATACCACCATCAGCTAGGTAAAGATGAGAGAAGAAATGTTGAACTAAAGTCAGTCAAAACGGAGGTTCAATTAGATCAGCCAGTAAGCTCAACCCCAGACGCTTACCTGAGGCTGCACTTACTCTCAAAACTCTTAGTGCTTCCAAACAGCATCAATCTAGAAAACTTGATGGCCAACCTTCCCATCGTTGCCTTTACTTCTATCGGGGCAATGAGCGTTGTCGAATATGAGAGCAGACTTGTCGAACTTCGTCAAACTGGCATCACATTGCATTCCCTAGACAAATTCCCAAGGCTCACAGACTATGTTGTTCCTAAAGGCGTAAGAATAGCTGATGCCAATCGTGTTCGTTTAGGCGCATACCTTTCCCCAGGCACTACCGTGATGCACGAAGGTTTCGTGAACTTTAATGCTGGAACACTGGGGCTTGCTATGGTTGAAGGTCGCATAGCTCAAGGTGTCATCGTTGGCAACGGTTCAGACATCGGTGGTGGAGCATCAATCATGGGGACTCTGTCAGGCGGAGGTAAAGAAAAGATATCAATCGGTGAACGTGCTCTACTAGGTGCCAACAGTGGGATTGGTATCTCTATTGGTGATGACAGTGTTGTCGAAGCTGGTCTATATGTAACTGCTGGCACTAAGGTCACCTTGATTGCCGATGGCACTGAAAAAGTTGTAAAGGCCATTGAACTCAGTGGTGCCAAAAATATTCTGTTCCGCAGAAATTCGCAGAATGGACGAGTTGAGGCGCTACCTCGAGCAGGCGAAGGAATAAAGCTTAACTCCCAGCTACACGCCTAACCTCTGATTGAGTCCCAGCCTAAAGATATGAGTGGCTGGTCATCAAGATAAATACTTTCGTCGCTTCTGGCAATAACTGCACCGATAACCTTAAAGCTTTTCGGAATGATTGCATCTTTAGGAAAGGTTGCAAGCAAGGCGTGATCTTCGCCGCCGTAGAGAATCCAATCTAAAGCTTTCTTCTCGAGTCGTTGTGAAACCTGATCGAGGATAGCTTCAAAACCTACTAAGTCCTGAGCGCGAATTTTTATCGAGACATCTGAAGCTTTAGCTATCCTGCTGGCATCTTTGATTAGACCATCTGAAATATCCAGCATAGAAGTTGCACCTGCAACAGAGGCTTCGATACCAGCCTGAATTGGCGGAACTGGCCTTAGCTGAAAATTAACCAAATCATCGAAAGCCTTGGTCGCTGAGTTGGACAGACTTAGTAATTCCAAACCCGCAGCGGCTTTACCTAAAGACCCAGCAATAGCAACTGCATCGCCGATTCTTGCACCACTTCTCAGCACTGGAGCTCTTCCTTGAAGGTCACCATGAGCAGTAACTGAAATGAAAACCTTAGTTGAGCTGGCAAGATCGCCACCAACAACTTGAACATCAGGGGCAAGACTTCTAATTGCTTCATTGATGCCTTCGGCAAAGTCCTCTAGCCAACTAATCTTGGTGGTTTGCGGTAAGGCTATAGCTATTAGCAGAGCGGTTGGCGTAGCCCCCATAGCTGCAACGTCCGAAAGATTCGTCGACACAGCTTTAAAACCCAAGTCGAACCCAGATGACCAAGCGAGTTTGAAATCATGATCTTCAACCATGGTGTCTGTGGTAACGACATATCTGCCATCAGGAGCTAAGACGACTGCCGCATCATCGCCCGGTCCAACCAATGCCTTATCTTGATTGATGAGCTTAGCTATGGTTAGGCGTAACGACTCATTCTCACCAAGTTCAGCCAAAGTTTTATCGGACACGCTTTAAAAGGTAGCCTGTTTATGATGAAGTTTCTTAAAAGTTTGATACTTTTACTAGCCCTAAGCCTTAGTGGCTGCTCGGCAACAGTGATTTTGACTGCGGCCCCAGATGCAAATAACCCAGAATGTGCTCAGGTAATAGTTCGGCTTCCCCAATCCACTGATAGCCAGGAGCGTAGAACCACTTCATCCCAATCAACTGCTGCTTGGGGAAACCCAACCACTGTCACTTTGACCTGTGGGGTTGATCCGGTGCTGGTCAGCAAACTCCCCTGTGTCAGCGCTGGAGATGTCGACTGGATAGTTGATGAGAGCCAGAAACCTATTTACCGATTTATAAGTTTTGGCAGAACACCAGCAACACTTATCACAGTTGATTCAACCAAGGTTTCTGGGGCAACAATACTTGATGATTTGAGTCAGGCGGTAAATGTTGTTAAGCAAAGTAGAAAGTGTATTGGCTAGGTTCTTTCAAAGGCCAATTGGATAAGTTGATCAATCAGGTCTGGATACGCCAAACCAGAGGCCTGCCAACACTTCGGATACATGGAGATAGCTGTAAAGCCTGGCATCAGATTTAGTTCATTAACCAGGAAACCATCTTTGGTTAGAAAAAAGTCTGCTCTCGCTAAACCAAAACAACCTAAAGCTCTAAAAGCTCTGCTGGCAAGAGCCTGCATCTCAGAAAGTTCTTCTTTAGTTAGACCCGCGGGGCAAATTAGCTGAGCTGCATTCCCATCACGATACTTCGCTTCAAAATCATAAAAGTCTCTTCCCGTGACCACGATCTCGCCAGCCACCGATACTTTGGGTTTAGTTGAACCTTTCACAGATAGAACAGCACACTCAACCTCACGACCAACCACGGCTTTTTCAACTGTTACCTTGTTATCTTCAGCAAAAGCTATTTCCAAAGCTTTGGCAAAATCGGCCATGTCTTTTACCTTGCTGACACCAACCGAAGAACCAGCCCGGGCTGGTTTCACGAAAAGAGGTAGTGGCCCTAACGTTTTGATGTTTTCCAATTGTGTCTCAGGATCATTTAGCCAATCGAGTTCGTGGATAACAACATGAGCTGTTACTGGTAAACCCGCAGCAATAAAGAGTGCTTTAGAAAATTCTTTATCCATCCCGGCAGCACTAGCCAGAACCCCATTACCAACATAAGGTAAACCGATTAATTCTAGGAAGCCTTGGATGGTTCCATCTTCACCGTTTGGTCCATGTAAAACAGGAAAAACTACATCAACTTCACCAAGCGAATGATAAGTTCCTTGCTGCTCAAAACCAATGTTTCTCATTCCAGCTTTTGGCCAAATGAAACTTTTTCCGTTCGCTTCAACCTCAGGTAACACTTCATTGTTGAGCGACCAAGAGAAAATTTCATCACCGACAAGAACGTATTCGCCTAACTTAGTAATACCGACTGGAATGACATCATATTTATCTCGATCAATCGCTGAAATGACACCAGCGGCGGTAACACAAGAAATGCTGTGTTCACTGGAAACACCGCCAAAGAGTAATACCACCCTAGTTTTGGCCATTACTCAGCCTCCGGAACATCTCGTCCACGAGTAAGCGAAGGCCCTATGTCTTTAGGGCTCATTTTGCCTTCAATAACAAGGTGCACCTGCTCAACTATAGGCATTGCAACACCTTTAGCCTCAGCTAGTTTCAACACTGGATAGACCGAGTTCAAGCCTTCAGCCGTTTGTGAAAGACGCCTAAGCACTTCACGTTTTGAATAGCCCTTACCGAGCATCTCTCCAGCCTTGTGGTTACGCGAAAGCGGTGATTCACTTGTTGCAATTAGATCTCCCAAACCAGCCAAACCAACCATGGTCTTTTTCTTAGCTCCATAGGCAACAGCAAACCTTGAGATTTCAGCAAGCCCTCTGGTCATAATCGATGCTTTAGTGTTCTGGCCATAGCCAACCCCGTTGACGATACCAATGGCAACAGCAATCAGGTTTTTTAGGATTCCGCCAAATTCTGTTCCAATAACATCTTTGTTGGTAAATGTCGTGAAGTAAGAATTAGTCGAAGCTGCAGCGACTAGAGCGGCATTGCTTTTTGAGGTGCAAGCGGCAACACAGGCTGCTGGTTGTTCACTGGCTATCTCTAATGAAAGATTTGGCCCTGAGACAACGCAAATCTGATCCTCTGAAACCTTTAGCACTTCAGCCATGACTTGACTCATGCGTAAGCCTGATCCAGCTTCAACACCTTTCATCAATGAGACTAAAATCGCGCTAGGTTCAATCAGGTGCCCCCACTGCTCTAAGTTAGCTCGAAGGGTTTGAGAAGGGACAGCAATATATACCTGCTCTGCACCAGTTAGCACCTCAGCTATATCACTTGAAGCAACCAAGCCAATCGGCAAATTAATTCCTGGAATGTAATCACCATTACGATGAGTAAGGTTTATTTCTTCAGTAAGCTCGGCTCGTCTAGACCACAGCATCACTTGATTACCTGCGTCAACTAAAACTTTGGCAAAAGTAGTTCCCCAAGAACCAGCGCCAATAACAGCAACCTTAGCCATACCTTAGCCCTCCTTCTTAACGACTACTTTTCCGAAACGTATTTTCGAATTGCTAGGAAGAGCAGCTAAACCCAACTTCGCTCTTTTTTCGTTTTCGGCCTTGATTATTAAGAACTTTTTGAAATTACCGTGATCTGGTAAACCATGTTCGCTCGGAACAAATCTTCTTGAGGGAGCTTTTTCCCCTCTGAGCTCTTCAACCAATTTCGTAATGTCCTGCATTACACGATCCGTTAATGCCACTAACTCTTCAGTACTCATCTTTTTACCAACTAAATCCGAGACGTCTATTGGCTTACCTATTTTTAATCTAACGTTATGCCACGGTTTAGGTTTAATAACTGAGGAATAAGTTTCCATAACTTCTTCGCTACCCCACTGACCAACTGGAATAATTGGCACTCCTGTTTCCAAAGCAAGTCTGATGGCTCCAGTTCTTCCACGCATCGGCCATTGCCCTGGATCTCTAGTTAAAGTTCCTTCTGGAAAGATACCTATTACATGGCCTGCACGTAAAACCTCAAAAGCTGAAGCCATCGGATCAACCGTCTTCTTACCGCTGCGGAACACGGGTATCTGTCCACAGGCTAGTAAAACTGGGCCAACTATTGGGGTCCTAAACAAACCTTCCTTGGCCAGAAAGTGTGGGGCGCGGTGCAGCCTGAAGTAAATCATGTATGCAACTGCTAGAGCATCAAGCTGTGTGACGTGGTTAGCTGCTAGAACATAGCCCCCAGATTTAGGCAGATTCTCTTTGCCAGTTACTTGAATGCCGTAAAGTAACCGCACAAGCGGGCGTAAGACATTAGCCAAAATTCTAATCGGCCAAGTAATTTCAACACCTGCTTTCAATGCAGGCATCTTTATTTCTTTGTTTTTAGGCATCCGGCTACTCCGTGTAGCTAAATGTCGCGCCTAGAGCTTCAAGCTTGGATAAGAAATGTTCGTAGCCACGAGAAATCAGTTGGACGTTAGTGACATTAGAAGTTCCCTCGGCAGCCAGAGCAGCCACCATGTGGCTAAACCCTCCGCGAAGATCAGGAACACGAATATCTGCACCTTTCAATTGGGTTGGCCCTGAGATAACTGCCGAGTGATAAAAGTTTCTTTGACCAAAACGACAGGGGTTTCCACCGAGGCACTCGCGGTAAATCTGGATTTGTGCACCCATTTGAACTAGAGCTTCGGTAAAGCCAAACCGATTCTCATACACAGTTTCGTGAACGATAGATAAACCGTTGGCTTGAGTCAGGGCAACAACTAAAGGTTGCTGCCAGTCGGTCATGAAGCCTGGATGAACATCGGTTTCAATCACAACTGGTTGCAAGTTGCCACCAGGATGCTTAAAACGAATACCGTCTTCTTCAATGTTGAAAGCTCCACCAATTTTCCTAAACACGTTTAGGAAAGTGGTCATCTCCTGCTGCCTAGCGCCACCGACCATAATTTCGCCACCGGTAGCTAGTGCAGCTGCTGCCCAGGATGCAGCCTCGTTCCGATCAAATAAAGCTCGATGGGTGTAACCGCTAAGTGAACTGACTCCTTCAATTCTGATTACACGGTCGGTGTCGACAGAAATAATGGCACCCATCTTCTGCAAAATGGCAATCAAATCCATAATTTCTGGTTCGACTGCAGCTCCAGAAAGTTCAGTTAAGCCTTGAGCTTTAGTCGCGGTTAGCAGAACTTGCTCAGTTGCACCGACCGAAGGGTATGGAAGGGAAATCTTGGTTCCGACTAGACCATTGGGTGCTGTCATTCTGGTACCGTTAGGAAGTTTTTCAATTACTGCACCGAAGCTTCTTAGCACTTCAAAGTGATAATCCACTGGACGATCGCCAATATGGCAACCACCAAGGTCCGGAATGAAAGCCTCGCCTAATTGGTGTAAAAGTGGACCGCAAAACAGAATTGGGATACGTGAGGATCCAGCGTGAGCATCGATATCAACCATGCGAGCTGACTTGACGTTGCTTGGGTCAAGATTCATAACCCCGGCATCATCGAAAGATATCTTGACTCCGTGTAATTCCAGCAGTCGTTGAACCACCTCAACGTCGCTAATTTTTGGCACGTCTTTTAAGGTGCTAGGTGTTTCTGCCAAAAGAGCGGCCACCATGGCCTTGGTGACGAGATTCTTAGCTCCTTTTAGGTCAACCCTGCCGATAAGCGGTTTGCCACCTTGGACTGTAATCTGACTCATCTATTTCCTAGCTGAACTTCAAAACACCTGAAAAAGGCCTGAACCCCAAGTTTACCAGCGTGGCGTAGATTGGCAGGGTGAACAATATCGAGCAAATTCAACGTCGAACCATCAAAATACTGGCGTTGGGCCAAGTTTTAGGTGGTTTCGGGCTAGGTTCTGTGCTTTCTATTGGCTCACTGCTTGCCAAAGATCTCAGTGGAACTGAGGCTTGGGCCGGTGCTGCAGCAACTTTTAGCACTCTTGGCGCAGCAACCTGGGCAATTCCACTTTCACGCCTGGCCAACGCTCGAGGTAGAAGACCCGCACTGGCCACTGGGGCAGCTTTTGCAATCTCTGGGGCACTGCTGGTGATTGAAGCAGCACACATTAGATTTTTTCCACTTCTACTTCTAGGTATCTTCTTTTTAGGAGCAGGCTCTGCAACCTCGCTTCAAGCTAGATTCGCTGCTGCGGATATCCCATCGGCTGGAAAAACTGGTAGATCAATTGGTTTAGTTGTGTGGGCAACAACCGTTGGTGCTGTTACTGGTCCAAATCTTTTTGGTCCTGGCGATGCTTTAGGAAAATTACTTGGTTTAGCTCCATTGACTGGGCCTTTTCTGTTTACGGTTTTTGCTCAGATAAGTTCAACTTTGATTTTCTGGTTTGGTCTAAAACCTGATCCGCTTAAATATGCCCAGTCTATGGGCGAGAATGCCAATAAAGGTAAACACAAGATCTCCATGAAATCTGCTTTTAAGACTTTGAAACAAAATTCTTTAGCTAGATATGCAGTTATCAGTATTGCCCTTTCACACATGGTAATGGTTTCGGTGATGAGTATGACTCCAGTACACATGCAAGATATGGGCTATGACATCGTGGTGGTTGGTTTCACAATTTCATTACACATCGCGGGTATGTATGCATTATCGCCAGTGATGGGAGTTCTAGCCGACCGCATCGGAAGAGTTCGAATGATCATCATCGGTCAGATTACATATCTTTCAGCTCTGGCTATAGCCGGATTTGGTAGTGAAAATCGTTGGCTGGTAACCCTAGGACTGGCCCTGCTGGGACTTGGTTGGTCTGCTTCAACCGTTTCAGGTTCAGCATTGCTATCTTCATCACTTCCGATGACTGAAAAAACCAACGTTCAAGGTTTAAGCGATTCTCTGATGAACCTCTCTGGTGCGCTAGGTGGAGCTTTAGCGGGAACTGTAGTGAGTTTGGTAGCTTTCGGTGGTTTGAATATGTTCGCTTTACTGCCCGTAACGGTAATTTCACTGCTTTCGATAACAGTTGCTAAAAATGCTAGGCAATTGCAAGTAGCTCAGTCCAAGTAGGGCCAGAGCAACCACCTTCACGCTGAATTGAGAACTCAGCTGCACGACAAGCTAACTCCAGGGATTCTTGCAACCCATTGCCTTTAGCTAAAGCGGCCAGAAAAGCTCCAGTGTGAACATCCCCTGCCCCGTTAGTGTCGACTACCTCAACTTTTCGACTAGGTGCATTAGCGACTACTGCTCCTTGATGATGTAATTCGGCACCGTCAGCACCTTTTCTCAGCAAGAGCCAAACATCATCGCTCAGGTAGGCAGATAGTTTCACGTATTCACTCTTGTTGCAGGAAATTAATGTTGCGTTTTTACCCAACCAAGTTAACGTTTCAGTCGAAAGTTCTGCCGTGGTTGGTCCTGGATCGAAAATAATCTTGCTACGAATCAACCCTGAGTTGAGTAGTTCTTCAAAAGCAGCTTTCGATGTTGGATAAACCAACTCATAGCCGTAAATCACCAACCAAGCATCTTCAGGGTATTGGTATCTCTTTAGTTCTTCAAAATCTCTTTGAGCTTCAGCTCCACTTTGGGTAATAAAACTTCTCTGCCCGTTAGATTCAACCAGTGTTATGCAAAGACCACTATCTCCGCTTGCATACTCTTCAATGGCTTCGATTCCGACACCTTCCATTGCCATGGCAGTTCGAATCATGTCCGCTCTTGGGCCCTGACCGATAGGTGTGCAGTGAATAGCTGGAAGTCCAAGGCGAGTGGTGGCCGCTTCAAGGTTAAGTGCCCCACCAACTTGGCTGAAAGTCTTTATTGCCCTAACGTCGCCACCGGGAATAGGTAGTTGGGGAACATAGCTGACCTGATCGATAAGCCCACTGGCTAAAGATTTAACTCGGCTGGGACGGAACTCAGTTAGATTCATCACTTCAACCCTAGTAATAAACCGACAGTAAGTCAGTTCTGGTGACCCCAGCGGGATTTGAACCCGCGCTACTGCCGTGAGAGGGCAGCGTCCTAGGCCGCTAAACGATGGGGCCGTAGAGCAACCTCTCTATTATGCCAGTTCAAGCACAGGAAAAGAAGAGGGGTCAGGCGTATACGTCTAGAGCTAATGGAACAACCCTGCAATTGACCGGCGATTGACCAACATGCTCGCCATCGGAGTATGCGGGCATATCAGGTGAGTCAAGGGTGACCTCTTTAGCTCTAATAATCTCAACTGCGGGATGAGTGACATGTTTGCCTTCATAAACTGTTGGGAAAAGCTTGATCAGTTCCATTCGACTAATCGAGTTGAGAATAAATAGATCCACTTCCCCATCGTCGACAGAAGCTTCAGGTGTTATGTATAGTCCACCACCATAGCTAGGTGAGTTAGCCACAGTACACAAATTAGCTTCAAAAACTCGTTCAACGCCATCTATTACTGCTCGATAAGGTATTGGTTTAAATGAGAACAACTCTCGATACATTGCAAACCGATACTTCACTGGCCCAGTAATCCAATTCCAACTATTAGCTCGTTTATTTACCAGAGCATCAAAACCAGCGCTCACAGCGCCAAAAGAGTAAAACAGTTTGCTATCTGACCTAGTTTCAATCAGGTCAACTTTTCTTGTTTTGGTCAGAGTTTCACTTATCCGCTTTACTCCTGCAACTACGTCATGGATCGGAAGCTTCAAAGCCCTCGCCGAATCATTACCTGTTCCAGCTGCAATCAACCCAAGCGGAATAGCAGTATTAACGGTTGCGTTCACTCCAAGATGAAACATTCCATCTCCACCGACGACAACTAAACCAGAGATCAAGTTGGCATTAATGGCTTGCTTTGCATTCTCACAAGCTGATAAAAAATCAACTCCGGATAGATCCAAAATATCTATTCCCAGCCTGGCAAACTCCTGCTTGGCTAATTCACCATCTCTTTTGCCGCGACCTCGACCAGAGGTCGGATTAATTACTATCCCTAAAGGGACCATCACTTCTTTCTGAGCGTTTGAGCATTGATAGCAACTATCAAAGTTGATAGTGACATCAACACAGCTCCAACCGCTGGAGTTAGAACTAAACCTACTGGCATAAACACACCTGCAGCGAGAGGTATGGCCAGAATGTTATAACCTGCCGCCCACCAAAGATTTTGTAAAGACTTTGCCCTAACTCGTTTGCTGAGTTTTACCGCTCTGGCAACAGCCTGAGGATCATCACTTATCAAGACGATGCCTGCAGACTCAATTGCAACGTTTGTCCCTGCCCCAACAGCGAAACTAACATCCGCTTGAGCCAAAGCTGGAGCATCATTGATACCATCGCCAACGAAGCCAATTTTTGCGCCATCTTCCTGAAGCTCTTTCAAAAGTGTTGCCTTTCGCCAAGGCAGAGTCTCAGCAAACACCTCAGTTACGTTCAGTTGATGAGCTACGTGATCGACTACCCCCTTGGCATCACCGCTGATTATTCCAACTCGAATTCGTTCAGATTGAAGCCTAAATACAGCTTCAACTGATGATGGTCGAATCACATCGCCAACACTGATAAGCCCTTCCAGCAGTGAATCAACCACAACACAGATGACTGTATTCCCAGCAGCGGTTTGCTCATCTGCCCATAAAACATCTGCTACCTCCATGCGAATATTTTGCTCAACCAAAAGTGCAGGTGAGCCAACCATAACCTTGGACTTACCGACTTTTCCGCTTACACCTTTACCAGCTAAAGATTCAAAATCTTTCACGGCAGTTAGTTTTAGTTGGTTTTTCTCAGCCTGGGTAACAATTGCTTTAGCAATCGTATGTTCACTCATAAATTCGATGCTGGCTGCCAATGCCAGAATTTTAGCTTCAGATTTAATTGCTGACTTTGAAGCAACTTTGATTTGGCTTACACCACGTCGGCCTTCGGTTAGGGTGCCAGTTTTATCAAAGAAAACTGCGTTAAGTTTTGCAGCCTGCTCAAACATTTGACGATTGCGAATAAGCAACCCTGATGATGCAGCTCTTGCGGTAGTGATGGCAGTTACCAAAGGAATAGCTAGTCCCAGTGCGTGTGGACAGGCGATAACTAAAACAGTAACTACACGCTCTAAAACGAAATCGAAAGTTTGTCCACCTGTGACCAACCAATAAATGGTAGTCAATAGCGCTGATCCAAGAGCCACATAGAACAACCAACCAGCAGCCTGATCAGCTAAACGTTGAGACTTAGATTTAGATTTCTGGGCTTGCTCAACCATCTTTATGATTTGTGAAAAAGCGGTGTTCTTACCAGTTGCAGTTGCCTGAAGCGTAAGGGCACCTGACTTTGCTTCGCTGTCAGTTGAGTTTATTGTTCCAGCAAATACTTGGTCCCCACTGGCTTTATCAACTAAGGCAGACTCACCCGTCAACATAGATTCATTGACCTTAGCTGTTCCAGATACAACCAAACCATCAACTGGGATTATCGAGCCAGGTGAAACTAAAATCTGGTCGCCTAATTCAATCTCGCTTACCGGAATGCTCTTGCGAGTTCGCCCTTTGATTACTAACGCAGTGTCTGGCAGTAAGCTCTTTAGTTCACCCAGAGCATTAGATGCACTCATAACCGCCGACATCTCGATCCAGTGGCCGATGAGCATTATGGTGATTAGGGTTGCCAACTCCCACCAGAAGTCCATATGTCCAAACTTGAAACCAAAAAGTGAACTGATGGTGAGAAAAAGTGAATAGCCGAATGCAACAACCAAGGCAAGGGCTATAAGGGCCATCATGCCTGGCTGTCTACTCTTAATCTCTTGCCAACCCGTAGTTAGAAAAACCTTGCCACCCGTGAAAAACAGGGTCAGACCAGCAAGCGCTGGAATGTATTCAGAAAATGGGAAAGCTAAAGCCTGATAGCCAAGCAACATCTGGACAGTGTGTGAAAAGTAAACCGCGGGGATACTCAGCAGTGCTGCAAATAAGACCTGTTTCTTAAACATATTCGGGTCGTGGTGAGAATGATCATGCCCTTCGTGGCCATGATGACCTGAGTGATCCATATGCATCGAGTGATCTTCATGACTTGACTGGTGTTGATGTTCCCCTGAAGTGGAGCAGCAGTGATGTCCTTCTTGAGTTTTAGCCTCTTTGTGATGCTGCATATCACATTTACACTCATTAGGTGGGCAATGGCATTCGCCACCTGGATTGTGATCACAAATACATTTTGGATCTTTATTTGAATCGTGTTCGCAATCGTGGTCAGTCGGTATCAATTAATCTCCTTTGATAGCTCTATTTTGCCACACCAAGTAAAGTTGGATTTGTGAAAATAACCAAACAAGGTCATGCCTGCCTAATCTTTGAACTCGAAGGCAAAAAACTTGTCTTAGACCCAGGTTTTTATTCAGAACCCCAAGAGAATCTAAGCGACGTTGTTGCCATAGTCATCACTCACGCTCATGATGATCACTGCTATGAGGAACAACTTGACCGAATCTTGAAAAGTTCACCACAAGCCAAAATCTACGCTCCAGCTGATGTTTGTAAACGTCTAGCAGGATACCCAACCACATCGGTTTACCACGGTGATTATTACACCGCAGAACCTTTTAGCATGGAATTCTTTGGTGACCTGCACGCTCAAATACACCCAAGTATTCCGGTTATTGAAAACCGCGGAGTTCTAATCAACGATAGCTTTTACTACCCAGGGGACTCTTTTACTCAGCCAGATCGCAAAGTTGAATTGCTCGCCGTGCCAACAAGTGCTCCATGGTTGAAGATGTCAGAAGTAATGGATTTCGTTCAAGCAGTTGAACACAATCAATCCATGCCAACACACAATGCACTTCTCAGTGAATTCGGTAATGCCTTAAATAATTCCAGAGTAAAGGCAATCACTGAAAGCAAGGGTGGTAAATTCACCTATTTGCTATCTGGTGAGACTATCGAGCTTTAGTTGCTAATTCCTCGGATTTAGCTTTGACCAACAATTTCAGTGTTTGATTGGTCACTTTCTCATCCCAATCAAAACGCAGGGTTGATTTGTCCAATTCACCTTGCTTGAGTTGACTTTGAATTGTTTTACCTAAACTCCCACTGAGCAAATAGATCGAGTAGTGCTCTTTCCAAGCAGCGATGGCTAAGAAGTTCTTTCCAGCAACCCTGATAGTTGGTAATTGGTAACTAATAATCAACTCAGGCTCGGCTTTGGCAAACTTCACTATGCGATCCTTTAGTTCCCTAAGCACCTTGGCTTGACTAGGTTCTAAAAGGCTGAAGTAGATTTCAGCTTCATTTCTTTCAAGTTTTCGCATAAATTAAAGCCCACATCCAGAAAACTAAGTCTGATCACTAGAGCTGGGATACCAGGACTCGAACCTAGAACAAATGAACCAGAATCACTCGTGTTGCCAATTACACCATATCCCAATGAGCCTTCCGGCTCGACTTCCAATTCTACCCGCGCTAAAGGCTCTCGGCAAACGCTTTCAGTCTGGCTAGGGTTTGCTCTTTGCCAATTATTTGCATCGACTCGAATAACGGTGGTGAAATTCGCTTACCCGAGATAGCGGTTCTAAGCGGACCAAAAGCATTTCTAGGTTTCTGCCCCATCTGCTCAATAAGTCTCGTGTTCAAACTTAATTGAATTTTCTCGGTAACGAATTCATCCAGTTGATGCAAAACCTCTATAGCGGCCAAAGTAATCTCTTTGCTGTCTTCCGGTAAACCTGCACGTGCATCATCATCGATACTGATCTGTGCTGCATCGACAAACATGAAACTCAACATCCCAACCGCCTCGCTTAACACAACGATTCGTTCTTGGATAAGCGGAGCTGCTTCTTGAAGGATTGCCATCTCCCGATCTGAAACGTCTTTACCTAAGACTCCCGCAGTTTGAAGATAGGGGATGATGCGCTTTGTAAAGTCAGTGACATCAAGTAAACGTATGTGTGATGCGTTTATAGCATCAGCTTTCTTCTGGTCAAATCGCGCTGGATTAGGGTTTACATTCTTGACATCAAAGGCTTCAACCATTTCAGCCAGGCTAAAAACATCTCTATCGGCACTAATACTCCAACCCAACAAGGCCAGGTAGTTCAAAAGCCCTTCAGGGATAAAACCACGGTCTCGATGGTGAAACAGGTTGGATTGTGGATCACGTTTAGAGAGTTTCTTATTACCTTCTCCCATTACGAAAGGTAAATGTCCAAACTGTGGAATGAACTTAGTGATACCTGCTTCAAACATTGCGTTATAAAGGGCAATCTGACGTGGTGTTGAGGAAAGTAGGTCTTCACCACGCAAGACATGGGTAACCCCCATCAATGCATCATCGACAGGGTTAACCAGGGTATACAACGGCTGGCCATTGGGCCGCACCACAACGAAGTCTGGGAAAGAGCCAGCTGGGAAGGTAATCTCACCTCGAACTAGGTCAGTAAAAGTAATGTCAACATCAGGAACTCGAACACGAAGAGCTGGGGATCTGCCCTGCGCTTTATAGGCAGCCTTCTGTTCTTCAGTTAGATTTCGCTCCGAGTTATCGTAGCCGAGCTGAACTGCACGTCCATTTGCCTTGTTACGTTCATCTATTTCTTCAGCGGTCAAATAACTCTCGTAGATGTGTCCAGAGGCTTTTAGTTTTTCAATAACCTCTAGATAAATATGTGTTCGCTCGGACTGTCGGTAAGGCTCATTAGGTCCGCCAACATTAACCCCCTCGTCCCAGTTCAAACCTAACCAACCCAAACCATCGAGAATCATTTCAAAAGATTCTTCGCTATCACGTTCGGCATCGGTGTCTTCAATTCTGAAAATGAAAGTTCCGCCGGTGTGTCTGGCGTATGCCCAGTTGAACAAAGCCGTTCTAATCAAACCTACGTGTGGAGTGCCGGTTGGTGAAGGGCAGAACCGCACTCGGATATCACTTCCGGTTGCCGTGGTAAAAGGTGCGGTAATTGAATTTGACATAACTTACTTAGTCTAAACGACAGGGTTAGTTAGTGTTCCGATGCCTTCAATACTTATTTCAACTACCTGGCCAGATTCAATTTGACTTATGCCAGCTGGCGTTCCAGTGAGAATCACATCACCAGGCAAAAGCGTCATAGCTTGGGAAACATGCTGAATTATCTTCGGAACTTTATGGATTAGTAAATCAACTGAGGCATGCTGCCTAAGTTCGCCATCAACTCTAGTTTCCAAGATTTGCTCTTCAACAACGAATTCGGTTTCAACCCAAGGTCCCAACGGGCAGAACGTGTCAAAACTTTTGGCTCTAGTCCATTGGCCATCTTTGTTTTGGATATCTCTAGCTGTAACGTCATTGGCAATGGTGTATCCCCAAATAACTTCCTGAGCTGATGCTTCTGAAACATCTTTAGCCAACTGGCCTATCACAATAGCCGGTTCCCCTTCATGATCTACTCGCTTCGAAATGCTAGGAAGAACTATGTTTTCGTTAGGGCCGATAACTGATGTTGTTGGCTTGAGGAAAATCAAAGGCTCGGTAGGTGTTTCACCACCCATCTCCGCTGCATGATCTGCGTAATTCTTTCCAATACAAACAATCTTGGAAGTTGGCAAAATTGGTGGTAGCAACTGGATGTCTTTTAGCGGAATTCTTTCCCCAGTAGTTTCATAGCCTTGAAAGATAGGATGCCCTCGAAAAACAACCAACTCTGGTCCGTCGATTAGACCCCAGGCTATTCGATCGCCATCGGCGAATTTAGCAATACGCATTATTTGAGTCTCAATAACCAGTTATGGCGATCTTCAATTTCACCAAATTGGATACCGAGTAGTTCTTCTCGAATGCTCATACTCAAACCACCGAGTGAAGGATTCTCGGGTCCAAAAACACCATGCTTGCTCTTGAACTGACCTACCGGCGTTATTACTGCAGCCGTACCACAAGCGAAAACTTCTGAAATCTCGCCTGAAGTGTAACCTTGCTCAAGTTCAGCCAAACTTACTTGGCGTTCCTCAATGGATATTCCACGGTCTTTGATTAATTGAATGATGGAATCTCTGGTGATACCTCGAAGTATTGTTCCATCAAGTTCAGGTGTGACCACATGGCCATCTTTGTATACAAGGAAGATGTTCATGCCACCGAGTTCTTCTAAATAGGTATGAGTTTCTGCATCTAGGAACAGAACCTGGGAACAACCGTTAGCTTTACCTTCATTTTGCGCCAGCAAACTAGCTGCATAGTTACCACCAGTTTTAGCTTCACCGGTTCCATATTTTCCTGCTCTAGCTGAATCTAGTGAAATCCAAATTTGAACTGGTTTTAGTCCAGAAGGGAAATATGAGCCAACTGGGCTGGCAATAACTCGATACTCAGCTTTGGTTGCTGCTCTAACACCCAAAAATGATTCCATAGCAATCTCAAAGGGACGCAGGTAAAGAGTCTTCTCACCCTCTGGGCTTGGCACCCAAGCTTCATCGGCTAAAACTATCTGTCTTAAGCTTTCGATAAACAACTCGGTAGGTAGTTCAGGTAAAGCTAACCGATGTGCTGATTTTTGTAATCTTTTGGCATTCTGTTCTGGGCGAAAAGTGTGAATGCTGTTGTCTTTATGTCGATATGCCTTGATGCCTTCAAAGACTTCTTGGCCGTAATGGAAAACTGCCGATGCAGGGTCCATCATGATTGGCCCATAAGCCTCAACTCGCGGTGAATGCCAACCCAACTCATCTGAATATTCGATGATTACTTGATGGTCGGTAAATTTCGCTCCAAAAACAGGTGCTTCAAGAATTGCTTTACGATCAGCATCGCTAGTCGGATGATTGGTTGGATAGACCTTGAATTCAACCGGATTGGTCATCAATAACTGCCTTTGATTTCATGGGGTTAGTTGCCCAGAACAACTTTACTTGCTCTAAAGGCTTGAAGCTTTAGCCAGCACAACAAGAGTCCATGAGGGTTTGAGCCCGTCTTTGGTCTGAATCTGGCCTTCTCGGTTAGTTAGAGCCACTATCTCAAGGTTGGTTTTGCCTAGAACTTGATTCATATAGGCAAGGCTTGGACGATCTTTCGGTCCAGAGAAATCCTCGCCATTTTCAGCCGAATGCCAAACACCTAAGAGGTGACCGTCAGGAGCAATATGTTCCGCTAAACGAATTATTGCCTTTTCAAGTTGATCTAGTGGGATGTGTAGATAAGCGATAACACCTAAGTCGACCTTACCGAGTTGGGCACTAAAGTTAGTTGCATCCGCTTCGGTTGCTATGCACTTATCTGCTAAATTTTCTTCCTCAGCAAACTTCAAAAACTTTGCTAAAGCAACAGAAGAAAAATCTATGTTTTCAACTGTGTAACCTTCTTTGGCTAGCCAGATGGAATTTCGCCCTTCCCCACCGGCTAAGTCAATAGCAGTTTTACCAGAAAGTTTTTCGGCATACTCAATAACAAAGCGATTAGCATCCTTGGTGTAGATGTACTCTTCAGTGGAATACTTTTTATCCCAGGATTCAGATGACATTACTTAGAAACACCAAGCGGAAGTATTCGCTGAGCGTTTGCAAAATCACCGAGATTAGTCAGATCTGTATAGCCACGTTGTGCAAGTCGTGAAATGGCATCGGCAACACTAGCATCGTCATTGCCATAAAGGAAATATTTGCCGGTCTTGATCAGAGGTGAAGCAAGGGCAACAAGATCGCCCTGCGAGTCATCAATATTGATTGCTCCTACGATGTGGGATTCAGCAAAGTCATCTGCTGAACGAATGTCAATGATGTTCGTAACATTGCTGATGTCGAGTTTGCCTGGTGAGCAAGAGCTTAAAACAGGAACTAAGGCAACTAAAAGAGCTGCTGTGAAGGCTAGTTTCAACTTGGACATAACAACCTCTTTACTAAAGGGATCTAACACTTCAAGATTACCTAAACTTAGAACTGGAGGTAATGAGCATGGCAACCGAGGTAACAATCGCTGAACTGGCTAACACCATCAATTCGGGTGGCTTCGTCCTAGATGTCCGTGAGGACTATGAATGGGAGGAAGGGCATGTCCCCAAAGCACATCACATCCCGATGAGTGAGGTGCCAAGTCAACTGGCCAAACTAGATGACGGTGCAAGGATTTTTTGCATTTGCAAATCTGGCCGTAGATCGAACACGATTGCCGATTATCTGACCAGTCAGGGATATGACGCTGTGACGGTTGCTGGGGGAACCGAGGCTTGGATAGAAAGCGGCTTAGAGCTTTCTTTTGAACCTAGCCTTTAGGCAAGATTTAGTTTCACAGCTTTCATCATCTCTGCCTGAATGTTAGTTGCCAGCTTTTCTAGCACTTCTGGTGCAACAGCTGAATCGACGGTAATAACTGATAATGCCTTGCCACCTTTGGCATCCCGAGCAATTTGCATGGCTGCGATGTTGATGTTGTTTTCGGCAAAAGCTTTCCCGTAAACCGCAACGACACCAGGGCGGTCAGCGTAAATCGTCAAAATCATATTTTCGGCAGGGCTTAGATCCACGTCATAGCCGCTGATATTGGTGAACTTTTGAATCAACTTCGGGCCTATCACAGTGCCAGAGACCCAAGCGCTGCCACCGTCTTTTAGCAAAGCTTTGATTGTTGTCACGTTGCGATACTCTTCACTGCGTAAATCTGTGCTGAGCCTGACTTCAACTCCTCTAGCTGAAGCTAGTAGCGGTGCATTTACGTAACTAACTTGTTCTTCAACTTGGTTGAGATAAAAACCTTTCAGCCCGGCAAGTTTCAAGATGCTGACATCTTTATCAGCTATTTCACCTCTAACTTCAACTTCGATGGCTGAAACATTTCCACCAGTGATGCCATAAAGCAACTGACCCATGTTTTCCATTAAGGCGATACCGGGTTTAACAGAGTTATCAATAACCCCACCTGCAACGTTTACAGCATCGGGAACCAGATCTCCACCCCACCTGCAACGTTTACAGCATCGGGAACCAGATCTCCAGCTAAAGCCAGACGAACACTTTTAGCAACAGAAATACCCGCTTTCTCCTGAGCTTCTTCTGTTGAAGCACCAAGATGTGGGGTGAGCACAATGTTATCCAAGCTAAGTAGTGGTGAATCTTTAGGTGGTTCATTAACATAAACATCTAAAGCTGCTCCTGCAATTCTTTTATTGCTGAGTGCCTCAAACAAATCTGCTTCATCAATAATTCCACCTCGCGAAGCATTAACAATTCTTAACTCAGGTTTAGCCAAGGCAAACTCTTTTTTGCTAATC